>JAEPOK010000002.1:927500-1227500 GCA_017642935.1 Hyphomicrobiales bacterium
GCAAGCCGCGAATTGAAGCCCCGGTAAACGGCGGCCGTAACTATAACGGTCCTAAGGTAGCGAAATTCCTTGTCGGGTAAGTTCCGACCTGCACGAATGGCGTAACGACTTCCCCGCTGTCTCCAGCATAGACTCAGTGAAATTGAATTCCCCGTGAAGATGCGGGGTTCCTGCGGTCAGACGGAAAGACCCCGTGAACCTTTACTATAGCTTCACACTGGCAATTGTGTCGTCATGTGTAGGATAGGTGGTAGACTATGAAAGGCAGCGCCAGCTGTTCTGGAGTCATCCTTGAAATACCACCCTTGAAGTCATGATTGTCTAACCGCGGCGCAACAACGCCCGGGACAGTGTGTGGTGGGTAGTTTGACTGGGGCGGTCGCCTCCCAAAGAGTAACGGAGGCGCGCGAAGGTAGGCTCAGACCGGTCGGAAATCGGTCGTTGAGTGCAATGGCATAAGCCTGCCTGACTGCGAGACTGACAAGTCGAGCAGAGTCGAAAGACGGTCATAGTGATCCGGTGGTCCCGTGTGGAAGGGCCATCGCTCAACGGATAAAAGGTACTCCGGGGATAACAGGCTGATGACGCCCAAGAGTCCATATCGACGGCGTTGTTTGGCACCTCGATGTCGGCTCATCGCATCCTGGGGCTGGAGCAGGTCCCAAGGGTTTGGCTGTTCGCCAATTAAAGCGGTACGTGAGCTGGGTTTAGAACGTCGTGAGACAGTTCGGTCCCTATCTGCCGTGGGTGTAGGAATATTGCGAGGATCTGTCCCTAGTACGAGAGGACCGGGATGGACAGACCTCTGGTGGACCTGTTGTGGCGCCAGCCGCATTGCAGGGTAGCTATGTTTGGAACGGATAACCGCTGAAGGCATCTAAGCGGGAAACCAGCCTCAAAACCAGTATTCCCTTGAGAGCCGTGGAAGACGACCACGTTGATAGGCTGGGTGTGGACGTGCAGCAATGCATGAAGCTTACCAGTACTAATTGCTCGATTGGCTTGATTGCTCTCATTACACCATACACATGCGCTTGCCTTGCAAGCACCTCACTGAACAGGTCCTAGCTCACCGCTAGGTTTAGACCAAAATCACATCCCCATTCTTTGCCGGCCTGGTGGCTTGAGCAGGGAGCCTGCACCCGATCCCATCCCGAACTCGGACGTGAAACTCCCTAGCGCCGATGGTACTTTGTCTTAAGGCACGGGAGAGTAGGTCGTTGCCAGGCCTGCAAAGAATGGGGTCATCGTCTCACCACTATTTCTTAAAACCCGCTCTGGTTCGCCAGGGCGGTTTTTTTGTTTGGGCATGTCCTAGGAATCTTCTGGCTCTTGCGCGGTAAACAGCTGCTCTGCGTGTCCGGGGCCTCGTCAAATCCTCGGTGATAAATCTCCCATCTATGCCCCTGCCCCCACGAGTACCCGATCCTCGATCTGCGTCATCGAGAGAAGGGTCGGAACAATGTCGACCAGCAGGGCGTGTGCGATCATTCAGGACAATATCAGTCGTCTCAATCGTGAACGACCGATAGCCGATCGAGAGTAGATTGATCTACATAACCGCGTGCAGCAGGTACCCGGTGAACTTCAGCAACTTTACGTTGACTTGCGGATTCTCGAAGCGGCAGATCGGGCGGCTGGGAGTGCCACCGGACTTGCGCTGAGGCATCCCGCAGCCTGGGCCATCGCTCAGTCATTGCGAGCAGCCACAATTGGAGCAGCGATCGTCGCTTTGCGTGACAATATCCGAGACAAGGAGCAGGAATTGCAAAAGGAAGGCAAGCGTTGTCAGTAGAGCGTGACGCATGGCAGTCTATCGATGAACAACTGCGCAAGCAGCCGCGACGCTCTTCTGGCCAACAATTGTGATAAGTAAGCGGCCAAAATCGAAGGCTGTATCAATGGGAAACACTCAGGATGACGGTGTTTGTTGGCGGTCGTCTCTCAAACGGTTCCTGTTCAATTCCCTTTATGTGATCGCACTTTGTGTCGCATTGCTGTGCTTGCCGGTGTCTTTGGGCTTTGCTCCGCTTCATGCCGAAACCGTCGTCATCACAGATGGTTATGAGACAAAGCCGGATAACGACCCGTTTCACTATTTTCCCACCCGCCCGTTCCTGCGTGAGGGTATGGAAAACATGGCGAACGAACTCAATCGCTACGCCAATGTTAGTCCTTCTGTTCTTGATACTTTGCTGGGTGAGATCGCAGCTGAGGTTAGAAAAACTGAGCTCTTCTTTTCATTTAATGCGACTGCTGAAGCTCTGTATGATGCTGCAATCCAAGTAGGAGACTGCCGATTGGCGGAGCGTTTGGTTTGGGACCAACTGACCGACGTTAGACCGTTTCTTGCAGGCTTTCGCCATGATAGCTCCTTTGATCGCAACATGAGACGGCGACTGTTTGAAGAACACTTTCCTGCCCTTGCGACCTGCCTCTATGCTCATGATGCCCGAACGCTATCTGCTCTAATCTCGCGCCACAGTGAGGCGGTGACCGGTACGCGAACGCTTGTTCGTCCGTTTCTTCACCATCAATCCTGGTTTTCAGGACGAAATACGCTGCATGGCCGCCGTGACTACAATTTTTGGCAGCTCATAGAGATGGCAACAGGTCCGGGGCACCCAAACTACGGCCCAGCCGGCGTTTTGCTCGTTGAGTTGGCACTCGAACTCAACAGTCTCGATCTGCCTGGTGACATCCTCCATATGCTGCTCTTGCGCGCTGAGGCCACGTGGCCGGAGCATGATGACGCGCAACCCTTGCCCGTGGAGCGATCACGTGTATCGGAGCTTTTGCCGATCACCTTGGCCCGCCTTTCAGCAGATGAAGTGGTTCGAGCCGAGCAGTGTTTTTTGACTGATGAGCTCTATCAGCGGCTGTTCCTGGGCGAGGCGACTTTTTTCGCGGAGATCGAAAACGCCAGCTGCGTGGCAACCACTCCTTAGAAACCGGCGGGCATTCAGCGCCTCATCGCTACACGCCTCGCCAAGGGTGCTGATCAACATCAGTGCGAGGGCAGTGAACACATGCACGATGGTGGCCTCAAACAGGGAGGTTTCGCCATGTACAGTTCTATTCTCGTGCCCATCGCCTTGGATCACAGCGGTCGATCGGGACCGGCCATCGAAACGGCACGCGCACTCCTTGAGCCAGGCGGCACCATCACGCTGCTGCACGTGATTGAGGACATTCCTAGTTATGCGTCCACCTACATCCCGCAGAGCGTTTTTGACCAAAACCGCGAGGCCGCGGAAACCAAACTAGACCTGATGGCCAAAGAAGTGGATGCGACCGCGAAGACGGTCGTTATCTGGGGTCACGCCGCCTCCACTATTTTGGAGTTCGCGCGTGAGCAGGAAATGGATTGCATCGTCATCGCCTCGCACCGGCCGGGCATCCAGGACTATTTCCTGGGCTCGACGGCATCGCGCGTTGTGCGGCACGCGACCTGCACGGTCCATGTCATGCGATGACAGAGGTCTAGATGCGTGATCGCTCCAAAGCGGGGCAGTTTGGCGTGCCTTCAACGCCTCCCTTGCCGCCAGTTGATCCTGATCAGCCGCTGCATGCGTGTCCTCCCTTAGTACCGAAGTCGGATCGGGTTTGGTGACTAGGTCACCGTCACCCTGACCCTGTGTGTGCACTCAGTGCCGCAACCACCGCAAACAGTTGGGCACTGAGTTCGCAGAGCCGTGCGGCGACCATTCGGGAGGAGATAGCCAGATGTTGGACAGACGACAATTTTTGAGCGCCACGGCGCTTGCCGGTGCAATGACGGGCCTGGGAGGGCTCGCCTGGCCGGCTGCCGGTTCAACGCAAACCGCGCCGATCTCAACCAATGCCCGCATCGTTATCGTTGGTGCCGGTGCGGCCGGCACCGCGCTGGCCAATCGCCTGTCGCGTCGCCTTGATGGCGCGACGATCACTATTATCGATCCGCGGCCACAACACCTTTACCAGCCTGGTCTGACGCTGGTTGCGGCAGGTTTGAAACCTGCTGACTACGTCGTTTCGCAGACAACCGATTGGCTTCCCAATGGCGTGACATTGATTGCGGAGGCCGTGGCGGCGGTCGATGCCGAAGCCAAAACCGTTTCGACCGAAGGTGGCCAAACACTCGACTATGATTGGTTGGTGTTGGCGCCCGGCTTGGTTCTCGATCACGACGCCATTGAAGGGTTCTCGCTGGATATGGTCGGCGAAAACGGCATCGGTGCTCTTTACGCTGGCCCCGAGTACGCCGCCCGAACCTGGCAGGCGGCCCAGCGCTTCACCGAAGAAGGCGGCACCGGCCTTTTCACCCGCCCGGCGACTGAAATGAAATGCGCGGGTGCGCCGCTGAAGCACACGTTCCTGATCGAGGACATTGGCGACCGTGCGGGCACCCGCAGCCGAATGAACATGGTCTACGCCGCGCCGCAGGGCTCGCTGTTCGGTGTGCCCATCGTGGCGGAAAAAGTGCGCATGTTGTTCGAGCATCGCGACATTGCCGCCGTCCATGGCTACACGCTAAAATCCGTCGATGCGGGGCGTAAGCGCGCCACGTTTGCAACATCGAGCGGAGACGCGGAGATGGCGTACGATTATCTCCACGTTATCCCGCCGCAACGGGCGCCGGAATTCATCCGCCAGTCCGGTCTCTCCTGGGCCGATCGTTGGGTTGATCAGGGCTGGGTTGAGGTTGATCCCCAAACTCTGCGACATCGCCGGTATGACGACATCTTTGCGGTTGGCGATATTGCCGGTGTTCCCAAAGGCAAGACGGCGGCCAGCGTGAAATGGCAGGTGCCGGTGGTTGAAGATCATCTGGTTGCTGCGATCTCCGGTGAGGACGGAACCGAGCTCTATGATGGTTACACATCCTGCCCGCTTATCACGCGTGTTGGGCGGGCGATGCTGATTGAGTTCGACTATGGCAACAATCTGGTTCCCTCGTTCCCCGGCGTGATCGCGCCGCTGGAAGAGCTTTGGATCAGCTGGTTGATGAAGGAGGTGGCGCTGAAGGCCACCTACAACGCGATGCTGCGCGGCCGCGCTTAGGGAGGGCTGACGGATGAAAGAACTGACATTTGGAACCATGATCGCCGTGTTTGAGGAGATCTTTGGCCGCGGCCTGTTTTGGGCGATGGTTGTCGTCGCCGCTCTGATCACAGCTGCTTATCTGTTCGTCTTGATACGGGACCGCTCGGTGAGCTGGCGGAAATTTCTGTTGGCGCAGCTGTCGATGCCCGTCGGCGCCGTCGCGGCGGTGTTGTTCGTGCAGGCCGTGACGGATTCATCCTTCGCCGATATAGGCGGGCCAGTCGACATTGTCGTGCTTCTCGGCATTGCCGTTCTTGGCGCAGTCGGCATGGCGATCTTGGTCTACACCCTTGAAGCGCTCATCGGCAGCCGAAGGACGGCGGGTGGCGAGGCGCCCTAGGATCTCTGGGCGCTAATCAGCACCACAGCGAGTGATTGCAATCTCAGGTGAACTGCAGGACATAGGGGTAGACGTTCGCCGAGTGCCCCGATGCCGTTTTCCATCTTTCTGATTACCCGCAATGAAGAGGCACGCCTCGGTCAAGTGCTTGATGCGGTCGTGGGTCTCAGCGACGATATTGTCGTTGTTGATAGCGGATCCGACGATGGCACGGTCGCAATCGCCGAGGCCAAGGGCGCGCGGGTTTTTCACCGCGATTGGAGCGGCTATGGCGCACAAAAACGCTTCGCCGAAGACCAGTGCCGCCACAACTGGCTTCTCAATCTCGATGCGGATGAGGTCGTAACCCCAGCTTTGCATGACGAGCTGAGCGCCTTGTTCGCATCCGGTGAACCTGCGCCTGGGGCCTCCAAAGTTCGCATTCTTAACCTCTACCCAGGCGATACCAAACCCCGTCCATTCGCCAATGACTACAATGTCGTTCGGCTCTACCATCGTGATGCCGGACGCTATCGCGACGATCCGGTGTATGACCGTGTCGTGCTGCAAGAGGGGGTAATGCCGGGTCAGCTTGCCGCGCCGATCCATCACCATTCGATCACCAGTTGGTTTCACATGGTGGACAAGGCCAACAGGTTCACTAGCCATGAGATCGGCAAGATTGCCGCCAAACCGCGCTGGATGTTGATGCTCCGTCTGCTCACCGAAATGCCGTTGCAGTTCCTGCGCAATTATATCTTGCGTGGGCACTGGCTGGGTGGCTGGAAGGGCTTTGTTTTTGCGCTCAACACGGCGTTCCTTCGAACCCTTAGGATTGCTAAGGCCCTCGAGCAGAAGGACAATCAAGGCGCCTAACGCATGGCTGGCATGCGAGTGGCTACCAGCGCCAAAAAACTGTCACAAATCACGCTCTTGCCCCCTTGTAATCCCGGCCCAAGGCTCGTACATCAGCGTCTCGCACGAACAGGAAGATAGGTCCTAGGACTGGTCGTCGTGCCGTGTCGCGGGGTGGAGCAGCCCGGTAGCTCGTCAGGCTCATAACCTGAAGGTCGCAGGTTCAAATCCTGCCCCCGCAACCATTCTCTGAACAGTTTTCTCAGAAACTCAAAGTCACGCTTGAATTCCGGTTTTGGCGCCGCCCTAGACTATGCCGCGGCCGTGGATGTGAGCTGGCACCCGCTTGGGAGTTTGCGGTTTCTGTACGGCAAACCCAGCATACACTGTTGACCAGGCCCGACGCCCACGGCGACCACTCCAATGAGAAACCGTCGCTGATCTGCTAAGGGGCTAAGTTTTTGTATCATCAAAAATAATATTGAAAAAAATATTGATAAAGTGAAATCACTCTGCCATGCTTTGGAAATAAGTGGCGCAAAGCCGCAGTATGGGAGGATTGCATGCACATGAAAATTGCCGCCGTTTGCGGATCGCTTGCCGTCGGGCTAGCCGTCACTTTGCCTGCCTACGCCAACAATGAGGCGCCGGAGCTTGCAGCGTCGGTCGCCGACGGGAGCCTGCCAGCTCTTGAAGAACGGTTGCCGACCGATCCCTTTGTGATCGAGCCTCTCGATAGCGTCGGTGATTACGGTGGAACGTGGCGTTTTGGCGATGCGCGCGGCGCGGATGAAGCCTATCTGAACTTCGTCGCGTACGAAGGGATCACGCGCCTGACGCCCGATGGGTCGGTGGTGCCAAACATCGTTGAGAGAATCGAGGCCAGTGCCGATGCGTCGGCCTACACGCTGACATTGCGCGAGGGCATGCGCTGGTCGGATGGCGAGTTGTTGACCGCCGATGACTTCATGTTCTGGTATGAGAGCGTTTTGACGGACACGCGGATAACACCAACGCCGCCGGATTGGATTTCAACCGATGGTGAGGTCGGTGTCTTTACGTCGGATGGTCCCTACAACGTCACCGTCACATTCAATCAGCCCAACGCCTTGTTTCAATTGCAGGCTGCGCGCTGGAACGCCGTTGATGTGCCGGTGCCCGCACATTACCTCAGCCAGTTCCATATCGACCACGCCGATGGCGCCGACTTGGATGCGAGCATTGCTGAAGCTGGCCTCTCCACTTGGACCGAACTTTGGGAATTGCGTCAGAACGCGCTGCTCAACCCAGATCGTCCTGTTCTGCGCCCCTGGGTCTTGGTCGAGCCCTTTGGCGATGGCCTTGATCGCGTCGCCTATGAGCGCAACCCGTATTATTGGAAGGTGGATAGTGACGGCAATCAGCTGCCCTATATCGACCGCGTAGAAATCCAACTGGTGCAGGACGCGCAGGTTCTGAACCTCATGGCGCTTGACGGTGCCTTCGACTGGCAACTCAAGGACGTCGCGCCGCTCGACCAACTGTCCATGTTCCGTGAGAACGAAGACCGGGGAAGCTATCGCCTGATCGAGGTTTCCTCGCCGGTTTCAGCTTTCGCGGCCTACTATTTTAACCTCAGCCATGGCGACGCATTCTTGAACGAGCTGTTCCACCAGGCTGACTTCCGCAAGGCGATGTCGCATGCGATCGACCGGCAGACAATTGTAGAGCTTGTACATTTTGGCATCACTTCGCCAAGGCAACCTTCGCCCTTCGAGAACACGCCTTTCTATGACGAAAACCTGACCAACGCGGCGATCTCGTTCGACCCTGAGCTTGCGAACGCGATGCTCGATGAGCTCGGTCTGACGGAACGCAATGCCAACGGAATTCGTCTGCGCCCTGATGGTGAGCCCATTCGTTTGGTGATCCAGGCTCCGGCTGGCCGTCAAAACCGCATCGATGCGTCGGAACAGGTGGCGCGCTATTGGAGCGAGGTTGGCATTCAGACAACCGTATCGGTTCAAAGCCGCGAACTTCATCAAGAACGGCGTCTCGCCCGCGATTTCGATGTGTGGCTCTGGTCGGCGCTCGGTGGCACAACCAACCATGTGCTCTTCGACCCAGGCACCTATCTTCCCTACAGCATGGATACCAACTCCACCTGGGCGATGGATTACGCCGAGTGGCGCGTATCAGGCGGCCAAAGCGGTCGCGAACCGGAGGGCGACATGCGCCGGGCGATGGAGCTGTTTGATGAGGTGCTCGTCTCCGGCGACCCAGATCGCCAGGCCGAGTTGATGCGTGAGATCATCGCCATTGCTGCCGACAACCTCTGGGTCCTCGGCATTGCGCCGCGCCCTCCGGAGTTCGCGGTGGCCAACACGGCGCTGCGCAACATCCCTGATGCTTTCGGCGACAGCCTGGAAGCGCCCGGTGTTTTCCACCCGGAAAGCTGGTACTTCAGCCAGTAGAAGCATCAAGAGTGGGTCGGCATGTGCCGGCCCACTTAACCGGCGCGGCCGACAAGGACCTCCAGCGTGCTGACCTTCACCCTCACGCGGCTGATGAACATGGCGATTGTCTTGTTCATCGTCGCGGTGCTCACGTTCATCATCATTCAGTTGCCACCTGGTGACTATCTGACAACGATGATGGCGCGCATGGCCGAAGGCGGCAACATCGACCACGCCCGTATCGATGCCCTGCGTCTGCGGTTTGGCTTGGACGATCCTTGGCACGTTCAATTCTGGTCCTGGTTCACCAACATGCTGCGCGGCGATTTCGGGTGGTCGTTTGAGTGGGGGCAACCGGTCAGCCAGTTGGTTTGGGATAGGTTGGGCATGACGTTGGCTCTGTCGGTCTCGTCTTTGGCGTTGATTTGGTTGATCGCCATTCCTGTCGGTGTCTACTCAGCGGTTCGGCAGTATTCAGCTGGCGACTATGCCGCGCAGGTGCTGGGCTATATCGGCCTTGCCACTCCCAACTTCATGCTAGCGCTGGTGTTGATGTGGTTTTCCTTTGATGTGCTCGGCTTTTCTGTCGGTGGATTGTTTTCGCCAGAGTACCGCGATGCGCCGTGGGGCTGGGGCAAGTTTCTCGATTTTCTCACCCGTATCTGGATACCCATCGTCGTGATTGCCACGGCCGGCACAGCCGGCCTTATCCGCGTGATGCGCGCCAACATGTTGGATGAACTGCGCAAACCCTATGTAGAAACAGCGCGTGCCAAAGGTCTGAGCTGGGCGCAACTGCTGCCGCGTTATCCGCTTCGTCTTGCCCTCAACCCTTTCGTCAGCACCATTGGCTGGATCTTGCCGACGCTGATTTCGGGCGAAGCCATTGTCAGTGTCGTGCTCAATCTGCCGACCGCTGGGCCGCTGCTACTGCGGGCTCTAATGAGCCAAGATATGTATTTGGCCGGCTCCATCATCATGCTTTTGAGCGTGCTAGTGGTGATCGGGACGGTAGTTTCTGATGTGCTGCTCGCCTGGCTTGATCCTCGGATCCGCTATGACTGATGCAGCGCACCCTGCAAGCGCCGCTGGCCGAGAGCAATCCGGTCAGAAGGCCATCGAAGACCTCTCTCAGGGGCAACTCTTTCGGCTGCGTTTTCGCAAGCACAAGCTTGCGATGCTGGGGCTCTACTTCATCATCGGTGCTTTTCTGATGGCGGGTTTCGCCGAGTTTTTGGCGCCTCATGATCCAGGCAAGGTGAATGCCGCCTACCAGTACGCGCCGCCGCAGATGCCGCGTCTGGTCGATGCTGACGGCAATTTTCACCTACGTCCTTTTGTCTATCCAATGGAGCGTAGTTTCGATATCGCCACCGGCACGCGGACATGGACGTTCGACACCGACACCCGGTTGAAATTGACGTTGTTCGCCAGCGGCGACAGCTACGTCTTTTGGGGTCTCGTTCCTTGGGATCGGCATTTGTTCGGAACGGCTGAGGGCGTTTGGTATCCGCTCGGTACGGATCGGCTCGGCCGCGACACGCTTTCGCGCATCATGCATGGCGCGCGGGTGTCGCTGACGGTTGGCATGTTGGGCGTTGCGATCAGCTTGGTGCTCGGCGTGCTCATAGGCGGTGCGGCGGGCTATTTCGGCGGCTGGGTCGATAATGTGGTGCAGCGGCTGACCGAAGTGGCGATCGCTATTCCTTCGCTTCCGCTCTGGATGGCGCTCAGCGCGGCGCTGCCAACCTGGTGGTCGCCGATCACGGTCTATTTCGCCATCACGCTCATCTTGAGCGCCATTGGCTGGACCGGCATGGCACGTGAGGTGCGCGGTCGGTTCCTCGCGCTACGGGAAGAAGAGTTTGTTATGGCCGCCCGGCTCTCCAATTGCAGTCAGTGGCGGATCATCACGCGGCACATGGTGCCCAGCGTCTACAGCCACATCATCGCATCCGCCAGCCTCGCCATCCCTGCCATGATCCTAGCGGAAACGGCATTGTCGTTCTTGGGCATAGGGCTGCGCGCACCCGTGATCAGCTGGGGTGTCCTGATGCAGGAAGCACAAAACATTCATTCGGTTGCGCTTTACCCCTGGCTGCTGTTGCCCGGCGTGTTCGTCATCTTGACCGTGCTTGCCTTCAACTTCGTCGGTGACGGCCTTCGTGATGCGGCGGACCCGCACAATCACCATGTTTGAGATCGGTCAACCGGTTCTGTCGATCCGCGACCTCACCGTCTCTTTTCCGACGCGACATGGCGCAGTTGAGGTGGTCAACGGCGTTGAACTAACACTGCGTCATGGGCAGACGCTGGGTGTTGTGGGCGAAAGTGGCTGCGGCAAGAGCATGACCGCGCGAGCTATCCTGGGGATCACGCCCGAGCCTGGGCAAATCACAGGCGGGCGTATCCTGTTCCACGAGCATAATGGCGACATTGATCTGACCGCGTTGCCGGCAGATGGACGGGCCATTCGCAGTCTACGTGGTGATCGGATTGCCATGGTGTTTCAGGAGCCGATGACGTCCTTCAGCCCGGTCCACACGGTTGGTAGCCAGATCGTTGAGGCCATTCGTTTGCACAGGACTGTGAGTCAGGCCGACGCGCGCCAGCGAGCCGGCAATCTGCTTGAGCGCGTCGGGATTCCCGACCCACGTTCCAAATTGGATGCCTATCCCTTTCAGCTTTCGGGTGGCATGCGGCAGCGAGCCATGATCGCAATGGCGCTGGCGTGTGATCCTGAGATTTTGATCGCTGATGAACCAACCACGGCGCTTGACGTGACGATCCAAGCGCAAATTTTGCAACTGGTGGCCGACCTTCAACGCGAGACCGGCATGGCCATCATGCTGATCACGCATAATCTCGGCGTGGTCGCGCAAGCCTGCGACGCTGTGGCGGTGATGTATATGGGCCGCGTGGTGGAAGCCGCTCCAACACGTGATCTGCTCGCCAACCCGATGCATCCCTACACACGCGGGTTGTTGCGTTCGGTGCCGCTGCTTGGTGTTCGCCGCGAGGGGGCGTTCACGCCCATCCGAGGTGCTGTTCCAGGCCCCGGCGAAGTGGTTTCTGGGTGCGCCTTCCACCCTCGCTGTGATGAGGCGATGGCAGGGCGCTGTGAGCGAGCCGTGCCTGGACTTGCTGCCATGGATCATGATCGCAGTGTGCGGTGTTTTCTCCACAGCGATGCTCGTGAGGCGCTTGTCCAATGAGTTTGGCGAGAGAGAAACCCTTGCTCGAGGTTCAGGGCCTGACTCGCGGCTTTGACATTCGCAAAGGCCCGTTACGGCGCGTGGTGCGCAGTTTCAACGCGGTCGAGGATGTCAGCTTCTCGGTGAAACGCGGTGAAGTTCTAGGCATTGTCGGTGAATCCGGTTGCGGCAAGTCTACGCTCGCCCGCATGGTCGTGACCGCCATCGCGCCAAGCGCGGGCGAGATTTGGCTGCATGACGACAAGGCAGGAGGCCCGGTCAATCTGGCGTCGCTGGATCGCGATGGTCTGAAACGTGCACGGCGGCGCGTCCAAATGGTGTTTCAGGACCCGTTTTCGTCACTCAATCCTCGCATGTCCGTAGCGCAGATTGTTGGTGAGCCGCTTTACGTCAACACTGGGCTAGTTGGTGGGGAGCTGCGCAAAGAGGTGGCAGACCTGCTCGACATGGTGGGTCTGAATCCACAGCTGATGGATCGGTTTCCGCACGCCTTCTCAGGAGGGCAGCGCCAGCGTATTGGCTTGGCGCGTGCGCTGGCTTTGAAGCCGGAGATACTGGTGGCCGATGAGCCAGTGTCGGCGCTTGACGTTTCGGTGCAAGCGCAAATTCTCAACCTTCTAGACCGTCTGAAGACCGAGCTCGGTCTGACGTATCTGTTCATCTCTCACGACCTAGGCGTGGTGCAACATCTCTGCGATCGGGTCATGGTGATGTATTCCGGGCGCGTGGTGGAAACCGGCCCAACCGACCGTTTGTTCAGCCGCCCCACTCACCCTTATGTCGAGACGCTCATGAACGCTGCGCCATCGCTGGTGCCAGGCACTTTGCAGACGCGCACGCTTGCTCCCGGGGAGATCGCCGATCCAGCCAATCGCCCACCAGGCTGTGCGTTTCATCCGCGCTGTGCTTACGACGTAGACCAGTGTCGCGCGCGGCGCCCTGAGCTGAAGGCGATTGCGACGGGGAGTGGCGCCGTTGCTTGTCATCGCAGTGACCAACTTGAGCTACAGGGCGTCGCGGCGTTGGAACTGTCGTGACCAGCTCGATTCCTCAAGAAGATGCGGCACGCACATCTGGACGGCCTTGGGTTGACCCTCAGATGCAGGCAATCCTGAACGACGAAGTATCGATCCCACCCACTGAAGATATCGAACAGCTTCGCCAGGCATCAGTGCAATCCAAGCGCGTTTGGAATGATGTCGATCTACCCGATGGCCTGGCGGTGGCGTTCGAGGATGTGACACTTGGTGGCCATAAGCGGCCGATGCGGACCTACACGCCAGCACTGACCACCGGCACTGATATTCTGTTCGTGCACGGTGGCGGGTGGTCAATCTGCAATCTCGACACGCACCGCGCCATCTGCGTCGCGATGGCTGAAATCACATCACGAAGGGTCATCGCTCTGCATCCGCGACAGGCGCCAGAGCATCCCTGTCCGGCTCCGATGGATGACGTCGTGGCATTTGTCCGGCGGACACAGCGTCCATTGATCCTCGCTGGTGACAGTGCAGGCGCCAATCTCGTCTTAGCGGCAGCGCTTCAGTTGCGCGACGATGGTTTTCTCGATCGGGTGTCGGCACTGGTGCTGATGTATGGCTGTTTTCGCAATCAAACCGATACGCCATCCCATCAAAGGTTTGGTGATGGTCGCTTTGGACTGACCAGCGCACGGATGCGTCTCTTTTGGTTGCTTTACTTGGGCGACCGGGATGATGTGTCGTTTGGTGACCTCTCCGGTCAGCGGTTCGAAGGGCTCCCTCCAGCCTTTATCGGCGCGGCTGCGCTTGACCCGCTGTTGGATGATTCCTGCTGGCTGGCGGAGAGACTGCGCGACAGCAACGTCGCCCACACGATGCAAACCGATGACGGCGTTGTTCATGGTTTTTTGCATTATGTGAAACGGTTGGATGCAGCGGGCAAATCACTGGCCGATATGTCTCAGTTTCTAATCCAACACGCGCGACGATAGAGGCCGGTCATGTACGTCGTTACTGTACGGTTCCAGATCAAACCCGAGCACCGCGAAGCGTTCAGCGCGTTAATGCGTGCTCAGGCGCGCAACTCCTTGGCTCTGGAACCAGCGTGTCGCCGGTTCGATGTTTGTGAACTGGAGAATGATCGCAATGCGATTTTTCTCTATGAGATCTACGACAACCGCGCGGCCTTCGATCTTCATCTGGAGAGCGGGCATTTCCGACGGTTTGACGAGGCGGTTGCCGATATGGTCGCGACCAAGAGCGTCGAAACGATGCTGTTGACCCAGGGCTGAGCGACGATGCCCTGTTTGGAGTGCAGACCGAGCCTGATGCCTACCAATTTAGGCGGCGTATCTTTCCAGTTGTTTCGATCGAATGACTGGACAGGTCATGGTCACGATGGGAAAGTTGAAAGCAACCACTGCCACAATGCAAAATAGGCAGAGGCGTAAATCAACACCGACAATGCTGACGCTTTTATCCAAAATGCGTTTGATTTCGAGGTCAGACTATGAACCCCAACGCTCAGCGTGCTGAACGGTCCCCCAGTTCCAGCCCAACGTCCGACGAGGTCGTCAAAGCCTTGGAGCTGGACGTTGTTCTTGGCCGTTTGCGCCCACGTGAGCGGTTGATTGAAGATGAACTGATGGCTCAATTCGGTGCCAAGCGGCATGTCATTCGCTCAGCACTGACCGAAATGGAACGCCTTGGCCTAGTGGATCGCCGCCCCAATCGCGGCGCGGTGGTGCGTGAGTACACGCCCGAAGAGGTCAACGAGCTCTATCAGTTTCGCGCTCTGCTACACACCATGGCCGTTGATCGCATGACATTGCCGCTGCCGGCTGAGGTGATCGCCGATCTTCGCGAGGTCTATGAGGCGCACCGGCGGGCGATCGCCGAGGGTGATCTGGCTGACGTGATCAAGCAGAACAACATGTTCCACGACGTCCTGTTTGACCAATGCCAGAACCGGTACCTCGCTGAAAGCATTCGCCACCATGCCTGGATGACGCATGCGATCCGCTCCTACCGGATTGGGGACCCGGGACTTTTGGCGCAGGCTGAGCGCGAGCATCTGGCCATCATAGAAGCAGCAGAAGCTGGCGACCGCGAGACGTTGCTTAAGCTCTGTGTGGAGCATATCGAACCGTCGCGCGACAAATATCTTCAAGAGCAGGGGCGCCACCTGCGCCCTATTTGATGGTGCTTTTGGCGTGCCAATTTGCCAGTCGATAAATGTGCTCGACATGTCGTAAAAGTTCCACGCCGGTTTTTGCCGGTGTGGCGAACGGCTCGCCAGATGCCAGCGCATCCACAAAGTGCTGGATCGTCGCTGTGTAGCTGTCTTGATACGCCGTTTCGGCTGGCCATTTCTGGGTGGGTTGGTTCGCCACGGCGAGGCTCCATCCATCGATGGACACGTCTGTTGGCCCGCTCACTATCAGCATGTCTGTGGGCAGTGGCTGGGCGCCTTCAACACAGAAATCGCCAGTGAGCGTTCCTTTCACACCACCAGCCATCAGATCGATACACGCAAAGTCTTCGCCTCGGATATCAGGGCACCGGCGCGATAGCTCTGCGCTTTGAATGCTCAGAGGGCCGAACAAAAAGGCAAGCGTGTCGAGGTGATGGATGAGCACCTCGAACACCAAGAGACGATCTAGGTCGGCGAAGAAGGGCTGGCGTTTTAGAGCTGGGTAATTGCTCGACGTATCCTTCAGGAGACCTGCGCTCTCCACGCGCATTTTGAAGCTTTTGGCCCCTTCCATGTTGAGAGACTTGAGAGCCTGGTAGGGCGCGCGCCAGCGCCAGTTTTCATGCACCATCACACGCGGCGAAGCAGAGGCGTCAGGAAGGCCAGCAAGCAATGCATCGCCCTCCTGCGCGCTGGCGACTAAAGGTTTTTGACAAAGCATGTGCAGTCCGAGATCAGCAGCCTGTTGGATCAATGTCGCGTGCAGGCCGACAGGCGCGACGATGTCCACCGCATCGAGGTGGAGATGGGACGCCATGTCTTTCAGGTCGGTGAAAGCTGGCAGCCCGCCCGCCTGTCTGGCTCGGGTCTCTGCTCTTTGTCTGTCAGGATCAGCAATCGCGACCAACCGCGCACCTTGGCAGGCTTGCCATGCTTTCACATGGTGCTCGGCGACCATGCCTGCGCCGACAAGTCCAACACGCAATTCGCCGTTCACAATGGCCACCCGAACAATCTTCGAGCGTTTGCGTCAGCGGCAGTCTGCCAATCCGCACCCGTGAGCGAGGTCAATGTGTTTAGCGTGGCTTCGTAGGTCGGCTTGGGTCCGGCAAAGTTGATGAAAGGCCAGTCGGAGCCCCACAAGATGCGCTCGCGACCGAACGCTTCGATCAATTGTCTTTGGCCTTGTTCATCGCTCACGCCGGGAATGGGACTGTGGTTCAAACGGAAAGTTGCCGATGCTTTGAGGTAGGTGTTGGGTCTTTGTGAAAGTGCTAGAAGGTTATCGAAATCGCCTGTGTCTTTCGCAAGATCGGCTCGGCCAAAATGATCCAGAATCACCTCAGCGTCTGGCCTCTCCATCGTATCGAGCAGTTGGTGGGTCATCGCAGGCGCCGCTTGAAGCTGAAGGATGAGATCGGCATCAACGATTTGCTCGGCGAGCCCAGCGTCACCATTCGGATTGGTTTTTCCATCCACCAGGTTGAGGCGTGCGCCGACGACGCCCGATATCTCGGCAATGTCTCGCAACTCACGTTTGGTGGTCGCCGTCACGATGGTGCGAAAGCGATCTGGATGGCGGTCTATGGCCTCGATCAAAATGCGATTGTCGGACCCGTAAACGCTGGCTGACACAAGAACAGCCTGTTCAACCCCGTGTAAATTCAGGGTTTGGGTCAGCGAAGCAAGTGTACCGACTTCATCTGAGTTCGGCACATATCCGACGGGTGGCTCGGGAAACGGGAATCTCTGCGGATCGATGAGATGAACCTGCGTGTCGATGGCAGGCGCGTTCCCGCTCAACGTCAGTAGCTCACTTGATTTTTTAGTGGTTCGCCGCGCTGAAAGCGGGCCACATTGGCAAACAGTGCGGCCATTTTTTGAGAAAGCGCATCGCGCGTACCGGCGGAAATGTGCGGCGTTAGCACCACGTTCGGAAGGGCGCACAAAGGGTGATTTTGGCCGATGGGTTCCCCCTCAAAAACGTCGAGGCCTGCCGCCAACAGCTTGCCTGAGGTGAGCGCGGCAACGAGGGCTTGGTCATCCACAATACCGCCGCGCGCTGTGTTGATGAGGATAGCATCTTGCTTCATGCGACCGATGACCTCGGCATTGATCAGGTGGCGGGTTGCCTCGGTGAGCGGCAGGTGGAGTGAAAGGATGTCAGCATGTTCGATGATCCAATCAATGTCTCTTGGCTCTGCCAAATTGATATCATTGTGCACCACTGCGGCGGGGTCGAAATAGTATCCACGGGTGCCAAAAGCAGCAAACCGCTTGGCAGTTTCTTGGCCGATCCGACCAAACCCAATGTAGCCAACCGTTTTGCCGAAAAGCTCGATTGATACTGGCCGCAGTGCGTTGATGTGCCACCGTCCCTGGCGCAGCTCGGCATCGGCAAAGGCCGCGCGTCGTGCTGCCGCGAGGGCAAGCATCACTGTGTGCTCTGCCACGGAAATGGTTGTGCCATCCGGCGTCAGAGCTAGCGGCAGCGCGCGTTCGCTCAGCGCCCGCATATCAATGGTATCGTGATAACCGACGCCTTGATGGTGAACGAGTTTGAGCTTGGATCCAGCTTCGATGGTAGGTGCCGTCAACGGTTTGGCGGCGACGATGGCAACCTCACAGTGGGCGATTTTTTCACGGCGCTCAGCATCATCATCGCTGTCCAATGTCACCAAAGCCATGCCAGGGCCGAGATGCCCACGGATCATCTGATACATGTCCGGCGACCCGAAACTGTTGTAGAAGATCGTAAGCGGCTCACCCATAGTTTTGCCCTATTGGCTGTTGCTGTCGACAAAGGTGAAAATGGCATCGAGCGGTTCGTCTGCGAGCCAAGCGGGCGCAGTGGCTCCGGCCTGCACCGCCTTTTCCATTCCAGCTTCTTTTTTCTGCACGGTGATCAGCTCTGCCTTGGCGTCTTCGATACGGTCTGATGGGATCACAACCACTCCGTCCTCATCACCGCACACAATGTCGCCGGATCGCACGGCGACGCCACCTACCACGACGGGGAGCCCCACCGACCCGGGGCCATTTTTTTGCGGTGAGTTGGGGCTGATGCCCGCCGCAAAGATTGGAATGCCAACCGCATCAGCGCCCGACAAATCACGCACCACACCATCGGTGACGATGGCGCGAACGCCTGCGTTCTTGGCCATGCCCATGAGCAGATCGCCGGCAACCGATGCAGCCATGTGCCCTCCGGTGGCGATCATCAAAATATCACCCGGTTTGGCCAAGCGCAGCGCAGCCCAGGGGGCGAGGTTATCGCGCGGTCCGGCATCTACGGTGAGCGCAGAGCCAACAAAGGTTTTCGCCGCCGTGACTGGTTTGACGGCAGGGTCCAACGCGCCGACACGGCCCAACGCGTCGACCACATTGCCAACCATGGTACCGTCGAACGCCTGGCAATCCTCAGCACTGGCGCGGTTGATCGTTCGCGCTGCCTTCAAGACATCAGCGGTGCTCATGGTGTTTCTCCGGTCGGGGGTGTCAGAGCAAGACCGGTTTGGGCGTCAAACAGGCGCACCATCCCCGGTTTGCAGGCAAGATGAATGGTCTCACAGAGTTTGGCGGTCGTCGCGCGGCCTTCGCGCACGATTAGTGGCTGATCATGGGCTTGGGTCTGAACGTAGATCAGTGTTTCAGCGCCCAACGGTTCCACCGACAAAATCTCGCCGGAGAAATCAGCGCCGTTTTCGCTTTCCAGGTGAACGAGATCTTCGGGACGAATGCCGAACACCAGATCGGTGCCCGCCGCCGAACCATAGGTGTCACCAGTCCAATGCCGACCCGCCACGGTCACGCCGGCTTCATCAGCAACGCATGGCAGAAGGTTCATGGGCGGATTGCCGAGGAATGAGGCGACAAAGGTGGAGGCTGGGTTGAGGTAGACGTCCATCGGCGTGCCGACCTGCGCGACCTCGCCTTTGCTCATGATGCAAACCCGGTCGCCCATGGTCATGGCTTCCACTTGGTCGTGTGTGACGTAGATCATCGTGGCCGATAGCTCGCGATGCAGGCGGACAAGTTCCGCTCGCGTCGAAACCCGCAAGGCCGCGTCCAGGTTGGAAAGCGGCTCGTCGAACAGGAACACTTTTGGATCGCGCACAATGGCTCTGCCGAGGGCGACGCGTTGGCGTTGACCTCCGGAGAGCGCGTGCGGTTTGCGCTCAAGATAGTCGCTCAAACCGATGGACTCGGCGACCGCTTCGACCCGTCGGGCGACTTCAGCTTTGGGGATTTTCCGGCGCTTCAGTCCAAACCCAAGATTGTCGCGCACCGTCATATGCGGATAGAGCGCGTAGGACTGGAACACCATGGCGATGTCGCGGTTTTTCGCGGGCACAGCATTCATCGGTTCATCATCGATGGACAAGGTGCCCGATGTGATCGACTCCAGCCCGGCGATCATCCGAAGCGTGGTGGATTTGCCGCAACCTGACGGCCCCAGCAAAACCATGAACTCGCCATCTTGGATGGTGAGTGAGACGTCATCGACGGCGCGCTCCTCTCCGGCGACATAGCTCTTGCAGATGTTTTCAAGGGTGACGACGGCCATAGAGACTTCCTATTTGACCGCGCCGGCTGTCATGCCTTGGATCAGCCGTTCGGAGAAGAAGATGTAGATGAGAACGACCGGCACGATGGCGATCATCAGCCCGGTGGCGAGCATACCAACGTCCTCCAGCTGGTCGCCCATGAAGCGTAGGACGCCCAGCGGCAGAGTGCGTTTGTCATCGTCGGAGATGAGGACGACGGCGTAGAGGAATTCGTTCCACAACAGGATGGTGTTCAAGATGATGGTGGTGGAGATGGCGGGGAGCGCCACGGGGAAAGAAATCTTCCAGAAGATCTCCCATTCGGAGTAGCCATCCATGCGCGCGGCGTCGAACAAATCGTTGGGAATCCGCGCGAAAAAGGCCTCCAGAATGTAGATCGTGATCGGCATCTGGATGGACACATAAACCAGCACCAGACCGAAGCGATTGTTGAACAGCCCATACTCCACCAGGATCTGAAAAAGGCCGATCACCGTCACCTGCGGTGGGAAGATAATGGTGGAAAAGATCAGGAAGTAGAGGGCACCTTTGAAGCGGAATTTGTACCGGGCAAAGCAGTGCGCTGCCATGCCGCCGACGACGGTTAGGATCGCCACCGCCGACAAAACGATGGTCACCGAGTTGAGAAAGTAGACATCGTAATTGCTGTCCACCCAGGCTGACAGGAACTTGTCCCAATGCATCGGCCAGGGCAGCGCATAGGGATCGGCGGCGATCTCTGTCGTGGTGCGCAGCGACATCAACGCCACCCACGCAAACGGCCCAGCTGCATAAGCCGTGTAGAGCGCCAGGCCGATGATCAGCGCAAGATTGCGCAGACGGCTGACCGTCCTCTGCTGATTGGCAGGCGTGGGGAGAACTGACGCGCTCATCAGTACTCTACCTTGTCGCGCTGCTTGAAGAGGACGGTGAGACCCAGCACGCCGATCATGACGATCACAAACCAGATCACGGCAATGGCTGACGGGTAGCCTAGGTCAAAGGTGTTCCACTGAAAGGCACGTTTGTAGACGTAAGTGGAGACCGTTTCGGTTGCCCAAAGCGGGTTGCCCTGCGTGGTAACCCAGACAAGATCGAAGATCTTCATTTTGCCGATGAAGGAGAGCACGATCAGGTTCAACAGCGTTGGCCGGATCAGCGGAAGGATCACGAACCAGAGCTTGGCGAACCACCCACAATTGTCGAGTTCGGCTGCCTCAAGAACTTCAGAGGGCAGCGAGGACATGGCGGCCAAAATGACCACCATGTTGAAGCCCGTCCACATCCAGGTGGTGACCGCGATCAGCGACGGCAAAGCGGTGTCTGGCTGTGCGAGCCATGCTTGCGCGAGGTCACCCAGACCGACAAAACGCAGAAACGTGTTCAGCGCGCCCCACTCGAAATTGTAGATCCACATCCATAAGATGCCGACCACGACGTAGGACATCAGAACCGGCGTGAACCAGGCGACTCGTAGGAATCGGGCGAAGGGCACCTTGGCGTAGAGCGCCAGTGCCAGGATGGTTGCAATCGACACCTCAAGCAGCGGGGCAGCCCCCGCCCAAGTGAGGGTGTTGCCGACGGCCTTCCAGAAGATGCGGTCGGTCCAAAGGTCAATGTAGTGGGTGAAGCCCACCCATTCGGCTGCGCGGTTCGGCACAACCAGATGCGTTGAGTTGTAGAAGGTTCGAAACACGGGCAACGCCGTCAGCGCCGCGTAGACAAGCAAAGCCGGGAGAAGAAACATCGCGATGGCTGAGGCCGGGTTGGCGTGATCGCGCACCTTGACCGTCTTGGCGCTGTGCTTTGTGCCACCGGCATTCTTATCGGGCCTATCTACAGCAGACATCAGGTCGGGTCTTTCGCCAGGGAAAGGGTGCTTGGGTACGTCATCATGGGGAGAGACTTGCCCGGCTGCACCGCAATCTTGATGCAACCGGGCGTCGGGAGGACTCAGGTGGTGGGTTGCGCGCTCTAGTAGGCTGCGCTCATCAACTCGATCACTTCATCCACGCCGATTAAGCCGGCAGGAAAAGCCTGGTTGATGGTCTGCGTGAACGTTTCACGTGCCTCGCCTGTCATTTGCTGAACAGGAATGCCGAATGTGTATTGCGCACCTTCATTGGCCGCTGCCAGCATCTGGAAGTAGGTTGCGTTGTCCCCTGTGAGCGATGATGGATCGGCGCGAATGCCGGTCTGCACAAGATTGGCTTCCAGCCAGGCGTTACCCATCTCTGGCGTTGCCATAGAGTTGAGGAAGTCAACGGCGACGTCTGGATACTCGGTGGCCGCATTGACGACAAAAGAGCCGCCAACGGCGATGGTTTTGCACTCCGCGCATTCCGCATTGGGCGGGATAGGGCTGTTGACGATGCCAAGCGGGAAACCGTCCGGCTGGCCGCCCTCATCAGGCGCAGCAAAGGCGCGCGATGGATAGAACGAACCCATCTGGAACATCATGGCACCCGGTGTGGTGTGGAAGTAGCGGTGCGCTTCGCCGAGCTTGAGAGAAGAAAAGGAGGCTGGGAAGGCGCCGGCTTCGATGATCTGGTGCGCGTACTCCAAAGCTTCACGCACACGGGGATCCGTCCATTCAACGCCTTCACCGCGCAGCAGTGAGCGGTAATCGTCCGCACCGATGCGCTTCAAAAGAATCTCATGGATGAGGAACGCGCCTGGATAGGGGCGGTCGCCCACACCTTGCGCTAGCGGCGTCACATTAGCAGCGGCAGCCGCTTCAACCGCCGCGATGAAGGCCGCACCTTCGAGTCCGGCAACGGGGTAGTCGACGCCGAGATCGGCAAGAACATCGGTGTTGACGTAGGATTCAACGGTCCAGGCCTCCAGCGGAAAGCCGTAAACGCCGTCTTCATAGCCCCAGACCTCTGTCGCCCAGGGCTCGATGTTCTCCCAGTTCAGCCGATCGGAAAGATCGAGCACCAAATCATTGGCCATGTATTCGGTCTGATCCGGCTCAGCATAGAAAATGTCAGGCGCCTGTCCTGCTGTCAGCGCAGTACGCAGCGCGGCGTACAAAGCATCCTTTTGATACCAGGTGATCTCGACGGTGACGCCTGGATTGGCAGCTTCGAATGCGCGAGCTGCCCCTTCAACGAAATCGACTTTGGCTTGCTGGTCAGCCCAATGGCTCCACAGCGAAATGGTCTGCGCATGTGATAAGGCCGTGGTCGCGCTCAGTGCTGCGATGCCGAGCACCGATGCCTTTAGAATTCTGTTCATTGAGACAACTCCCTTGTTCGGTCTCTCGCGGACCGTGGAGCTGACTATTCCTTGCATCGATATTTTCGTCAATAATTTTATTATTAATTTTGAATTGCAACCCAAGGTCTCTTAAGTTTCTGAAAAATGGAAATAAAAATTCTCTACTGACGTGGTCAATCCCATCGATATGCGAGAAAATGCGTAGGTGACCGATGCGACCTGCTCATCGTTTACGAAGGTCGCGAATGAGCAACAGGGCGGTGCTAGGCGGCGCAGTTGTTGAACCGCGCATCCGTAACCCACCGCACCATGGCGTCGAGCCGTGGCGGTAAAGCGACAGCCTCGCCGCCCGTAAATTCGATAAACGCCTGTTTGTTGAGCTCGTTCAACCCGCAGATGACAGGGACTTCCAGCTCAACAGCCTTGGCGATTGCCTGCGCCAAGCCGCGGCCTTGGGCCTCGTGCTTGCCGAACTTATTGATCAAGAGCAGATCGGCTTCTGGCTCGAGGCTCTCTTCGACGGTAACGGCCGCCTTCTCAAGGATGGACGTGTCGAGGCGGCAGCCGCGCGAACCCTTGCCCAAGGCCTGCGAAATCCGCAGTTCCGGCCCATCCGGCAGAACTTTGACGTCCATGTCGCAAGGGTGATCCCCGGGTCGTTCCTGGTTGGATTGGACGACGCCGCGCACGCAAAGCCCGGCCCCATCCAGTTGTTCGGCAAGGCCGGAAAGCAACCGGTCCATATCGCCTCGGCCCGGCATCATGGTGTAGGCGATTTTCATTGTTTGTTTCCTTTGGGCACGTGGACACGTGTATCGGTTGGCGACGGCTCGCGATCCAAATGCCCTGCGCTCACGGTGCAGTTGAGATTGCGCAGCCGCCCATCGCTGAGACCGTAGATGAGGCCATGGACGGCGACCGGTTGTCCGCGCTGCCAGGCGCGCTGAACGATCGGTGTTTCTGAAACCCGCAGCACGCCCTCAATGACGTTGAGCTCGGCGAGCTTGTTTTGTTTCTCCTCGTTCGATTGGGCCTGCGCTAAGTCCACCGCATAGGCGCGGGCGAGACGGCGGATGGGTTCCAGCCAGTGGTCGGCAAGGCCGTGTGGCAGGCTTTCCGTCGCCGCTTTGACGCCGCCGCACCCATAATGGCCGCAGACAATGACCTGTCGCACTTGCAGCGCTTCAAGGGCGTATTCCAGCGCGCTGAGCAAGTTCATGTCGGAGGAGTGGACGACGTTGGCAACATTGCGGTGAACAAACACCTCGCCAGGATCAAGGCCGGCCACAACGTTGGCCGGCACGCGGCTGTCTGAGCACCCGATCCAGAAGTAATCGGGCGCTTGTTGTTCAGCGAGCCGGGCAAAGTAGTCGGGGTCTTGCTCGTTTCGTTTGACCGACCATTCCACGTTGCGCGCTAGCAGTCTTTCAACCATCTCAGGTGTCCTTCGGTGTCGTATACGCTGGCTCAATCAGACCACGGCGCAAAAGCATCTGACGCGCGAGCTTGGAAAGATCGTCTTGTGTGAGCCGAGCGCGCGCCAACCTCAGAATGATGGCATTTTCCCAAATGAGATAGCGCTGGCACTTGGCAACAAAGCGCTTGATGCAGGCGCGCTCTTCCTCGTTCGGCAGGCGGTCATCCTCCATGATGCACTCCAGTGCGCGACAGACATGCTTGGCCATGTCCTGCGCCACCTCATGATCCTCCTGAACGCGCGAGATGATGAGTTCAATTTCATCCTCCGGTTCACAGCGTTCAATCATGAGCGGGAAAAGCCCAGCGCGTTCGTCGGCATTGTGGAGCAAAAACTCATGCCGCAGAAACGCCAGTGACAGCCCCATGGATCGAAACTCAGGCGTGGCATCATCCACGATGTGGCCGAGCATGGCGCAAATTTGCCGTTGCCGCAGGTGGTCCTCCGCCAGAAAGCTGATCGGATCTTCGATCAGCAAGGATCGGGTCGGTTCCAGACAATCGCCCCGACGTTGGGTTTGCATGGCAAGCATCGTCTTGACCTTTCGCGTTGGTCCCGCGGTGTAATCAATCAGCGTCCAAACTCAGTCCCTCTATGCTCGCGTCTTGCGTCAGCTTGGCCATGAGCTTGCGCGCCTCTCGCGCCCAAGCGGCCTTTTCCATGGCATCGGCAAGCTTGTCGCGCACAGCGCTGAACGGCAGAACCTCTCCAAGCGCCAGAGCATCCATGCGTACGATATGGAATCCGTGACGCGATGCGACTGGCTTGGCGGTGATTTCACCTTCGCCAAGACCGTGCAGAGCTTTCTCAAACTCCGGTACGCTGTCGCCGGGTGACAGTTGACCGAGCATGCCGCCATTGGCTTTGGACCCGCAATCGCTGTGGTCGGCCGCAAGGCGAGCAAAGTTCTTGGGCTCGGCATGGACCAGCTTTGCGAGATCAACAGCCCGCTTGAATCCGCCAACCCGGTCTTCGGGGTTGCTCATGTCGCAGGCGACCAAGATGTGAGAGACCTCCCACAAAGGTGGTGAGCGAAAGCGCTCCGGGTCTCGCGCCCAGGACGCGTGAACGTCATCCTCGTTTGGGCGTTGCACCGTGATCGTGTCTTCAAGAAGCGCGCGAATGAGCGCCTCTTCTTCGGTTTCAAACCGGCCAGGTCCGACCTCGACAGGTTCAGGTTTCAAGCCTTTGCGGCGCGCAGCCTGGAGCAAAAGTAGGCGCACGGCCATGGCGCGAGCGGCTTGGTTCCAGGCGGTGCCCGGCTTGTTCTTGGGCGCGGTGTGGTTCTGCGCTTCAAGTCCAATGGCTTCCGGTGTGATGGTCTCGCCATTGACGACCACGGACCCTCGTGTCTGCTGGGCCCCATTGGGGGCGCCAGCATGAGCAAGTGTGTGGGTTGCGTGTTTCATCGCATCACTCCGCCGGCATGGACGATGGAGCGTCTTGTCTTGCCGGAGCGAGTGGGGTTTGGCGCCTCGACCGCACAATCTGATAGCCGGTTCGCCCGAACAGATAGCGGAATGGTGCGGCAAAGCCCGACCAGATGTGCACCAACCGGGTAAACGGGAACAGTGCCGTGATCAGCAGCCCAAGGAAGATGTGCAGCTTGTACATCCAATGCACGTCGATGACGTTGACCCAGGCATTGATGTTCCACGAGACGATGCTTTGCGACCAGTTCATGAAGAGAACCATCTCCGCACCGTCCATGTGCTGAAGCGTCAAGAAAATCGTGCCCAATCCGATGAGAAGCTGCAGCCAGATCAGCACCATGATGCCGATATCGGCGAAGCTCGACGTCTGACGGATGCGCGGATCGGTCAAGCGGCGATGCAAAAGCAGGCTGCTGCCGATCAGAGCTATGACACCAAAAAAGCCACCAATGAGCACCGCAGCCCATTGCTTGAGTGCATAGGGCACGCCGAGCAGATCAAGGATCCAGATCGGCGTGAAGAGCCCGAGCAAATGGCCGAAGAACACGACGATGATGCCGACATGGAACAGCACCGATCCCAAGATCAGCTGCTTGCGGCGCAGGAGCTGGCTGGAGGAGCTTTTCCAGGTGAATGGATCGCGTTCATAGCGTGCGATAGACCCGACCACCAAAATGGTCAGTGCCGCATAGGGCATGATGCCGAAGATGATGAAGTCGATATCAAAGTTGGGAAACATGGTCTTTCCTCCCTATTCGGCTGCCGGCAGATGGGCCGGTGCGGTGTTGGGGGCCGGGTTGATGGGTTCATCCATGCGCGCGAGCATGTCGCGCACTTGCGGGCAGCCGGCATTCGGGTCGGGACCAAAGAGAACTTCGCTTTCCTCCCAAACCTTATCCAGTGCTTCCAGATCGTTGGGATCGACCTCCGGCTCTTCCAATAGATTGGCCACGGCCTGCTTGTCGGCATGGACGCCTGAAAGCTCCACCAGCGCATTGAAGACGGCGGCATAAACGCTCTCGCGGCGCACCAGCCGTTCGCTGAGCGCGCTGAAGATATGCGCGGCATCGGCCAGCGTATCGCGTGCTTCAGCCGCTGGCCGCGTGGACAGGAACTCCAGCAGAACCGGAAGATGATCCGGCAGCTCGCTGGTCACCGGATCGAACCCACCTTCACGGTAGGTCTCAATCAAACTGACCATCGCCCCGCCACGGTCGCGGCTTTCGCCGTGGACATGCTCAAACAGGTTGAGCGAGAGCGTGCGTGAACGGTCGAAGAGCATGACAAACTGCTCTTCCAGCTCATAGATGTCCCTGCTTGAAAGCTCCTCGACCAGCGGTCGAAGGTCATGGCGCGCCGCTGCGGTGAGACGGTTTTCGGAGGCCAACACGCCACCAATCTGCGGCATGGCCTGTTGCAGCTCAACGGTTGGATAGCTGAGGATAAGCGACAGGGCTTTGAGTGTGCGATCGATCATATCAACGTCCTCCTTGACCCATGGCTTCCGGCATTTTCAGAGCCTTTTTCTTGCCTCCGAACAGCGAGCCGGAATCGCCGGTTGAGCAGCCATTGCCGTCGGTGAAGCCGCAGCCACCCTTGAGGTCGTAGGCGTCTTCGACTTGCTCGCGGTGGGTTGTTGGGATGACGAACCGATCCTCGTAATCGGCAAGGGCCATGATCTTGTACATGTCCTCGATGATGGTCGGGCTGAGATCGACCCGCGCAGCGATGGCCGCATCCGTGACGCCCTCCACCGTTTTGGCCCGCATGTAGGCGCGCATGGCGAGCATGCGTTCCAACGCCTGCACAACGGGCACCTCATCACCGGCGGTCAGCATGTTGGCCAGATACTTCACCGGAATGCGAAGTGAGTTCACATCCGGCATCGCGCCATCCATCCCGATCTTGCCAGCTTGGGCTGCGTTCTGGATTGGAGACAGAGGCGGGATGTACCAAACCATGGGAAGCGTGCGGTATTCCGGGTGTAGCGGGAACGCCACTTTCCAGACCATCGCCATCTTCCAGATTGGACTTTCCTTGGCCGATTTGATCCAGTCCTCAGGGATGCCGTCGCGGCGAGCCGCAGCGATCACCTCACGATCATTGGGGTCGAGGAAAACATCGAGCTGGGCGTCATAAAGATCGGTTTCTTTGCCGGCGCTGGCAGCCTGTTCGATCTTGTCAGCATCGTAGAGCATCACGCCGAGATAGCGGATGCGACCAACGCAGGTTTCTGAACAAACCGTTGGGTTGCCCGATTCAATGCGCGGGTAACACAGCGTGCACTTCTCGGATTTGCCCGATTCCCAGTTGTAATAGACCTTTTTGTACGGGCAGCCGGAGACGCACATCCGCCAGCCGCGGCACTTTTCCTGGTCGATGAGAACAATGCCATCTTCCTCGCGCTTGTAGATCGCGCCGGATGGGCAAGAGGCGGCGCAGGTTGGGTTGAGGCAGTGCTCACACAACCGTGGCAGGTACATCATGAAGGTGTTCTCGTACTCGCCGTAGATCTCCTTCTGGATGCCCTCGAAGTTGTAATCCTCCGAGCGCTTGGAGAACTCGCCGCCGAGAATTTCTTCCCAGTTCGGCCCCTTCTCGATCTTCTCAATTCGCTCGCCGGTGATTTTTGAACGGGGACGTGCCGTGGGGAACGCCTCCATTTCCGGGGCTGATTTCAGATGGTCGTAATCGAAGTCAAACGGCTCGTAATAGTCGTCGATTTCAGGCAGATCGGGATTGCCGAAAATGTTCGACAGGATGCGCCACTTCGCGCCCTGTTTGGGCTGAAGCTTGCCGGAAGCCGTGCGTTCCCAACCGCCGTTCCAGCGGGCCTGGTTCTCCCAGTCCGTCGGATAGCCGGTGCCAGGTTTGGTTTCGACATTATTGAACCAGGCGTACTCAACACCCTCCCGGCTCGTCCAAACATTCTTGCAGGTTACTGAGCAGGTGTGGCACCCGATGCATTTGTCGAGATTCAGCACCATGCCGATTTGCGCGCGTACTCTCATTGGACGGCCTCCTTCTGGGGGGCTTCACGGTCGAGCCAGTCGACCTTCTGCATCTTGCGAACGACGACAAACTCATCCCGGTTTGAGCCGACGGTTCCGTAGTAGTTGAAACCGTAGGATTGTTGGGCGTAAGCGCCGATCATGTGGGTAGGTTTGAGCGTGGCGCGGGTCACCGAATTGTGGATGCCGCCGCGATGGCCTGTCTTCTCAGAACCTGGCGTGTTCACGATCTTTTCCTGCGCGTGATACATGAACGTCGTGCCGTCCTTGATCCGCTGGGAAACCACCGCACGTGCCGTCAAAGCGCCGTTGACGTTGTAAAGTTCCACCCAATCATTATCGACGATGCCGGCGGTTGCCGCGTCGTTCTCACTGATCCAGATCACTGGCCCCCCACGGTTGAGCGTCAGCATCAACAGATTGTCGGTGTAGGTGGAGTGGATGCCCCATTTCTGGTGCGGCGTGATGAAGTTCAGCACCACGTGTGGGCTGCCCTTGTCGGTATGCACCTCATCGGTGATCGTCTTCAGATCAACAGGTGGCCGATAGGACATGAAGCCTTCGCCAAACGCGCGCATCCAAAGGTGATCCTGATAGAGCTGCTGGCGACCCGTCAGCGTGCGCCAGGGGATCAGCTCATGCACATTGGTATAGCCGGCATTGTAGCTCACCTTCTCCGACTCAATGCCCGACCAGGTGGGTGAGGAGATGATCTTGCGCGGCTGCGCTGCGATATCGTGAAAGCGTATCTTGTTGTGATGCTCGCCCTCGGCCAAGTGCGCGTGTTCACGCCCAGTAGCCTTGCTCAGCGACTCCCAGGCCTTCACGGCCACTTCGCCATTGGTTTCGGGCGCCAGCATCAAGATGACTTCGCAGGCATCAATCGCCGTTTCGATCTTCGGACGACCGCTCGCCGATCCTTCAAGCTGGGTGCCGTTGAGGGCGGCCAGATTGTCGATCTCGGTTTGCGTGTTCCAGGTGATGCCTTTGCCACCATTGCCGAGCTTGTCCATCAAGGGACCGAGCGCAGTGAAGCGGTCGTGGATCGCGGCATAATCCCGCTCGACGGCCACATAGGCTGGCGCGGTCTTGCCGGGGATAAGGTCGCATTCGCCCTTCTTCCAGTCTTTGACCTGATCTTGGGCGATTTCACCTGGAGTATCGTGAAGGATCGGCAGCGCGACGATGTCGGTTTCCTGATCCAGATAGCCCGGAGCAATGTCCTGGAACTTCTTGGCGATCGACTTGAAGATTTCCCAATCCGACTTTGACTCGTAGGCCGGGTCCACGGCCGCCTGAAGCGGGTGGATGAACGGATGCATATCCGAGGTGTTCATGTCGTCTTTTTCGTACCAAGAGGCCGTCGGCAGAACGATGTCGGAGTAGACGCAGGTGGTAGACATGCGGAAATCGATCGTCACGAGCAGGTCGAGTTTTCCGCGTGGACCGTCCTTATGCCATTTGGCTTCCTTGGGCAGCTGCGCGCCTTCCTCGCCCAGATCCTTGCCCATCACACCGTGGTCAGTGCCGAGCAGATGCTTGAGGAAATATTCGTGCCCTTTTCCCGATGAACCGAGCAGGTTGGAGCGCCAGACAAAGAGGTTGCGCGGCCAGTTGGCGGGATCATCAGGATCCTCGCAGGCCATTTCCAGATCGCCGGATTTCAGCTGCTCAGTCACATAGGCAGGGATCTCTTTGCCAGCTGACTTGGCGGCTTTGGCAACCTGCAACGGATTGGTTTTCAGCTGCGGTGCCGACGGCAACCAGCCCATCCGCTCTGCGCGAATATTGTAGTCGATGAGGTTGATGTCCCAGTCGCCTTCAGGCGCCGTGGGTGAGATGATCTCATCGGCGTTCAGCGTTTCATAGCGCCACTGATCAGAATGGGCGTACCAGGCCGAGGTTGAGTTCATGTGCCGTGGTGGGCGGCCCCAATCGAGCGCAAAGGCCAGAGGCTGCCAACCAGTCTGCGGACGCAGCTTCTCCTGGCCAACATAATGCGCCCAGCCGCCACCGGATTTGCCGACACAACCGCACATCACCAACATGTTGATGACGCCGCGATAGTTCATGTCCATGTGGTACCAGTGGTTCATCGCCGCGCCGATGATCACCATTGACTTGCCTTCTGTGATCTCGGCGTTTTGCGCGAACTCGCGGGCGACATGGATGATTTTGTCGGCCGACACACCGGTGATCTTTTCGGCCCAGGCAGGCGTGCCGGGCGTCTCGTCGGCATAGTCTTTGGAGACCCAGTCACCGCCCAATCCACGGTCGAGGCCATAATTGGCGCAGAACAGATCAAAAACCGTGGCGACATAGGCGTCGCCGTCGGCTGTCTTGATCTTCTTGACTGGAATGTTGCGGGTCAGAACGTTGGGATGGTCGGCGTCGGTTGCGAACTGACCGATGGCCTCTCCGCCAAAGTAAGGGAAGTCGACACCGACGACGTCGTCATGATCGTCTTCCAGAACGAACGTCATCTTCAAGCGCGTATCGGCCTTTGACGCCCGTTCTTCTAGGTTCCACTCGCCATCCTCGCCCCAGCGGTAGCCAATGGAGCCATTGGGCGCGACGAGCCCCTCAGAGGTCTCGTCATAGGCGATGGTTTTCCACTCTGGATTGTTGTCTTCGCCCAGCTTGCCATCGAGATCATCGGCGCGCAGGAAACGGCCGGCGACCAGCTTGCCGTCTTTCTCTTCCAACTTCACCAGCATCGGGAAATCGGAGTATTTGCGGGTGTAATCCTCGAAGTACGGCGTTTGCTGATCGAGATGGAACTCGCGCAGGATCACATGGCCAAACGCCATGGCAAGTGCAGCATCGGTGCCCTGCTTTACGTTCAGCCAAACGTCGCCGAATTTGGCCGCTTCCGAATAGTCGGGGCAGATGACCGCCGATTTGGTGCCCTTGTAACGGGCCTCGGTGTAGAAGTGCGCGTCAGGCGTGCGTGTCTGAGGGACATTGGAGCCCCAGAGCAACAGGTAGCCCGCATTGTACCAGTCCGCCGACTCTGGAACGTCGGTCTGCTCACCCCAGGTCATCGGAGAGGCCGGCGGCAGATCACAATACCAGTCGTAAAAGCTCATGCAGACACCGCCGAGCAGCGAGAGATAGCGCGAGCCAGCGGCATAAGAGACCATCGACATGGCCGGAATGGGGGAGAAGCCAAACACCCGGTCCGGGCCATAAGTCTTGGCGGTGTAAGCGTTGGCAGCGGCGGTTATTTCTGTCGCTTCATCCCAGGTGGCGCGGACAAAGCCGCCCTTGCCGCGGGTCTCGACATAGCTTGCGCGCAGGATAGGATCGCTCTGCAGCTTGGTCCAAGCCTCGATGGGGCCGAGCGTTTGGCGCAGCTTACGCCACACCTTCATCAGGCGCCCACGCACCAGTGGATTTTTCACCCGGTTGGCCGAATAGAGATACCAGGAGTAGCTGGCGCCGCGGGCACAGCCGCGCGGTTCGTGGTTGGGCAGATCGGGACGCGTGCGCGGATAGTCCGTCTGCTGCGTTTCCCAGGTCACGATGCCCGACTTGACGTAAATCTTCCACGAGCACGATCCGGTGCAGTTCACGCCATGGGTGGAGCGCACCACTTTGTCGTGCCGCCACCGGTTGCGATAGGTATCCTCCCAATCGCGGCTTTCGCGTGTGATCTGTCCGTGGCCGTTGGAGAATTGTTCCAGTTCTTTCGACTGTAGGAAATTCAGTCTGTCGAGCAGGTGGCTCATGGTCGTTTTCCTTACAAAGAATGGGGAGCTGCGCCGCCCCGATGCGGCGCAGCTAGAGCGTTCAAAAATCAGGGATTTTTGATGTAGGCGCCTGGCCGCAGGTAGAACCACCAGTTGATGACAATGCAGACCGTGTAGAAGATCGCAAAGCCATAAAGGGCCAGCTCAGGGGACCCGGCGCGTAGCTGTTCGCCGAAGATCTGTGGGATCAGGAAGGCGCCATAGGCGGCCACCGCCGACGTCCAACCGAGGACAGGGCCGGCCTGTTCTTTGTTGAACGCCACGGCGATCGTGCGGAAGGTCGAGCCATTGCCGATGCCGGTTGCTGCAAACAGCACCAGGAACAGAAGCAGGAAGGGGATGAAATACTCTTCCGGCGTCGCCGAGGCGTAGGCCTGTTGCAGGATGTAGGCCAGAGCAACGGCACAGGCGACCATGACGACGGAGATGATCTGCGTCACCTTCGCGCCACCGGCTTTGTCAGCCCAAACACCACCCAGCGGACGGATCAGGGCACCGATGAACGGACCCATCCAGGCGAACATCAAAGCGCTTGGACCGTTGGGGTTTGCGGTGTCGTGGGTCAGCACGCCATCGACCATGATGTGCTGGAAGCCGAAGACCACTTTGATGGTCAGGCCCATGGCAGCGGAGTAGCCGATGAAGGAGCCGAAGGTCATCACATAGATGATGGTCATCGCCCAAGTGTGCTTGTTGCTGAAGATTTTGTACTGGCGCGTTAGGTTTTGACCCACTTGGCCAGGAATGAACTTCAGCGCGACAACCGTCAGCACGATCACGATTGGCAGGACGAACCATTTCGAAACGCCAAGGCCAGAGCCGCCGACGGCCGCAGGCAACATCAACCAGAGGCCAAAGGCAGCGGCGGCAAGACCGATCGCATACATGAAACCGATGATGCTGAAGGCACCGATCGGGTTCGGGATGTTGGGTGAGACATGCTCATCGCGGATGTTGTTCATGCCGAACCAGCCCAAGAAGGCGAGCGGGATGAGTGCCAGCAGCCAGACGAAACCTGCGTTTTGGATGAAGGTTTCGGTGCCGGCCGGGATACGGCCGATCAGCGTGCCGGACGTGTTGACCAGCGTCTGTGACTCGCCACCGAACAGACCAAAAGTCATCACCAGCGGGATCACGATTTGCATGGTCGTGACACCGAAGTTGCCAAGACCGGCATTCATGCCCAGCGAATAGCCCTGGATCTTCTTGGGAAAGAAGAACGAGATGTTGGACATGGAGGCTGCGAAGTTGCCGCCACCTATGCCGGAGAGCAGCGCCAGCGCCTGATACTGCCAAAGCGGCGTGTCAGGGTTCTGCAGCGCTAGGCCCGTGCCGGCGGCAGGGATCATCAACAGTGCGGTGGTGAAGAAAATCGTGTTGCGACCACCGGCGATGCGAATGAAGAAGGTCGCCGGAATGCGCAGCGTCGCGCCGGACAGACCCGCGATCGCAGTCAGCGTGAACAATTGTGAGGTCTCAAACGGATACCCCAGATTGATCATCTGGACCGTGATGATGCCCCAGTAGAGCCATACGGCGAAGCCGCAGAGCAGCGAGGGGATGGAGATCCATAGATTTCGATTGGCAATCGCCTTGCCCGATGACGCCCAAAAGGCCTCATCGTCTGGCGTGTAATTTCTCAGGTCCTGTCCCATTATCGTGTCCTTGATTGGGTCTTGGCGGTCGGGATGAGACGCGTGACCGGATGTCACGCGCCCTGGTTCGTGAAGGCTTGTCGTTACTCAGCCGGGCTGGGCTTGGGATTGCGATTGGCGATCGCGACCAACCCTTCTTCGAGCTCGGCATTGGCCCGCTCAGCTTTCCTCTTGAGCGTCTCAATGTTGGCCGCTGCGAAAGCCGCACGTTCTTCGTCTTCCTGCTTGCTCGAGAACCGAACAAAGAAGGCGAGGAAGGAGGCGCAGGTCACGACGATGCCCAGGATGAGGAAGGCTTCGGACCAATCGATCACGTTCTTGAACAGGAAGCCCGCGAGCACGGCGCCGGCATTGCCGCCGGCACCCACGACACCCGCCACGGCGCCGAGAGCCTTCTTGTTGATGAAGGGAACAACCGAGTAGGTCGCGCCTTCGGCCATCTGCGTGAACAGGGAGAAGACGATCAGCGATGGCAGCGCCAGGAACAGCACGTGCATCTGGCTGAAGATCATCAGCGCGATGCCTTCAAACAGCAGGCAGATGAACAACCAGAAGGCACGACCTCTGAGGCCCCACAGCGAACCGAAATTGTCGCCGAAGATGCCGCCCAGCGTGCGGGCAAAGATGTTCATGAGACCGAACGAGGCCGCCACGAAGCCGGCGGTGACCAGGGTCAGGTCAAAATAGTCCATGAAGTAGAGAGCTGCGACGTTGTTCACCGTCAGCTCGATGCCGAAGCAGGCACCGTAGATCACAAACAATACCCAGACCCGTGGGTCGGCCAGAGCGTGCATGTAGTTGCCGGTGACCTTCTTCTTCTCTTCCATCTTGCCCTGCGCGCGCAGGTCATCGAAGTTGCCGTCAGGCGCGTCCTGGGTGAGAAAGAAATAGGCGATGCCGATCAGCATTATAATCACGCCGACGACCACCATCGACAGGCGCCACCCAACGGCTTCTGAGAACCCGAAGCCGATCACCATCACCGAGAACAACAGTGGCATCACAAACTGGGTGACACCGCCGCCAAGGTTGCCCCATCCGGCCGATGTGGCATTCGCTTGACCGACCACATTGGGCGCAAACATCACGCTGGTGTGGTACTGGGTGATGACGAATGATGCGCCGATGCAACCGATGAGAACGCGGAAGAGAAGGAAGGTCTCGAACGTCTGTGCCAGGCCGATACCCATCACAGGCAAAGAACCGAAAAGCAGCAGGCCGGTATACGCTTTGCGCGGCCCGATGCGGTCGCACAGCCAACCAATGAACAGGCGGGCGAAGATGGTCATCGAAACCGAACCAATGATGGCCCAGCCGATTTGATCGGGTGTCAGTTGCAGTTCGTCGCGCACCACCGACATCAAAGGTGCGATCCCAAACCAGGCAAAGAAACAGGCAAAAAACGCGAACCACGTCATGTGGAACGTGCGAATTTGGACCATGTTTACTTTGAGGAAGTTCGACCACAGGGCGGTGGCCTTATTTTGCAGTTCCATCACGTCTCTCCGGCATTCTGCTCCAGCCGGATTGCTGAAGCACCGGAACGTGTCTGCGCGCTTCCTTAGAGGCCGAATTTGACGTACATCAAGTGGGAGGTCTCGAAATACTCAAATAAATCAATGCCTAAGATTGATCAGCTTCTCCTTGTGAAAACGTCATGCTAACGTTCGGGAAAGCGCAACTCGCCTATTGACATTTATCATGTCCAGGCTTGATAAATGTTAGGCGTAGTGATTTGCCGCGAGCGACTGTGAAACCGACTGAAGAAGCCGACATCCGCGCGCTTAGCCTGTTCACAGGCATGGCAGATGAGAGTTTTGAGGCTCTGTTTCGCGGCGCTTATGTCCAGAATTTTCCACCCATGATCGAGCTGATCAACGAAGGCGATCCGTGCGATTTTTTGCACGTGATGATCGGTGGATCGGTCGAGCTCTACGCCGCCTGGAATGGCCGTGAAACAACGATGGCCACCGTCAGGCCTGTCTCGACGTTCATTTTGGCCGCGACGATCCGCGACGCACCCTACCTTATGTCCGCGCGGACTCTTGAAAAGTCACGTATCGTGCTGCTTCCGTCCACCGACGTACGCGAGGTGTTTTCATCCGACCCGGTTTTTGCGCGCGCCATCGTCGATGAACTGGCCAAGTGCTATCGCGGTGTCATCAAGAACACCAAGAACCTAAAATTGCGCACGTCGATTGAGCGGTTGGCGAACTATCTGCTGCGGTTACGAAAGTTCAGCGATGAAGGCGACATCGTCCATCTGCCGATGGAGAAGCGTCGCCTGGCGTCTTATCTCGGCATGACACCGGAAAACCTCTCGCGCGCCTTCAAGACCTTGCAAGGGTATGGGGTGGAAGTGGATGGTGCGCGCGTCATCGTCAACGACGTTGATGACCTGACGAACTTCGCCAAGCCGGAAGTTCTGATCGATGATTTCACTGTTTAGAGGATTTTGAAGATGCCCAAGCTTCCAGGCGCTGCCGGCGCGATCGCCGAAGACCATCCCGATGTCTGGAAAGCCTATCAGGCGCTGGGGGAAGCGAGCGCCAACGCTGGGCCACTATCGGATCGCGAGAAACGGTTGGTGAAACTAGCACTTGCCGTCGGTGCGGGTTCGGAAGGCGCGGTCCATTCCCATGCGCGTCGCGGATTGGCCGAAGGGTTGACCAAGGATGACATGATCCAAGTGGCGATGCTCGCTATTGGGACGCTTGGGTTCCCACAAGCCGTCGCTGCCAAAACCTGGATCGAAGACTTAGGCTAGCCGGCAGGCTGAGGACAGATGATAGGCGCTCGACCGGTCCTGATAGCAATCGGCGCGGTTTTCTCAGGTCTTTGGCCGGCTACCCGAATAGCGGTCTTCAACTAGGGCGTTGTCGATCCACCGAAGGGTGCAGCTGGAAGCATCCGCTAAGCCGACGTCGATTGGGACGACTCCACAGGATCCGAGCTTTCTACGTCTGCATGCCATCCTTCCGTCGCGTCGATGTGGAGCAAGACGTGGTTTGCGATGAGGTCTTCATAACCCTCTGGCAAATACGAGTTCTGCCATGTCTCTCCAAATCGTCGTTTGACCGCGTCTATGTCGGCCCATAGCGAGACAAACACAAGCTTGTCGGTCTCACCATCAACACCCTGTCCAAAAAAGTAGCCTTGGTTGCCGATATGGCCGTCAACAACAGCGGCAGACGTGGTTCGGAATTTGGCGAGCAGCTCCGTCGCCCGACCAGGCATTGCCTGAACTTGGAAAATTCGTAGGATCGGGCCTTGCCTTGGTTCGATGGCGCCCATGTGCGCCTCCCTTGTTTAGGTACGTTGGATAGGGGATTTCGTTGCGGCCAACGGTCGGCTCTTCAACAGATGATTTGGAACAGTGCTGCGCCCAAAAAGACGTCGACGTAACCGACAAGCGCGGCTTCCCACACCCAGGAAATCAACCCGGTCAGCAACAGAAAGATGCCGGCAAGTGCAAGTAGTTGATGGTTCACGGGGATCATTCGCTGCACTCCCCAATGAGGCTATTTGATCGGAGCGGTTCCTCATTGATCGGCCAATGCAACAGCGTCGCTAGGAGCCCCAGCAGAACAACTGTCCACCAGACCAGGTCGTACGATCCCCAGCGCTCGAAGGCATAGCCGCCCATCCATGCGCCCAGGAAACTGCCGAGTTGGTGCATCAGGAAGACGATGCCGACAAGTGTCGCTAGATACCGAGGTCCAAACACCTGGGCAACGATCCCGCTGGTCAGAGGTACGGTCCCCAGCCAGGTGAAACCAATCAGAGCGGCAAACAGCAGCGTTGTTATTGCTGACGGTGGAAGAAGAACAAACACTGCGACAACAACCGCTCGAACGAGGTACAAAAGCGCAAGCAGGTTCTTTTTGCTGAAACGATCGCCAAGCGCCCCGCATACCAGCGTGCCAATGATGTTGGTGGCGCCAATCATGGCGAGCGCTGCGCCACCAAGCCAAACGTCCATATCGCGATCAAGGAGGTAGGCCGGCAGGTGTATCCCAATAAAGGCGAGCTGAAATCCGCAGACGAAAAACCCGAACAACAGAAGTACAAACCCGCGATGCCGGAGCGCCTGGTTGATGGCTGAACCCATCGATTGCTCAGGGCCCGTTGTCTCCGGTCGGCCGGCCAGCGGCGGCGCCAACAGGCAAATGACCAGCGCGATCATGGCAAGTCCGAGAAAGGCTGCCGACCAGCCAAACTGCTCGATCAGGCTCAGGGTCAACGGTACCGACAGAAATATCCCGATCGATCCGCCAAGCGAAGCGATGCCTAAAGCCGTCGATCGTTTCTCTGGCGGGTAATGGCGGCCCACAGCGCCAAGCACGACGGCATAGGTCGTGGCGCTCAAGCCCATGCCAACCAAGACACCGAGCCCTATGGTCAGCCCCAAAGCGCTCGAGCTCAGGGCTGCGCTCAGAAGACCGAGCGCATAGAGCGCCCCTCCGGCAAACACCACGCGGAACGTGCCGAAGCGATCAGCGATCATCCCAGCAAATGGCTGAGCCAATCCCCACATCAAGTTCTGCAGGGCGACCGCCAATCCGAAGGCTTCGCGATCAATGGATTGCAGCTCCCGTGTGACCGGATCAAGAAACAATCCAAAAGAATGGCGCATCCCAACGGCGACCATCGCGATCATCGATCCAGCGATTAAGACGATGAGTGATCGGCGAACGAAAGGCGTTTGGGATTGCGTTGATACAAGGTCGGTCATTGCGAGATCATTTCATCGTTTTGCTGACCGCAGATCGTATGTTGCGATCAGTCCTGTTCTTGATCTCGACGCTAACACCTGATTACACTTGCGAATAACGAATTAATCGAAAGTTTCGTATTCGGAATTCGCATATGAGAACCAATTTCGATATCGATGCCTTGCGCGCTGTTCTTGCTGGAATTGAACAGAAGAGTTTCTCGCGGGCTGCCAATGAGTTGGGTTTGTCGCAGCCGGCCATAAGCCGCCAATTGAAGAAGCTGGAGCTCCAGGCCGGGGCACCACTCTTCACTCGTCAAGGCCGAGGTTTGGTTCCGACGGAAGCCGGGGAAGCTTTGGCTGATTACGCCAGACAGATCATCGCGCTGAATGATGAAGCTGCCCGAGCGGTTGGTGCTGCGGTTGAGCCTGAGACAATCCGCCTTGGCCTGCCGCAAGACTTTTTCGACGACGTCATGCCAGCGGCGACACGTGCTTTCACCGAACTTCATCCGGATGTTCATGTGACGGTGCGGGCCGGAAACAATCACATCATCGGCGATGAAATCGACGCTGGTCGCCTTGATGTGGCTATCGCGTTCTTTCCAAGCGGTTCAGGCCAGAAGGGAAAAGCGCTTTGCAAACTGCCGCTGAAATGGCTGGCCCATGACGGTTTCAGTGAGTCCCCCGCAACCGCGGTTTTGCCGCTGGTCCTGTTCAACCATCCTTGCCTGTTTCGCCAGATGGCGCTCAGCGCTTTGGACCAATCTGGCGCCCGATGGCACGCTGCCCTGACGACACCGAGCCTTCAAGCCGTCTGGGCGGCACTGAGGGCGCATTTTGGCGTGGGCGTGCGTATCAACCACAACCGACCGCCTGACATCGTCGACGTCAGCGATTGGCCAAGCCTTCCAGAGCTGCATGATGTGGAGCTCAGGCTGCTTACCGCGAGCCATCTCTCAGGCGCGGCCAGCACCATGCTCGACATATTGGCCGAAACGACAGTTGGCCTCATCGATGCGGCGGACCGCCGCCGTGGCTGACCAGGTACACCGGAAACCGCTCGAAGTCTGGTTTGAGTTCGCCAGCACCTACTCCTACCTGTCGGTGATGCGCGTTGAAGACTTGGCCATCCAGAGTAACATTTCGTTGGTTTGGCGCCCGTTTCTCCTGGGGCCGGTATTCAAAGCCAAGGGATGGGAAACTTCACCCTTCGTGATGGATGAAGCCAAGGGGCGGTACATGTGGCGTGATGTTGAGAGGCGAGCCATCAAATATGGTCTCCCCTTCAAACGCCCAGAGGTTTTTCCCGCCAACGGTTTGGCGGCAGCGCGATTGATGATGGCTGCTCATGGCGAAACCTGGTCGGGAGATTTTGCTCGAGCGATGTTCAGAGCTCAGTTCGAGGATGGCGCCGATATTTCGCAACGCGAGACTCTCACTCTGGCACTAACTTCAGTTGGTGTTGATGCGCGGTCGTGGATAGACCGTTCCCAGCAGGTCTCAACAAAAGCTGCGTTGCGCCAACAGTCGCTCGAAGCCATGAAAATTGGTGTTTTTGGAGCGCCAACGTTTTGTGTGGGCGACGAACTCTTCTGGGGCGATGATCGTCTGGAGGATGCTGTTGAGTGGGCCTGCGCGCTGTAATGGCAGAATTATCCGCCATGCCGTAGCGTTTCAAAACTGTGCCAACGCAGGCGCTCTGAGCGTCGCAATGGTCGCCCAAAGCGCTTTCTAGATGGAGGGAACTCAAGATGCTGAACGGGCAAAATCAGTCGTTTCCATCGTTTGGAAAGCGCCTTAAGCGACAGCGAGTTGCCATGGGGTTGAAGCAGGAGGCGTTGGCCACTGCGCTCGACGTCAGCCAAACATCTATCTCTCGGTGGGAAAGTGGCGCCCATGTGCCAGAGACGCAGATTCAGCATGACGCGTTGGCCTGCCTGGCATCGGCGCGAACCAATGATGCCGCGCTGAAGAGGCTTGTCGAGAGTGCGTCGCTTTGCGTCCACCTTGTCGATGAAGCGAGCCACGTTTGCCTTGCCTACTCTAAACGCCGCGCAAAAGACTGGAACTCGACGGACCGTGGCTTGCTGGGGATGTCTCTTTGGCGGTTCGCAACGGAGGAAATTCGCCTCGCTGAGAGCCAACTCGAAGACCATGGCTGGTGGAACGATGTGGTGCCGATGCCGAAAACCGTCATGACATCCGAGGCAGTCTTTCCCGAGATCAAGATCAGCGAAGGTGGGATGCTGTGGGAGCGTATCTATCTCGCAGACGGCACGCCTGCGCGCCTGGTTACGGCGATTGGGGCCAATGCATAATTTATGCGTGGCTTGGCTGCCTGCTTTCGCATAGCCCAAGGCTATGTGCTTCCGTCAATCCAAAGTCTTTTTGGTTTTCTTGCTATGGTTCGCTGGGCTCGGTGCGGCTGCCCAGTTTGCGAAAATCGCGGTCCCGTTCGGTCTTGTCCGCGAAGCCTTTCCTGAGGTTGGCAACGAAATTGGGTGGTTGCTCTCATTGATCAGCCTGGTCGGCGCGGTGCTTGGGATTGTGGCCGGGGACGTTGTGGGACGGTTAGGCGCCCGGCGGGTGCTCCTTTTTGGCCTTTCACTTGGAGCGATCGTCTCTTTTTGGCAGATCGCCCTGGTCTCTTTTGGACCGATGCTGGCCAGTCGGTTGGTGGAAGGCGCGTCGCATTTGGCCATTGTCGTATCTGCGCCGACGCTGATCTCGCAGTTGAGCGACAAGCGCTATATCGGCCCCGCGATGACGCTGTGGAGCACGTTCTTCGGTGTTGCTTTTGCCATCGTTGCTTGGGTCGTTATGCCACTTGTTGCCTCCGACGGGTTTACCGTTCTGCTTGGAGGCCACGGCGTCTATCTGGCCGTTATTGCGGTCTTGGTGGCCCTGGCCGTTCCAGAATCCAGGATGGAAGCTGTCGCCAAGAGCGATGCAAATCCTGATATCGTCAAAGCCCATATCAGAACGTACACCTCGCCGCGCATCGCTGCTCCTGGCGCGGGCTGGCTTCTTTACACGTTAACGTTTGTTTCGCTCCTCGCCCTGCTTCCAGAGCGCTTGCCGCGGGATCAAGGCATCTGGGCCGCAGGCCTCATGCCGCTTGTCAGTATCGCCGTTGCTCTGGTTGTTGTGCCGATCTTTCTCCGACGGCATTCCAGCGTCGCCATCATCATTGCTGGTTTCGCGCTTGCCTCTGCGCTTGTCCTGTTCAACGTTTTCTTGAACCTGCAATTGCTTTTTGCTGTCGGCCTGTTTGCGTTATTGGGCCTTGTCCAAGGGGCAAGTTTCTCGGCGGTTCCTGAACTCAACTCTGAAGCCAAAGACCAAGCGCTTGCCTATGGCTTCATGGCGCAGGCTGGTAATTTGGGAAATTTGCTCGGCACGCCGCTTCTAATCTTTGTTGCAGGCCATTTCGGCGAGATTGGAATGTTCCTGTCCATCGCGGTTCTCTACCTACTGGGCATTCTCTTGCATTGGCTGCTTGCCAAAACGCGAGGCGCACCAAGATGAGATGGTGTTGCCGACTTAGACGCCGAGCCTGCCGCCAGTGGTTCCTCCTGAGGGTCATCAGCGACGTCAGGCGTCCACAGGTTGACGCTTGTTATCCCTTTGATCCTGCTGCACAAGAAGGGCAGTTCTGGATGAAGGGGATGCTAGGGCATGGGCACGGTTTGGTTTATGGGCGAGGCGCTGATCGACTTTGTCCCGACCATGTCGCCCGCCGGTGATGCCTTCGCGCCACGCGCCGGTGGTTCGCCGTTTAACGCCGCCAAGGCCGCCGCCCAAGCGGGCGCTAAGTCAGGCTTTCTGGGTGCCATATCGAACGATCTTTTTGGCGAACGGCTGATTGCAGATCTTGAGGCGCATGGGGTTGAAACCCGTCGCACGCCGCGCACCGACGACCCTTGCACACTGGCCTTTGTTGAGCTGACTGGTGGTGTTGCACGCTACGCGTTTTTCAATGCGCTGTCGGCGACAGCCCTGATGAATCCTGATCCGGCGGCGTTCGTGCCCGAACAGGGCGATGTTCTCTCGTTTGGCTCGATCTCGTTGATCGACAAGCCGGGAGCCGACAACATTGCTGCCTTTGCCTTGGCACATGCCGATACAACGATGATTGCGCTCGACCCCAACGCTCGTCCGACCATGACGTCTGACGTCGATGATTGGCGCGCGCGCATCGAAGCGATCGCGGCGAAGGCTGGGGTTATTCGACTAAGCGATGAAGATCTCGAGTTCTTGGCGCCTGGCCAATCACCCGCTGACTTTGCCGCCGACAGGCTTAGCCAAGCCGCCGGGCTGGTCGTGGTGACACTGGGCGAAAACGGTGCACTCGGCTTCTGCGGCGATGGCTTGGTGGAGGTTGAAGGCCGACCGGCGGCAATCGTCGATTCGGTCGGCGCCGGCGATACCTTAATGGGCGGGGTGATGGCGGAGTTGATGCTGCGGGATCTCACAATGCCAACCGCGTTAGCCGGTCTCACCAGTGAGGCACTGGGTGATATTTTGCGTTACGGCGTAACGGCGGCCGCCATGAACTGCGAGCAGTCTGGCTGCGCCCCGCCGCCGCGCGCAGACGTCCTGCAGCGCCTGGCGAGCGAGGACTGAAGTGGCCCGTCTGACGCGCGCAGGGCAAATCACGCTTTCCGACACGGCCTCGCTGCGGGTGCGCGCTGCGTGGCTCTATTTCAACCGTGGTCTGACACAAAAAGACATCGCAGAGGCGCTTGGCGTCAGCCGTTCGACGGTTGTGCGCATGCTCGATGAAGCGCGCAAACGTGGCGAGGTCCAAATCTGGATCAACACCAGCCCCGGCGATTGCACAGCCCTCGCCGTTGAACTGGAAGAGGCGTTGAACCTTGACGAGGCGATCGTTGTTCCCGGCTCTGGAACGGCGGACGAGACGGCAAGCGATGTCGGTGCCGCGCTTGGCCAGCTGCTGTCGGATGTCCTAGCCGATGATATGACCATTGGCGTTGGCTGGGGCCGCACGTTGAACGCCTCACTTTCCACCTTTCGACCGCAGCGGCGGTCGGGCATGCGGGTTATCTCGCTGCAAGGCGGGCTGCTGGAAGCCAGCAGCGTTAATCCGATTGATTTTTCCTGGCGCATGGCCGGGCGACTTGGCGCGGACTGCTTGCTCTACCTGGCACCATTGGTCGTCGATAGTCACGATACGAAAACTCGATTGATCGAGCGGTGCGGTCTGCGACAGGTGGAAAAGGCAGCCGAAGAGCTTGATGTCGCGGTGCTCAGCTGCGGCGACATCGGCGTGGCAGGGTCTTCGCTCAGTCACCAGTTTTTGTCGCAGGATGAATATGCCGATCTGCTAAAGGCCGGGGCGATCTGCGACACGCTTTGTCAATTTCTGGACGGCGGGGGAAACACTGTGGCCCACCCCATCCACGATCGTGTCATGGCTGTTGATCTTGACACCATTGCGACCGCCAAGCACGGCATTTTGGCGTCGGGCGGCGCGCTTCGGGCGGCGGCTATTATGGCAACGCTCACGCGCACCGGGTGCAAAACATTGGTCACCGATGAAGCGGCGGCCAAAGCGATATTGGCGCTCAAAGCGTCGGCCTAGCTTGCCAGATAATCCGTGATGCGCCGGTTGACCTTGGTTGCCGCCTCCACATGGGGTAGATGACCGGTCTGCGGCAACAGCATTGCGCGTTCGCCAAGGCTTTTTAGCCATTCCATGTCCGGTGGATTGATCGCATCCTCTTCACCCCAGATTACCAGTGCCTCATTCGGCAGGGCAGGGAGTTCGAAGTTTAACGCGGCTTGGGCGATCTCTGCCAAAGCCTCTCGACGGCCCGGCTTTTCCAGGTGTTTAAGAACATACTGCGCCATTTGCGGCATGATCAGTCGCTCACGCACAACCAGTTGGCGCAGATGCTGCAAGGCTTCGTCTTCAGACTGAAGACCGGGAAGGCCGGTCAAGAAATCTCCAGCGACTGCGCCTGAGCCAAATCCTGCTGGTGCGATGAGCACGGTTTTGCCGATTTGATCCGGCCGCAACGCTGCAAGGTGGGCCGCGATGGCACCGCCCAAGGAATGACCAATCAGCGCGATGGGTTTGTCGTTCTGCGGTAGCAGTTCGGTGAGCGCGCTGGCGATATCAATGGGTGTCGTTGCGCCAGGTTCGGCTGTTCCATGGGCCGGCAGCTCGGCTGCCCAAACGGTGTAGGTGTCGAGTAGCGCCGGTGAGTTCGCGACCCAGCCCAGCCGGTCGGCACCGAAGCCATGAATGAGGACCACGGCGTCGCCTTCGCCGCCGATGCGATGCATCACAGGTGCCATGGGCTAGGTGATCTCTCCCAAGGTCACGCCAACTTCAACGATTTCGCCTTCGGGCATGGCGATGGTGCTCAGCTTGCCGTCGGCCGGCGCTTCGATCTCAATGGCCATTTTGGTGGTCGTAATGACAACGATCAGATCACCGCTTTTCAACGTATCACCCTCGGATGCGACCCATTCGGTCACTTCAGCCTCGGTGATTTCATTGCCGAGCTGCGGCACAAGGATGGGCGTTGTCATGGTCGGGTGTCCTCTTAAAGAGCCTGGCGGGCAAGGTTGAGATCATCCCATGTACGCACGCCACGTTGGTTGGTGCGTTTGGACGGGAAGAATTCGCCTGTCACCACGTCGATGATGTCGTGTGCCTGTGGGAAATAGGTGGTTTCCATATCAGCGCCCGGCACGATCCAGTTCGGGCAACCAAGCACGCGTGGCGGCGCTTTCAGGTCAGCAAAGCCGAAGCGGGTCACGTTGGTGGAGATGGTCATCGCGAAGCTGCCGCGTTCAGAGGCTTCTGACACGATAAGCAGATGGCCAGTCTTTTTCACCGAGGCGAGCAGAGCATCATAGTTGAACGGCACCAATGAGCGCGCGTCGATGATTTCCGCTTCGATGTCAACGTCAGCCAGTTCATCAGCGGCTGCTAGTGCTGGATAGAGCGAAGGACCGATGGTGAGCACGGTGACATCATTGCCTTGGCGCTTGATGTCCGGTTCGCCCAGCGGGATGCGGTAATAATCCGTCGGAACGCCGTCTTTCTGGAAGGTTTCGATCTGATCGTAGAGCCGCTGGCTTTCAAAGAAGACGACAGGGTCGTTGGATGAGAGGGCAGAGGCCATCAACCCTTTCGCGTCATAGGGGGTGGCGGGGTAAACGACTTTAAGACCTGGAATATGGGCGATGAGCGACGTCCAATCCTGAGAGTGCTGGGCACCATATTTCGAACCCACCGAAGCGCGCAGAACCACCGGCATGGTGAGCAGTCCGGCGGACATCGCCTGCCATTTGGAAAGCTGGTTGAAGATTTCATCGCCGGCGCGACCGATGAAATCGCCATACATCAGTTCCACCAGGCTGCGTCCCCCGGCGAGCGCGTGACCGACAGCGGTGGCGACGATCGCGGCCTCGGAGATCGGAGAATTGAACAGACGATGATGGGGGAGAATATCGCTGAGGCCGCGATAGACCCCAAAGGCACCACCCCATTCGCGACATTCTTCGCCATAGGCAACAAGGCTCTCATCATTGGTCAAATGATGAAGCACAGCTTCGGTCAGACCGTCTCTAAGGGTCACCGTCTTAAGGCCGGATAGAGCTTTGCCCTCGGCATCCAGGCCAAAGCGCGCTTTGCGACCCAATTGGCGGAAAGCGGCGGCTTCTTCAATCGGCTTGAGCAGTGGCACTGGTGTTGAAGGCACGGGTATCTCGGTGCCGGAAAACATCAGCTGACCGATGCGTGTCGGCTGCCCTTCCACGTCCACGGGTGGGGCGATCTTTGGATCGACGGCGGCGCGGGTGACAGCCAAGATCTGTTCGGCAACGCCTTCGCGCATGCTTTCCACGTCTGCGTCAGACAGGATGCCCGCCGCCGTCAAGGTAGCCGCAAATTGGCCGATCGGATCCTGCTCGGTCCAAAGCTTGATCTCATCGCGTGTGCGATAGGCGTTGGCGTCGGTGGTGGAGTGGCCGACCAACCGGTAGCATTCCACATCCAACAGGGCAGGGCCTTTGCGCTCTAAGAGAAGTTGACGCTTGCGGGCCACGGCGTCGGCGACGGCCAGCGGGTTCGATCCGTCCACTGTTTCGGCGTGCATTTGCGCCGGGTTCACGCCTGCGCCTATGCGGGCAAGGCGCTCCCAGCCCATGGTCTCGCCCTTGGTCTGGCCGCCCATGGCATAGAAGTTGTTGGTGAAGAAGAAAAGCACCGGCAGGCCGCCCATGTAGGCGTCTTCCCAAAGGGTGTCGTATTGCGACATGGCAGCGAAGTTCATCGCCTCCCAGACCGGGCCGCAGCCGGTCGATCCATCGCCCGCATTTGCAACGACGATGCCATCATCCTGGGCCAGTTTGCGACGCAGCGCCGCGCCGGTTGCAATACCAGCGCTGGCGCCGACGATCGCGTTGTTGGGATAGGCTCCAAAGGGCGGGAAGAAGGCGTGCATCGAGCCGCCCATGCCGCCATTGAAACCGTTCTCGCGCATGAAAATTTCTGCGAGCAAGCCGAAAAGCAGAACGTTTTGGCCAAGCGTCTTGTCGGTGCCGCCGACATGCTTGGCGACGGTGTCGCGCAGCTTGCCACCCTCATAGGTATCGAGGATGCCCGACAAAGCCGCGTTGTCCAGCTCGGCTATTGCGGCCAGACCTTTGGCAATGAACTCGCCATGGCTGCGGTGGGAGCCAAGAATGTAATCGTCCGCCTTGAGCGCCATCGCCGCGCCAACGGCGGCGGCTTCCTGGCCGATCGAAAGGTGTGCCGGGCCTTTGTAGAGATAGTCGATCCCCTGATAGGCGCCGGTGCCCTTGAAGGATGCGAGCATCGTCTCGAACTCGCGGACCACCATCATGTCGCGCAGGGCCTGGCGCAGAGCGCCATCGCCACGGGCCTCGCGCTCGGTTTCCAGGCTGGTGTGGTAGGCATGGACTGGGATCGGTGAAAGAGAAAGCGCGCCGGATTGGCGGGTTTCCTGCGGATCGACGAGCAATTGTTTGGGCATGAGGCGAGGGCCTTATCGGGGCTGGAAGCGAACCGTGAGAGGTGCTTCGGCTACCGCATCAACAGAAACTTTGTCAAATCGAATACGCAAATGTTCATTTGAAGTTCACGCCTCAAGCCTCGTCCTCATCACGCTGGCCAGCGCGTGTTTTGGCGAGCACCGCTTTCATGGCCGCGAACCGCTTTTGCTCGGTCTCATCGCGGGCGAGGCTGACGGCGGTTGAAAGAATATCGATCACCACCATGGCCGACAGCCGCGAGACGGTGGGCGTATAGATGTCCGTGTTCTCCAGCGTTTCGATGACAAGGCCAATGTCGCAGTCTTCCAGCAGCGGGCTTTGCGAGCCAGAAATTCCGATGACGGTCGCCCCTTGCGCGCGGGCAAGGCGCGCGGCTCGGCGGACGGCCTCGGTTTCGCCAGTGTTGGAGATCGCAACCGCCACATCGCCAGGTTTCAGCATCGCGGCGGTCATGAGCATTTGGTGACCGTCAAGCGGCGCGCCGCACGGCACCCCAAACATTGGAAACTTTTGCTGGGCGTCGAGCGCTACAATCGCCGACGCACCATAGCCAAAGAACTCGATCTGATTGGCCCGCGAGAGCACCGCGACCGCCTCGCCAATGACCTCTTGGTCGAGGCGGGTGCTGACCCAATTGAGATTGGAAAGGTTGAAGTCGAACACTTTGCCGATGAGGGCTGGCAGATCATCGGCGGTTGAAATCGCCGAATGGGATGTCGTGCGGGCGAAGGCAAGCGAACGGGCGAGTTTGACGCGAAGATCACGAAAACCCTCGCAGCCAATGGCCATGGCGAAGCGGATGACGGTCGGTTCGCTGACATTGGATCGGCGGGCGAGTTCAGCCAGCGTCACCGAAAGGGCGCTGGCGGGGTCGGAGAGCACCGCTTCGGCCACCCGGCGCTCGGATTTGCGCAGGTCCGGCAGGCTGCGCGTGATGACCTCCAAAAGGTTGTCGTCAACTTCGGTCCTGGCGATCGGATCGGTGGGGAGGTTAGGCGAGGTCAAGCAGGAGCCTTTCGCCAACCACTGCCTTGGTGATGTACGGCTTGCTGGTCTTGGCGGCTGCCGCGTCGATCGCCTCTTCGCTCAACGTGTTGAAGGCAAACATGCCGAAATGATGCGGAACGAGCCATGGGATGCTCGCATCCTGGCAAAGGGTGATGGCTTCTTCCAGTGTGAAATTGCCTGGGATACCGGATGCTAATCGCACCGCATCGCGACCATTCACCGGAAGCAGGGCGACGTTCGGTGCGATAGCCCCAATGGCCTCCGACAATCCATCGAACGGGATGGTGTCGCCGGAATGGTAGAGCGTAACGCCGCCAGCTTTGATGATGTACCCCAAGAAGTGGGCGTTGCCCTCGCTGTCGCGGTCGAGTGTTTCATGGGCAGCGGGCAGCACATGAAGCGTCAAACCAGGAAGCGGTGAGAGCGTCTGACCGTCGCTGGCGCTGACGAGGTTGGCATCTGTTCCAATACGCTCGCGTGCGACGGCCAGCTTGGCGCGCGGGACCACAAACGGAAGATCTGGAAAACGCGTGGCGAGTGGCCCGAGCGTTTCGGGATCCATATGATCGGTATGGGCATGAGTGACGAGCACAAGGTCCGGCTCGGGTAATTCATGTGGCGTGATCGGCGGCGGCATCATGCGTTGGTGATCATTGACTTGCCCGGCATATTTCTTGGCAAGGCTGTCCGAGAGATAGGGATCGATGAGGATGCGATGATCGCCGGTGTCAAACCAGAAGCCGGCCTGGCCGAGCCAGAACAGGGCGCGCTCTCCCTTCTGTGGGAAGCCCTGCTCGCGCCTAACCTGCATGATGCGCTGCTGCCTGTTGGGGTCGTCCCGTCGCCTCCGCGGCGATGGCGGCAATCCGGTCGAAGGCGGGCCCAGAGGTTGGAATGGTGATGTCAAAAACCTCGGCGATCACCTGCGTCCAGCCATGGATGAAGTAGGTCCATCCGTCTTCGACCTGAAGGTTGCGCGCGCTGGCTTGGGCGTTCGCTTGATCGAGGAAGACCAGATCGCCACGATAGTTGAGCTCCCAGACGACACCGTCCGGCGGAAACTGCGCTTCGTTGGTCAGCGGTGACCCCGGCGCATCCTTGCCAAGGCCGGTCGCGTTGATGACCAGGCTGCCGGGTTTAAGGCCGGCCAGGATCGCATCATTGTCTTCCGGTTTGGGTGCCAGGACATAGTCGACGGGAATGTTGCTGCGGAGGCCTTCATGGATCGCGCGGATATGATCAAGGCGCGGCTGCGAGCGGTTGGAAACAACAATGCGAGACGGCCGGTTGGACCCGCGCGAGGCCTGCATGAGATGCCAGGTCAACGCGATGGTCGAGCCACCGGCACCCATGCTGAAAACCTCCGCGCCGGTATAAGCAAAATGGTTGGGTGGTAAAAACCCGTCCAGCGAAAGGCCTGAGGAAATCGGGTCCTTGGCATGGCAAATGAGCCGGCCATCGCGCTTCGAAAGGCAGCTGGTTTCCGCCATCATGGTGGCGAGCGGGTCGATCTCATCGAACTGGTCGCGGCAGGCTTCGAACAAGTCCAGCTTGTGGGTCGTGACCAGTGCGCCAAGGGAGAGGGGATCTGCCTTCAGGAAGGCGACCATTTCGCGGTATCGCTCGGGCTTGTCGTGCGGCACGAAATCAATCCCGCGCATGGCAACATCTCCGAGGCTAAGGTGCTCAGCCCATTTGGGGAACACCTTCATGATCGAGGATTTCGCCGTGGTCACACCAATGAAATAGAAGGTGGGTTTGGTCGCCGGATCGTAGGTCATCAGTTAAGATCCTGCGTGGCGAGGATTACGTCGATCTCGGCTTGAGTGCGCGGCCTGTAAGTGGCGTTGGGAACGCTGGCCCAGCCGTCGCCATCGGCGATGATGCGTACGGCCATGCCACCTGATTTGGCGATGACGTCATAGTCTTGGCCGGAATCGACAGGGTAGCAGAAGCTCATCACCAAGGGTGCGCTGCCGGTGTTGACCGAGCGATGAATCCAGAGCGGCGGCACATAGACCATCGTCTTTGGCCGCACTTCGAGGATGGAGACCTGCCCATCGGGTGATTCCATCAGCATCAAGCCTTCACCCGACTCGCCATAATAGGTCTCCGGCCGGTTGGCAGTGGCATGAATGTGCCCGCGCGTCATAAAGAATTCATTCTCAATGCGGCCGGGTTCCATGAAGGTGGTGCCGAAGATCAGATCGCCGGAACTTGCTTCGGGCCGCACATCTTCCACGGTGTAGACGACCCGGTCGCCGTAGTCTTTCAAGGTGCGCTCAAAGGCCTCGCCATCAGCATAAATGCCTTGCAAGTCCGACAGGTTTTTTTGGTACCGGCCGGTGTGCGCTGCGAGCGCGCCAGTGCTTGGGTCGATGGTGTGGGCTGACGGCGCAACCAGCATGCTGGACTCCTCATTTTTGTAGTATAATTACCAAAATAGCTTGGATTGGCAACTGAATGGCGGATCAATCCAACGAAATTCCACTTCAAGGCGCTTGTCTGGCCGAAAATGAGCCAACTTTTGTATTTTTGGTTCATCAAAAGTCGGTGACATGTTAGTTTTTCATAGTAGAACTACAAAAACGGGTTGAACTCGACGCCCGTTCGGGGCAACCTTCGGGAAAAACGAAGGGAGAGAGGATGCAGGGGGATGCGGTCAGGCACGATCGGGTGAAGTACGCCTTCATCTGGCCTGCGTTTATCATCGTCCTGGTGATAACGATCTTTCCGCTGATTTATGCGCTGACCGTCAGCTTCCAGTCGGTGCGCTTGGTGCCGCCGCTCCCGCCGCGCTTTGTCGGCGTCGATAACTATGCCGACATCCTATCCTCCTCGCGCTTTTGGGGCTCGACTTGGACTACGGCGACGATCGTCTTTGTGTCCGTTGCTTTCCAATACGCGCTCGGCTTTTTGCTGGCGCTAGCACTGCACCACAATGTGCGCGGCTCTTCGCTCTATCGGGTCGTGTTTTTGCTCCCGATGTTCATTGCTCCGGTGTGCGTCGCGCTCATCGCGCGCATGGTGTTCCATCCCTATTTGGGGCCGGTGAACGACGCGATGGTTGGTTTGGGCTTTGGTAATTTGCCCTTCCTCACAGAGCCTGGGCTGGCGATCATGGTGCTGATTTCCATCGAGACTTGGCAGTGGACACCTTTTGTCACGCTGCTGATGCTGGCTGGATTGCAGAGCATGCCCAGTGAAGTTTTTGAGGCGGCGCGTGTAGACGATATCGGCCCTTGGCGGCGGTTCTGGGATTTGACGTTCCCCATGCTTTTGCCGCTGTCGGTTGCAGTGATTTTCATCCGCTTGATTGAGGGCTTCAAGGTCATCGACACGGTGTTTGTGCTGACCGGGGGCGGACCAGGAACGGCGACCGAAACGCTGACCCTTTTCGCCTACAATGAGGGCTTCAAGAAATTCAATCTGGGCATGACGTCGGCGCTCTCCTTCGTTTTCCTCATCGTCGTTATCATCTTCGGCACGATCTATCTCGCAGCCGCGCGTCGCCTGATGAAGAGGTACGCGTGATGGAGAACCGCACGCTGCGCACCATCGGTCTTGTGGGCTGTCTGGTTTGGCTCTTTTTCTCGTTCTTCCCGCTTTATTGGGTGTTCGTGACGGCGTTTAAACCGCCGCTCGCGGTCTCGCAGGGCGCGACTTACATTCCGTTCGTCGATTTCCAGCCGACCTTGCAGGCATTTCGCGATGCGTTTTCCGGCATTCGCGGTGACTTTTACGGGCCGATCATGGCCTCGGTGATGATCTCGCTTGTGGCCACCGTGCTCTCGGTCTTTCTCGGTTCCATGGCGGCCTATGCGCTGGTGCGGTTCGAATTTCGCATCCGCCTGATGTCGGGCCTGGCGTTCGGCGTCATCTCGATCGGCGGTTTTGTGCTGCTCAACAGCACCTTTGACATCGACGTGCCCTATGCCCTTCTGATTGTGCTGGTGCTGGCGCTGGTCGTTTCCATCTGGATGAACCGGTTTCGCCTGCCTGGGCCGGTGCTTGGCAACAATGACGTGACCTTCTGGTTCGTCTCTCAGCGCATGTTCCCGCCCATTGTGTCGGCGTTTGCACTGTTTCTTCTTTATGCCGAAGTGGGTCGGGCGGGTTTCCCACTGCTCGACAGTTTCTTCGGCATGGTGCTCGCCTACACCGCTTTCGGGCTGCCCTTCGCGGTGTGGTTGATGCGCGATTTTTTCTCTACCGTTCCTGTCGAGGTGGAGGAAGCGGCACAGGTCGATAATATCGGCCGTATGCGCATCTTCATTCAGATCGTGCTGCCGATGTCGCTGCCTGGACTGCTCGCGACATCGATGATCGTGCTTGCCTTCATCTGGAACGAGTTTCTGTTTGCCCTGCTGCTCACCTCCGGTGACTGGCAGACCCTGCCCATCCTTCTTGCCGGTCAGCAATCGAGCCGCGGTGATGAGTGGTGGGCGATCTCCGTTGCGGCGCTGATTGCCATCATTCCGATGGTTGTGATCGCAGCGATCTTGGGCCGGATGATGCGATCTGGCCTTCTCTCAGGTTCAATCAAATAATCTTCACAAGGGAGGAAACCATGAAGAGACTTCTACTATCCACCGTGGCTTTTGCAGCGCTGGGCGCTGGGACGGCCATGGCCTGCGAACCAGATTATACCGGTGTCACGCTCAACGTCTCCACGCAGAACGGCCCTGCCATTGCCTCGGCGCTGGCGGCGGCGGCTGTGAGCTGGGAGGAGCGCACCTGCGGCACGGTCAATGTGATCGAGTTTCCGTTCGGTGAGCTTTACCCGAAATTCCTGACAGCGATGAGCCAGCAGACCGGCGACTTTGATGCGATCGGGTTCGTTCCAGCCTGGTTGCCGGACTTTGCGCCCTTCCTGTCCACCATGCCTGACGCGCTGCAAGAAGGTTCGAACTGGGACGATATTCACCCGGTCTATCGCGAGCGGTTGATGGTGTGGAACGGCGAAGTGAAGTCGGCCACCATGGACGGCGACATGCACATGCTCAATCTGCGTGCCGACCTATTGGACAATGCAGACGAGCAGGCTGCGTTCGAGGCTGCTTATGGCTATCCGCTCGCGGCGCCGGTCACCTGGGCACAATACTACGATCAGGCGGAATTCTTCCATCGTCCCGATGATGGCCTGTTCGGCACCGCCGAAGCCTATCGCCGTGGCGGCCAGCAGTTCTGGTACTTCTTCTCCCACGCCGCCAGCTACACCAACCACCCGGACAATCCGGGCTCCATGTTCTTTGATCCGGAGACCATGGAAGCGCAGATCAACAATCCCGGTTGGTTGCGCGCGCTGGAAGAGTATAAGCGCGGGCTCGACTACAACCCTCCAGGGGCGTTGAATAACGGCTCCGGTGATGTGCGTCCGCTCTATGCTGGTGGCACGGTTGCGATGAACATCGACTGGGCGGATTCCGGCGTTTTGGGATCCACCGAAGGTTCGATTGAAGGCCATGTGCGCACCGCCATGCTGCCAGGTTCGACGGAAATCTGGAACCATGTGTCGGGCGAATGGGACAGCTTCGATGAGGTCGTTCACTCGCCGTTCCTGGCCTTTGGCGGTTGGCAGTTGGCGGTTCCAGCCGACAGTGAAAACCCCGAAGCAGCGTGGGACTTCGTGGCCGAGGTGATCAGCCCGGAAGTGTCCGGTCAGGCGATCGTGACGGCGAATTCCGGCGTGAACCCTTATCGCTTCAGCCACTATGAGAACCTGGAAAACTGGTCCTCGGTCTTCTCTGAAGAAGAGGCTGCCAGCTATTTGGGTGCCCAGCGTGCATCACTCGACGCTCCGAACGTGGCACTTGACCTGCGGCTGCCGGGCTTCTTCTCTTACACCGAAGTGCTGGAGATTGAACTCTCACGTGCTTTGGCTGGTGAGATTGAGCCGCAGGAAGCCCTCGATCGCATTGCCGAAGAGTGGGATGCTCTGACCGAAGAGTTCGGTCGCGACACCCAACTGGCCGCGTATCGTGCATCGGTTGGCCTGCCGCCGATGTAAGCCATTCTGGCTGACAGGATTGTGCCTCCCGGCCTAGGGTCTCGACCCAGGGGTCGGGAGGCATCTTTTTGAAGGAGATCTGCGTGTGTCGCACGTTGAACTGAAAGACGTCACCAAGGACTTCGGCGACGTCAACGTTATCCCGCCACTGTCCCTGACCATCGAGCAGGGTGAGTTCATCGTGCTGGTGGGGCCGTCGGGCTGCGGCAAGACCACGACGCTGCGCATGCTGGCTGGCTTGGAACTGCCGACAAGTGGGCAGATCAGCATCGCGGGCAAGGATGTGACCTTCGTTCGTCCAGGCGAGCGCGATTGCGCAATGGTGTTTCAGAATTATGCGCTCTATCCGCACATGAGCGTGCGCGACAATATCGGTTACGCGATGAAGGTGCATGGCACCGAGAAGGCGGTGATCGCCGAACGCGTCGGTGAGGCCGCCAAACTGCTCGGCCTTGATCCCTACCTTGACCGCAAACCGAAGAATCTTTCCGGCGGCCAGCGTCAGCGGGTCGCGATTGGCCGAGCATTGGTGCGCCAGCCGGAAGTGTTTTTGTTCGATGAGCCGCTCTCCAACCTGGATGCCAAACTGCGCGTGGACATGCGCACCGAAATCAAGCTGTTGCAGCGCCGCCTTGGCACGACGGCTGTCTATGTAACCCACGACCAGGTGGAAGCCATGACCATGGCCGACCGCGTGGTGGTTATGCGAAATGGCAATATCGAGCAGGCTGCCGAACCGATCACGCTGTACGAGAAACCCGCCAATCTGTTCGTTGCCGATTTCATCGGCTCGCCGTCGATGAATGTCTTCAAGGCCACTATCGAGGATGGCGCGGTGAAACTGGGTGGCCAATCCTTGCCTTTGCCACCGGAGGAAGCGCAGCGTCTTGGCAATCGCGGTGCGGTGATGTTTGGCATCCGGCCGGAGCACATGCGCCAGTCCGCGCATGCCGCGACGCTCACCATCGACCCGGTGGTGATCGAGCCGCTTGGTGCCCATACGTTGGTGCTTGGCACCGTGAATGGCGAGAAGGTCACCGCGCAGGTCGATCCCCGGTTTGATGTGACGGTCAACGAATCCTGTCCGATCACCGTCGATATGACACAAGCGCATTTCTTCGATCCGGAAACCGAGCTGCGTCTCTAATGCGCGATCTCTATCTGGCCATCGATGTCGGTACGGGCAGCCTGCGGGCGGCCTTGGTCGATCGATTGGGACGGATCCTTGCTTTTGCCAACCGAGAGCATGATCAGATCGTGCCGCAGCATGGCTGGTCGGAGCAGCGACCAGCGGACTGGTGGACGGGCACCGTGGAAAGCATCCGCGATGTGCTAGGCAAGGTTGAGAATGCGGCGGGTCGTGTCGCAGCGATCTGCGCCTGCGGACAGATGCATGGCTCGGTGCTTATCGATGACGATGGCGAGCTGACCCGTGAGGCGGCGCTGCTTTGGAATGACAAGCGTACCGTGCCGCAAGTCGAGGCCTTTGCTTCCCGCGTGCCGACAACAGACGGCGTGAGCCGCACGGCCAACGCTCCGTCGCCGGCTTGGCCCGCCTTCAAGCTTGCCTGGCTGATGGAGAACGATCCGCATAGCGTCGCGCGGGCGTCGAGCCTGCTGATGCCGAAGGACTGGATCAACTACAAGCTGACCGGCGAGCGGGCGCAAGATGTCACTGAGGCGTCGTTGAGCTTCCTAATGGACTGGAAGAGACGATCCTGGTCGGACGAGATGGTTTCTCTGACTGGCGTGCCTGGTGACCTGCTCCCGCCGTTGCACAATCCTCAAGACGTACTGGCAGGACTGTCCGGCGAGGCGGCACAGTTGCTTGGCCTCAGTGCTGGGATTCCTGTTCTTGTCGGGGCTGGCGACTATCCGCTGGCGCTGCTTGGCTCGGGTGTGACGGAGCCAGGCACCGGATCGGATGTAACCGGCACATCGACCATCATCACGCTGATGCATGAGACGCCGGTGCTTGATCCCAATGTCTCCAATGTCATCGGCGCAGGCGGCACCTGGGGCAGCTTCACGCTGCTTGATGCCGGCGGTGATGCCGTGCGCTGGGCGCGGCGGGCGTTTCATGACAATCGCAGGAGCTATGGCGAGGTTGCCGAGGCCGCCACCCAGGCACCGGCCGGCTCAAATGGGTTGTTCTTCCTGCCCTATCTTTCGGGCGAACGGTCGAACAGCCAGGCCAACTCACGCGCTCAGTTCTTTGGTCTGACCGCCTCCCATGGACTGTCGGATCTGCATCGCGCGGTGCTCGAAGGTGTCGCCTTTTCCGTGCGTCACCGGCTGGATGATCTCCAGGGTGGGCATGGACGACCAGACAGGATCGTAGCGGCCAGCGGCGGCGCCAAATCGCGCCTCTGGCTTGAGATCAAGGCAAGCCTGTACAACGTGCCCTACGCTGTACCGGAAGAATTGGAGTGCGGTGTGGTCGGTGCCGCCATGTTGGCTTCGATTGCCGCTGGTCACAACACCGATGTTGGCGAGGCAACGCGTACGATGGTGCGGTTTGTCGAAGACGTTCACCCCGATCCGCAAACCGTTGCACTTTATGATGCCATGATGCCGATTTATGCCGATCTCTATACGGCGGCGCAGCCTTTCTACGCGCGCCTTGATGCCCTTCCCCTCTGAGACGAAAGACAAGCCGATGACAACTATTCCCTCCCTTTCTCTTCTCGATGGCCGGTCGATCCCGCAACTTGGTTTTGGTCTTTGGGAGGTTCCCAAGGACATGACCGGCGATGTCGTTCAGCAGGCCTTGAAGACCGGCTATCGGTTGCTTGATGGCGCGGCGATCTATGGCAATGAAGTCGGGCAGGGCGAGGGACTGCGCGCGTCCGGCCTGCCGCGCGACGATGTGTTTGTCACCACCAAGGTGTGGAACGACAACCAGGGCCTCGACAGCACGTTGCGGGCCATCGATGCGAGTCTGGATCGTCTCGGTATGGATGCCGTCGATCTCTGTCTCATCCATTGGCCCTGCCCGGAAAAGGGGCTCTATGTCGACACGTGGAAAGCCTTCATTCGTGCCAAGGAGGAGGGCAAGCTGCGCTCCATCGGTGTGTCGAATTTCGCGCCGGACCATCTTGAGCGGATCATCGGCGAAACCGGCGTGACGCCGGTTCTCAACCAGATTGAGCTGCATCCACGGTTTCAGCAGACTGAGCTGCGTGCGTTCCACGCCGAGCACGCCATCATCACGCAGAGCTGGACGCCGCTGGGCAAATCCAAAAGCTTTGATGATCCGGTGATCACATCCATCGCTGACCGTCTTGGCAAAACACCCGCGCAGGTCATTCTGCGTTGGCATGTTCAGCTTGGCTGCTCGGTCATTCCGCGCTCCACAAACGCCGACCGCATGGCGCAGAACATGGCGCTGTTTGATTTCGAACTTACCACCGATGATATGGCGGCCATTGCTGGTCTTGATGCTGGCGATCGGTTGGGTCCCGATCCGGCGACCTTCGCCTAAGGAGGTCGCGCGATGCAGGGCTTTGGCATCCACTCTTCGATCTGGACCATGCGCTGGACGCCGGAAGCTGCCGAGAAGGCCGTCGGTGAGGCGGTGCGCAATGGTTTTGATTTTGTCGAAGTGGCGCTGCTGGACCCAGCCATTGTCGATGCCACCCACAGCGCCAAACTGTTCGAGACGTCAGGCGTGAAAGCCGTCTGTTCGCTGGGCCTGCCGGAGGCGTGCTGGCCATCGCGTGATCCCCAGCCGGGCATCGACTTTCTGAAAGTGGCGCTCGACAAAACCGCTGCCATGGGCGCTGAGGCGCTGACCGGGGTCACCTATGGCGGGATCGGCGAGCGCAGTGGTGAGCCACCTACCGAACGGGAATTGGACAATGTGGCGCGCTGCTTGGAGGCCACCGCCAAGCACGCCAAATCGTTGGGCATCGCCTTTGGAATCGAACCGGTGAACCGTTATGAAACGCACCTGATCAACACCGGCTGGCAGGCGGTGGAAATGTTGGATCGGGTGGGGGCCGAAAGCCTCTTCATTCACCTCGACACCTACCACATGAACATCGAGGAGAAGGGTGCAGCCAACGGCATATTGGCGGCGCGCGACCACCTCCGTTACATCCACTTGTCGGAATCCGATCGCGGCGTGCCCGGCAAAGGCACCTGCGACTGGGACGAGATCTACGCAACGCTTGCTGCCATCGAGTTCAAGGGCGGCCTTGCGATGGAAAGCTTCATGAACATGCCGCCGGAAATCGCCTTTGGGCTTTCGGTCTGGCGGCCCGTTGCCGACAGCACCGAAGAGGTGATCGGCGAAGGGCTGCCGTTCTTGCGCGGCAAAGCACGCCAATACGGCTTGATCGATTAACCGGCAGATGCCTTGAATTTCATTGACTTAGGCCTGGCGATGGTCCACCAGTCGCGCAAGCCTAGCTTGACGTTTCACCGGCGCATCGCCAGATAGACATCAACGCCACGGCGTTTTGCCCAAAGATTTAATGGTTCTTGGGCATAATCCCCCTGAAGCATACAGACGATCCGTATGCGAGCACCGGCTGCGCTTGAGATTTCGATCCTTGGCGCACTTTTCGTGCTCACCAACGAGTACGACCCGGTGTTCCACGCGCTGTTTGCCCGACTCAAGGCGCAGCGGCGCCAACCCACTTGAAAGAACAGATTTGACACAGTTTTCGGACCTCGGCCTCGCCGAGCCCATCCTTCATGCCGTTTCGGGTGAAGGATATTCCACCGCAACGCCCATCCAGGGCCAGGTGATCCCCTCTATGTTGGCCGGGCGCGATGTGCTTGGCATTGCCCAGACCGGCACCGGCAAGACGGCGGCGTTTGTGCTGCCGCTGCTGCACGCGCTGGCGCTTGAAAAAGCCGAGTTGAAGCAAGGTGAATTGAACGATAAGCGCGTTCACAAAGCCTTTGTGCCGCGCAAACCTAAAACCGCCAAGGCACTGATCCTGGTGCCGACGCGTGAATTGGCCCAGCAGATTTCCGTCGCGGTGAAAACGTATGGACGCAATCTGAAGCCCGTTGTGGCTGTGATTGTTGGCGGCGCCAGCGCCTCGGTGCAGGCCAAAGCCATGGCCGATGGCGTCGATATTCTTGTCGCCACGCCGGGTCGTTTGGAAGACCATATGCGCACCGGTGCGGTTCGCCTCAACGACACCGATCTGGTGGTGCTTGATGAAGCCGATCAGATGCTCGACATGGGCTTCATTCCCGCCATGCGCCGCATTTTGGGTGCCGTGGCAAGCCCGCGTCAGACAGTGCTGCTCTCGGCCACCATGCCCAAACCGCTCGCGGCTCTGGCCAAAGATTTCCAGGAGAACCCTGAGAAAATTTCGGTTGCGCCACAGTCCAAACCGATCGACCGAATCGCGCAGTCGGTGCTGCATATTCCTGCAGCGCAGAAGCGCGACAAACTGCTCGATCTTCTGGCCCCCCTGGATGTTGAGCGTGCGATCGTTTTCACGCGCACCAAGCATGGCGCCGACAAGGTGGCGAAGTTTCTGACCTCCTATGGGCTGAAGAACGCCGTCATCCACGGCAACCGCAGCCAGGGTCAGCGCGAAAAGGCATTGCAGGCGTTCAAGCGCGGCGACGTCAAAGCGCTGATTGCCACCGATGTGGCAGCGCGCGGCATCGATATCGATGGCGTGTCCCACGTGGTGAACTTCGAGCTGCCCAATGTGCCTGAAGCCTATGTGCACCGCATCGGACGTACCGCACGGGCTGGCGCCAGCGGCATTGCGATCTCGCTGGTTGATCCGGCCGAGCGCAAATTGCTGCGCGACATTGAGCGTCTCATCAAACAGAGCGTGCCAGTGCATGGCGATGTGGATGAGGTGGAGCGCGTGAAGGTTGAGGTTGCCACGCAGCCGCAGGCCGAAAGAGGCGGGAAGAAAAAAGACCGTCATCGTGATCGCGTGAACCCGAAGGACAAAGGTAAGCGCCGGGTTGCAAGCGATGAAAACCGTCGCGATGCTCAGGTGACCAAGCCGTCGATGAAAAAAGGCGGCAAGCGGGAAACCTTTGGCTTTGATCCGCTGAACCCGACCGAAGTGGCCGCTCAGGGCAAAAAGCCATCTCGTCAGGAGCGCAAAGCCAGTGGTCCAGCTGGCCGTGCTGGCGATGGGTCATCCGGTGCGGTGAAATGGTTCAACAACCGCAAGGGCTACGGCTTCTTGGCGCAGGATAATGGCGGCCCGGACGTGTTCGTCCATATCAGCGCCGTGGAAAAAGCGGGCCTCAAAGCCGTCAATGAAGGTCAGACGTTCCATTATGAACTGGCCGAAGAAAAGCGCGGTAAGCTCACAGCCGTGAATTTGCGCGCCGCCTAATCGGCGTCTCAAAAAAGCTGGGTCGCCATCAAGATGGCGGCCCCGCCCAACCCCGTATAGAGCGCGCACCAGAGCACCGTGCGGGCGAGCACGCTCCCCTCTTTACCGACAAGTCCGACCGTCGCCGCCCCTGCAATGATGTTGTGGGGCGCGATGATGTTGCCGATAGCCGAGCCAAAACCCTGGGCCGCGACCATGGTCGTGATCGGCAGGCTGAGAGCCTCTGCCGCCGAAGCCTGAAGCTCGGTGAAGAGAATGTTCGACGTCGTTGCTGACCCCGTGATGAACGTGCCGAGCACGCCGACGGCAGGCGCAAAGAGCGGCCAGAACGTGCCGGTGGTCGCTGCCGCATCGGCCAGCGTGGTGATCATGCCCGATTGCACCATCAGACGCGACAGGGCGAGCATTACGAACAACGCCATGGCAACAGCGATCAATCGCTTCAAAGCCTCGCGCGTTGCAGGCCATATCGCGCCGGTCCGGCTCGTAATCAGTGCTCCGAGGACAAGCCCGCCCCAGAGCAGCGTGCCAGGATGATAGAGCGGTGCGAAGCTTCCGGAAAATTGGCCGAATAGCGACCAGGAGAGCGCTGCCTCGCTGGTCGCGGCGCGCAGTGGCTCGATCAATCGCGTCGCAAGAACCAATCCGACAATAATGAGATAAGGCGTGAGGTCAGCGGACAAAGACCGCAGATCGATGGACGCCTTGGCGCCGCGTCTGCGCAACAGCGTGACAAAGACTGCCGTGCCGATCAGGGCGCCTGCCAATGAGGGCAGTTCCGGCCCGGCCAAAAAGGCAAGCGCCAAAAAGGGCAGGAAGAAGCAGATACCGGCCAGCAGCGTCCAGCCGATTTCGGAGCGGGTCACCGGCCCATCATCGGCAAGTCGCACCATGGCAAAAAGCAGGATCCAGCCAAGGCAGGCATGGAGAAGCGCGACATGGCCTGCCAGCGCTTCGGCACCGATACCGGTTAACTCCAATTGTGCCAGGGTCGGTGTCCCGACCGCGCCGAAGGAAACACCCGCCGCATGGCCCAGCAGTGCCAGCGTGACGGCGCGGATGGGCGAGTATCCAATGCCGAGCAGCAAGGGTGCCGCGAGCGCTACAGGTGTTCCGAACCCCGCTGCGCCTTCGATGAAAAGACCGAAAAACCAAGCGATTAGCAGCGCCTGGATGCGCTTGTTGTCGGTGAGACCGGCCAGCGCATCGCGAATACGATCAATGGCGCCGACGCGGCTTTGATAAGCGTAAAGCGCAAGCGCTGGGAAGATGATCCAGAGGATGGTGCCGGTCGAATGCGCGGCTTCGGCGAGTGTCCCCGCCGCGGCCGACCCCAAGGGAAGGCCCAGGGCGTCGGCCAGATTGAAAGGCCCGAAAAGCGCCAATCCGGCGGCGATTGCAAAACCCGCCAGCCCGGCAAGGATCGCCGAAGTGTGCAGCACCGCCATGCCGATGAGCACGCAGACAAGGGGCAGGGCAGCAAGCAAAACAGGCACGGGCAAACTCTATGGCCGGGGGGATAGGGCCCAGCGATAGCGCAGCCACGCCCCGCCCATCAAGCAACCTTCGATGGCAGCGCGAGGAGCGAGGCGAGTTCGGACAACCGAAAGCTCAGACCCAGGGACGGTCTGCTTCCATCTGGCCTTCAAAGCTGTCGATGTGCGGCGCTTTTTCCATCGTCAGGCCGATATCATCCAGACCGTTCATCAGGCAGTGTTTGCGGAACGGATCGATTTCAAAATTGATCGTACCACCATCTGGGCCTTTGATGGTCTGGCCTTCAAGGTCGATGCTCAGCGTTGCGTTGGAGCCGCGCTGCGCATCGTCCATGAGCTTATCCAGCTCCTCCGGCGTGACCACGATGGGCAGAATGCCGTTCTTGAAGCAGTTGTTGTAGAAAATATCGGCGAAGCTGGTGGAGATCACGCAGCGAATGCCATAGTCGAGCAGTGCCCATGGCGCGTGCTCACGGCTTGACCCACAACCGAAATTGTCGCCGGCGACCAAAATGTTGGCGTCGCGATAGGCGGGCTTGTTGAGCACGAAATCGGCGTTTTCGGTGCCGTCCTCGTTGAAGCGCATTTCGTAGAAAAGGCTTTTGCCAAGGCCGGTGCGCTTGATGGTCTTCAAGAACTGTTTGGGGATGATCATGTCGGTGTCGACATTGATCACGGGCATGGGCGCGGCGACCGAGGTCAGCGTTGTGAACTTTTCCATTAGACGCAAATTCTCCTGATAGGCCGTCCTGTTAGCAAGGCCGACACGGCGCCACAAGACTGTACCGTAGGTTGCTTGACCGGGCCTCACGTCTCTGACACTGGCACTGTATGTCCGATGCTTCTTCGACTGCTGGAAATGGTCTGCGTTTCACCGCCCATGGTTTGGTGCGTGGGGGGCAAAGACTGTTGCCTGTTTCGGTGTTTGTTTTGCCGTTTGGCGTTGCCTATGGGGCCGCCGCGATTGAGAGCGGTCTTTCGGCTGATCAGGCTATCGTCATGAGCCTGGTGGTGTTTGCAGGTGCCTCCCAGTTTGCTGCGCTCGATCTCTGGCAAAGCCCGCTACCGTTCCTCTCGCTGGCGCTGGTGGTGCTTGCGGTGAATGCGCGCCATTTCATCCTGGGCGCGGCGATCTCGCCCTATGTGAACCCTTTGCCGGCGCGCCACTGGTTTGGGTCTTTGATGATGTTGTCCGACGTCAATTTCGCCGACAGCTATCAGGCCATGAAGGACGGTGAGCGCGACGCTGCTCATATTCTCGGTGGTGGGCTGGTGCTCTGGGCCGTCTGGGCGGTGGCCACGACCGTCGGCGTTTTCGCCGGCACGCTGCTTGGCGAGTTGGAGCGTTTCGGCGTCGATGTTGTTATGGCAGCGTTTTTCGGCGCACTGGCCGTTGGGATGGTGCCGAATTTGAAGGCCGCTCTGCCGGTGGCTGTTGCCTGCGTTGTCGCCTTTGTCACGCTGCCGATCCTACCGACCGGCTGGAATATCATCGCTGCTGCGTTGGCGGGCGGCCTGATTGGCGCGGCCTTTCCCGCCAAGAGCAAGGCGATGCCCTGATGGTTGATGCGCCCACCGCCTATCTTGCAATCGCCATGATGGCCCTGGTCACGCTCGGCACCCGGCTTGGCGGCGCTTTCGTTATGAGGTTCGTGACCCTATCGCCACGTGTGACAAGCTTTCTGGAAGCGATGTCGGCGTCGGTACTCGCGGCGATTGTTGTGACGTTTATCGTCAATAACGGGGCGCGCGAAGCGATCGCCGTCGGCGTTGCCATTCTGGTGATGTTGGCAACCCGCAGCGCGGTGTGGGCGATGTTCGCTGCGATGGCGTTTGCCGCCGGATTTACGGTGTTCTTGGCCTAAGGGCTCTCCGCCTCGATGCGATCCATATCGTCATCGGACAGGCCTATATGATGTCCCATCTCATGAATGAAGACGTGGCGGACGACGGCTCCCAGCGTCTCTTCATGTTCAGCCCAATAATCGAGAATCGGGCGGCGGTAGAGCCAGATAGCATTGTCCAATTGTCCGGACTGCGTCAGCGCACCACCTTGCGCGATGCCCTCGCCGACGAAAAGGCCGAGCAGTTCAAAGGGCGACTCCATGTCGAAATGGGCAAGCGTTTCGGCGTCGGCGAAATCATCGATGCGCACGGCCACCTGCTGAGCCAAATCGGCAAACGGTGCCGGAAGCTCTCGCAGCGCATCGCGGGCCATCGCCGCAAAATCATCCAGGGTCGGCGCCATGGCATCGGCCCAGCGATTGGCAGGGAAATCTGGAAGCTTCTGGCCCATGACGGTTCCGATGTTGGCGGTCAAACAGACTGATAGGCCAGCAGGCTATCAGTGCGATCAGCTGTTTACGCCTCACAAGGCTACATAAAGACGTGATTGGGGCGCTTCAACCGCACTTCAACTGCGCTGTGAGGAACTTGGCGTCTCGACAGGGTTCGCGGCTTCGTCAATAGTCGCGACCAGGAACCAGCGCCGAGGGAATCAAAGCGGTGCAAAAGACAACAACAAAGCGTTCCCCATGCCCGCGGCGGGCAGAAACGTGACGCTCGGCAAATCGGGAGGGGATGTGCCATGAGCCAATCCGCGCAAGTGCAAAAACGCAAACTCATCGAAGGCGCGATCAAAGTGCTCGGCGAAGAGGGCGACGTTGGTGAGGCGCTTTCCAAGTTCGCCGCCGCTTTGTTCCGTGAAGGCGCAGCGGAGGATCTCGTCACCTACTCGGCAGCGGAGCTAGCGTCGATCGCGCGCGACGCGTTTGAGCGCATGGCCGACCGGCGATCAGGCCAGGCGTTTGTGCGGGTGTTCAATCCCAAGCCGGTCGCCTCTGACGGCGTGTTGAGCGACGTTTCTGCTGTTGAGATCGTCAACGACAATATGCCGTTTCTCGTCGACTCGGTGATGAGTGAATTGCAGGGCGCGAGCGTTGATCTGCGCCTTGTGCTGCACCCGGTGCTCTGGGTAACCCGCGACGGCAATGGGCATCTGAGCGAGGTGCATGGGCATCAGCGGCCGGAAGGCGATGAAACGGCGATCCGCGAAAGCGTGATTTTGTTCCATGTCGAGCAGATGGACAGTGTTTCCGATCGCGACGCCCTGGAAGAGGGCATTCACGCGGTGCTGCGTGATGTGCGTGTGGCAGTGCGCGATTGGAAAGCGATGCGCCACCGCGTCAATCAAGTGGTGATGGGTTACAAGTCCGACCCGCCGTCACTGCCGGTGGATGAGTTGGCCGAAGGCATTCAGTTCATCGACTGGGTGCTCGACGATAACTTCACCTTCCTTGGCATGCGCGACTACAAGTTCGTCGATGATGGTGAAGGCGGGTCGCTGGAACGGGTCGATGTGCCGGGCCTTGGCCTTCTGTCCGACCCGGATCTGATGGTGCTGCGCAAGGGCGCGACCTTTGTCACGCACACGCCGGAACTCTTAGATTTCATGCGGCGTCCCGAGCCGCTTCTGGTCACCAAGGCGAACATTCGCAGCCGCGTCCACCGACGCACCTACATGGATTATATCGGTCTGAAGACCTACGCCGAGGATGGCACGCTGTTTGGCGAGCTGCGCATCGTCGGGCTCTTTTCGGCAACGGCATACACCCGTTCGACACGCAACATTCCCTATCTGCGACGCAAGACCGATCAGGTGATGGAGCGGGCCGGTTACGATCCCGACAGCCATTCGGGTCGCGCGCTGGCCAACGTCCTGGAAAGCTATCCGCGCGATGAGCTGTTCCAACTCGATCTTGAAACCCTGCACCGGTTCTCCACCGCAATCCTGCAGCTTGGTGAGCGGCCGCGCGTGCGCGTTCTGTCGCGTATCGATAAGTTTGATCGCTTTGTGTCCTCGCTCGTCTATGTGCCGCGCGAGCGCTACTCCACCAGTATGCGCATGAAGATTGGCGAGTGGCTGGCCGAGCAATATCAGGGCCGGGTGTCGGCCTGGTACGTCGCCTATCCCGAAGGTCCCTTGGCGCGGGTGCATTTCATCATCGGGCGTTCTGAAGGCGAGACGCCGGAGATCGCGCAAGAGGTGCTGGAAGAGGGTGTTTCGGAGATCGTGCGCACCTGGGCGGATGCCTTCCGGTCGGCGGTGCGGGCGAGCCAGGACAGCGTGCGCGGCGCCCTGCTTCTGACGCGCTATTCCGATGCCTTCACGGGCGCTTACCGTGAAGCGTTCTCCGGCGAAGCGGCGCTCGATGATGCGCTGATGATGGAGAGCCTCGGCGAGAACCGCAGCCTACAACTTGCCTTTCGCGGGCGCGAGGAAACCGATGGTAAGCGCATCGATCTAAAGCTCTATCATGTCGGCAAGCCGATCGCGCTGTCGGACCGCATGCCCATCATCGAAGCCATGGGCTTCCGGGCGATCAATGAGCGAACCTATCGCGTGGAGCGCCGCGATGCGGAGGCGGTCTGGATCCACGATATTCTGTTGGAACGCGCCAATGGCGAGGCCATCGACCTGGAGGCGCTCGCCGAGCCGCTGAAAGCCGGGTTCCTGGCGGTCTGGTACGGCCAGGCGGAAAACGACGGGTTCAACACGCTGATCGCCAGTGCAACTTTGCCTTGGCGCGATGTGGCGATGCTGCGCGCGCTGGCCCGTTATCTGCGCCAAGCACTGCTTGCCTTTAGCCCGGACTATGTTTGGGCAACGCTGATCAAGCATGAGCCGATCACGACGTCGCTGGTCGATCTCTTCCATGCCCGTCTTGATCCGCGCAAGACGGAGGCGGAACGCGATCAGCAATCGGAGAAGATCGCCGCTGCCATCACGATGGCGCTGGAAGACGTTTCAAGCCTTGACGAAGACACGATCCTTCGCCGGTTCCTGAACCTCATTCAATCGATCCTACGGACCAACTTCTTTCAACCGGACCAGGATGGAAAACCGAAGCCGACATTCGCGTTCAAAATCGACTCGAAGAATGTCGATGGGCTGCCTGAACCACGTCCTTTGCGCGAGATTTCGGTCTATTCGCCGCGCGTGGAAGGCGTGCATCTGCGCGGTGGGATGATCGCCCGCGGTGGTCTGCGTTGGTCGGACCGTCCGCAGGATTTCCGCACCGAGGTTCTTGGCTTGGCCAAGGCGCAGCAGGTGAAGAACGCCGTCATCGTGCCGTTCGGTGCGAAGGGCGGGTTTGTGCCCAAACAGTTGCCGCCGCGCGATGATCGTGAGGCCTGGTTCGCTGAAGGCACCGAGGCCTACAAGATTTTCATTTCCTCACTGCTCGACGTGACCGACAATTTGACCCTCGACGGTATTGAACCGCCTGACGCGGTGGTGCGGCTCGATGGCGATGACCCCTACCTGGTTGTTGCGGCTGACAAAGGCACGGCGACGTTCTCCGACACCGCCAACAGCATTTCTGAAGCGCGCGGCTTCTGGCTCGGCGATGCGTTTGCCTCAGGCGGGAGCCAGGGCTACGACCACAAAAAAATGGGCATCACGGCCCGCGGTGGCTGGGAAGCGGTCAAGCGCCACTTCCGTGAGATGGATGTCGATATCCAGACCGAGCCGTTCACCGTGGTGGGTGTCGGCGACATGTCGGGCGACGTGTTCGGCAATGGCATGCTGCTCTCGCCAGCGATCAAACTGATCGCCGCGTTTGATCATCGCGATATCTTCATCGACCCCGATCCCGATCCGTCGATGAGCTTTGCCGAACGCCAACGTCTGTTCGACCTGGGCCGCTCCAGTTGGCAGGACTACAATCCCGATTTGATTTCCAAAGGCGGCGGCATTTTCCCACGGTCGTCGAAGTCGATCACGCTGTCGAGCGAGGCCCAAGCTGTGTTGGGGCTGGAATCTGCGACCGTAACGCCAAACGCGCTGATGACAGCGATCCTCAAGGCTGAGGCCGATCTTCTCTGGTTCGGCGGTATCGGCACCTACATCAAGGCGACCGGCGAAAGCCAGGCCGAAGCTGGTGACCGCGCCAATGATGCGATCCGCATCAATGCGCCGGAACTGCGTGTGAAGGTGATCGGCGAGGGCGCCAATCTTGGCATCACCCAGAAGGCGCGGATCGAAGCGGGCCTGCATGGCGTGCGGCTTAACACCGATGCCATCGATAACTCCGCCGGCGTGAACTCTTCCGACCTTGAGGTGAACATCAAGATCGCGCTCGGCGCGGCCGAGGCGACCGGCAAGCTGACGCGCGAGGACCGTAACACGCTGCTCGTCGATATGACCGAAGAGGTGGCGGCGCTTGTCTTGCGCAACAACTATCTGCAGACGTTGTCGGTCTCGCTGACGGAAGCCAAAAACGAGAACGATTTCGGCTATCAGGCCCGGTTGATGAACACGCTGGAGGCGTCAGGTCTGCTGGACCGTGAGGTTGAGTTCCTGCCCGATGCCTTGGCGCTAACCGAACGCCGTGAGGCGGGCCAGTGGCTGACGCGGCCGGAGCTGGCGGTGTTGCTCGCCTATGCCAAGATCGACCTCTTTTCCTCGCTGCTGGAAAGCGGTGTGCCCGATGACCCCTATCTCGGTCGGGAGATGTACCGATATTTCCCGACGCCCATGCACGAGCCGTTTAGCGAGGAGATCGAGAACCATCGGCTGCGTCGGGAGATCATTGCCACACAGCTTTCAAACTCGATGATCAATCGTGGTGGCGCGACGCTCATTCAGATCGTCTCCGACACCACGGGCGCGTCGAAGGCCGATATTGCTTGCGCCTTTGCGATCGTCCGCGATGCTTATCAGTTGACGGCGCTGAACGAAGAGATCGATGCGCTCGACACCAAGATCGGCGGGGCTCTGCAACTCTCGCTCTACAGCGCGGTTCAGCGTCTGGTGATCGACCGGATCGGTTGGTTCCTGACGAATGTCGATTTCAGCGACGGTCTTGCTGGCGTTGTCGATCATTACCGCGATGGCATTGCCGCCTTTGCGCCGGTGCTCGAGCGCACCATGGCCCGCCCGGTGGCTGAACGCATCGCAGGGGACACCCAGGAACTGGTTGAACGCGGCGTTCCGGAAGACCTTTCAGCGCGCATTGCGTCGATGGCGGTCTATTCCATTCTGCCCGATATGATCCTTGTGCGCGATGCTTCTTGTCTTGAGACCGAAGAGGTCGCCAAAACCTATTTCGAGCTTGGTGCGATCTTCGGTTTGGGCCGTCTGGATGCTGCCGCGCGCGATCTGCAGGTCACCGATTATTACGATGCTTTGGCGCTTGACCGAGCGCGACAATCGCTGGCGTCGGTGCGCCGCCGTTTGACCATCGATATCCTGCAACATGAAGGCGGGCTGGACGCGTGGAAGGCCGAGCGGGCTAGCAAGATCCATCGTGTCGCGCACGCCATGGGCGACATCATTGATGGTGGGGCATTGACGGTGTCCAAGCTCTCGGTGGCGGGCGGGCTGCTTGACGACCTCTCCTGAACCTCACTTGGACCACATGGCTGAAGTGGCCGACAGCCTTTCCGATCCTCCTGCGGACCGGAAAGGCGTCTTTGGCTGGATCTTTTTCGATGCGGCCATGCAGCCTTGGTTCACGCTGGTCACCACCTTCGTGTTCGGGCCCTATGTGGTGTCAGCGCTCGCCGCTTCGCCGGCTGAGGGCCAAGCCATGTGGGGCTATGCGGCTGGTTTCGCCGGGCTAACGATCGCGCTTCTTTCACCGCCTCTTGGCGCCATTGCTGACGCAGCCGGTCCGCGCAAACCCTGGATTGCGCTGCTCGGCTTGATCATGGCGGTTTGCGCTTGCGGCCTTTGGTTTGCTGAGCCGCGGGTGCCCTATGGGCTGACGTTGGCGCTTGTCTTGTTCGCGGTCGGCACGGTCGCTGCTGAAATGGCCGGCGTGTTCAACAATGCGATGATGCCAAGCCTTGTTCCCCCCGACCGGCTCGGCCGCTTGTCGGCTCATGGTTGGGCGTCGGGGTATGTGGCGGCGGTGGTTTCGATCCTCATTGCGCTTGGCCTCTTGGTCGGCGCGCCCGACACTGGACTGACGATCCTTGGTCTGGAACCGCTGTTCGGTCTCGACCCGACCACGCGCGAGGGGGACCGGGCGGTTGGGCCGATGACGGCGATCTGGTTTGCGCTCCTCGTGCTCCCCTTGATGCATTTCACGCCCGACCGACCGGTGATGATGCCGATACGTCAGGCTGTCGGCCAAGGGCTTGCCGATTTGCGCGCCGGGCTGGCGGCGCTGAAGGGTGACAAGCCGCTGACAACCTTTCTCATCGCGCACATGATCTATGCCGATGGGTTGGTGGCGCTGTTTGCCTTTGGCGGCATCTATGGCACCGGCGTCTTTGGCTGGACGATCACCGAGGTTGGTTTGTTCGGCATTCTATTGACGTTGACTGGCACAGTAGGCGCGCTCGTCGGCGGTCCGCTTGAGGATAGGGTCGGCGCCAAGCCGGTTATTCTGACCAGCCTTGTGGTGCTGACGCTTGCCAGCCTTTCGGTGGTGAGCCTCAGTGCCGACCGCATGTTTTTCGTCATCCCAGTCGCACCAGCCGAGGGACTTTTTGCGACAACGCCGGAGAAACTCTACCTGTTGCTCGGGGGTCTGATGGGCGCGGCGGCTGGGCCCTTGCAAGCCTCTTCGCGGACCTTGCTTGCTCGCCTGGCTCCTGTTGAGGCGCGGGCGCGAACGTTCGGCCTGTTCGCCCTCTCCGGCAAGGTGACGAGTTTTATTGGGCCGTGGGCCGTCGCGACGATGACGGCTCTGACGCTTGATCAACGCGCCGGTATTTCGGTGCTTATCCTGTTTTTCGTCGCCGGTGGCCTGCTGCTTTTGCGGGTCAATGTGCGTGGTGTAAGCCAATAGAGGCTTGATCCGCGACGGTTTTTGGCCAAATCTTTGTATCAGGGCCGAAGCAGGGGATTCCGTTTGATGATCTTTCAGCGCTCGATTGCCACACTCCTTGGAGCGATGGTGTTCGGTTTTGCTCCGGTCGCCAGCACGGCCGTGGCCCAGGAGCAACTGCCACAACCGCTTCAGCCCATGCGGTTTTTGCTCGTCGAAGATGATGTCGATTGTGACACGTGCCGCTACATTCGCGCCGTGGGTGACATCGAAGATTTCACCGCTGCCCAGTTCCGCGACTTCATCAAAGCCTACCGGTTAGAAGGCCAAGGGCTGACAGTGGTTTTTAGCTCTCCTGGCGGTGATGTGATTGCTGGTCTCCGTCTTGGCCGTGAAATCCGCGAACAGGGGTTCAACACTCAGGTCGGCTTTCCCCAGCGCTTGCCGCGCGGTGGCTACTCAATGCGCCCTGGCGATTGCGCATCCGCCTGCACGTTCGCTTTCCTGGGTGGCGTTGAACGCTATGCCGAGGACGATGTGATTGGCGTCCACCGGTTCTATCCGGGCAATCTTGAGCCGGACAATCGCGTAATCATGCGCCCCGGCGATGAGGCCGTGGCGGCGATGATCAAGGTCTACGCGATCGATATGGGCGTGGACGATGGCTTCATTGATATGTCGCTTGATGTCCCGCCTGCCGACATGCGTTACCTCTCCAATGATGAGCTGCGCGGCTATGCGGTGGTGAACGCCGAAGGGCCGATCCCGTTGGTTGCCCAGTTTCTTGAGGCGGACGCCAAAGGCGGCAACTGACAGGCGCTAGTGCCGGAAGTGGCGCACGCCGGTTAGAACCATCGCCAGACCGGCCTCATCGGCGGCTTGGATCACAGCATCGTCGCGCATCGACCCACCCGGCTGGATGACGGCTGTCGCACCAGCTTTAGCGGCAGCAAGCAGCCCGTCGGGAAACGGGAAGAAAGCGTCGGAGGCAACGACAGAACCGATGGCGAGCGACTGATCGAGCCCTGCGGTCTCCGCGGCCTCGGCTGCTTTCATCGCGGCGATGCGCGAGGAATCCAGGCGGTTCATTTGTCCCGCGCCGACGCCCACCGTGGCGCCATCCTTGGCGTAGACGATGGCGTTGGATTTCACATGTTTGGCGACCTTGAAGGCAAAGCGCAGATCTCGCATTTGATGCTCGTTGGGTGCGATCTTGGTGGCAACCGTCAGCTCCAGATCCTCGGCCTCCAAGGTGTCGCGACCTTGGACCAAGAACCCGCCTGCAACGGTACGAATGGTAAGACCAGAAGCCCGCGGATCGGCCAATCCGCCCGTCAGCAATAGGCGAAGGTTCTTCTTTTTGGCAATCAACGCCTTGGCTTCGTCATCGGCAGCAGGCGCGACGATGACCTCGGTGAAGATGTCGGTGATTTTGGCTGCCGCCGCACCTGTCAGCGTCGTGTTCATGGCGACGATACCGCCAAAGGCCGAGACGGGGTCGCAGCGCAGCGCTAACGCATAGGCCTCTTCCAGCGATGACGCCTGGGCGACGCCGCACGGGTTGGCGTGTTTGATGATCGCGATTGCCGGTCCGTCTTTGGGATCAAAGCTTGAGGCAAGTTCAAACGCCGCGTCGGCATCATTGATGTTGTTGAAAGAAAGCGGCTTGCCCTGCACCAGTTCAGCACGCGCGACGCCGGGCCGCTTTTCGCCGGTCAGATAGAGCGCGGCGGACTGATGCGGGTTTTCGCCATAGCGCATGTCCAGCGCCTTGGTGCCGCCGATCGTGACATGGTTTGGCAGTGCGTCGGGCGTGTCGCGGGCGAACCATGCGGCCACGGCAGCGTCATAGGCGGCGGTGCGCGCATAGGCCTTGCCGGCAAGCGCGGTGCGCGTGGCGAGGCTTGTATGCCCATCATGGTTGGCCAACTGGTCGAGGATGGTTTGATAATCCTCCGGCGCGGTGACCACGGTGACGTCGCCATGGTTCTTCGCCGCTGCCCGGATCATCGCTGGGCCGCCAATGTCGATGTTTTCGATCACGGTTGCCTCGTTGGCCTCCGCAGCGACCGTGGCCTCGAATGGGTAGAGGTTCACGACCAGAAGGTCGATGGGTTCTATGCCTTGCTCGCCCATCGCTTTTTGGTGATCGGCGTTGTCGCGCACTGCGAGCAAACCGCCATGGACATTCGGGTGTAGGGTCTTCACCCGACCATCCATGATCTCTGGAAAGCCAGTTATGTCCGAAACATCAGTGACGGCGATCCCGGCGTCCTTCAGCGTGCGTGCCGTGCCGCCGGTGGAGAGGATCGCGATGCCGCGCTCAGCGAGCTCTTGTGCAAACGGCACCAGTCCCTCTTTGTCGGAAACAGACAGGAGGGCGCGGCGGATGGGGGCGAGGTCGCTCATCGCGGGGCACTTTCAATCGCTTGTGGCTGCACGGCATGTTTCGCGTCAGGCGCTAACACGCGCACCGCCCTCGGCGGAAGCTGGCCGGATGCCTAATCTGGGGACGAGGCTGGTGTTTCGGTCTCGGCCGGTGCGCTTGAAGCGGTCTCGTAGCCACCGCCCAGTTGAACGATGAAGCGCCAGTGCACCTCGGTCGGACCGGACACCGGTCCATCAACGACGATGCGTCTGGCGCGGCTTGGACCGCGATAGGTTGGCCGGTCGGTCGGATCAATCACCGAAACCGTGCCGGCCTCGGTCTCAAACATGATCGTGTGATGACGCAGAGTGATCCGCAAACGCCGTTCCCCCTCACTGCGCACACGCGCACCTGGTTGCAGTTGGAAGGCAAGCGCAAAGGGGCTGCGATTGTTCGAGGCGAGGGCGCCCGACGGCAGGAGCAATTGATCGTAACCTTCGATCACGCGTCCGTTGTCCGACAGGGTGATGGATCGTGTGTGATCGACGCCGAACTTTTGGCGATAGCCGGTATGGCGCGCGCGCAGGCTGCGGGTCGGCGCCTCTTGCGATTTTTCTGCCGTGACACCCAAGCTGTCGGCCATCATGACGCTGTCGGGGCGGCTGTCGGGAAAATTGGCCGATGATACGCCGCCCACTGAAAGCGTCGATTGCGCGCTGGTGCGCCGTTGCTCCAAGAGATCGGCATCGACAGTGTAACCGATCTCCGGCGCACTGGTGATGATCTTGGTGGCGTCGAAACTCCATTCAAAGGCCAGCGTCGACGCGTGGGCCTGGCGGCTCGCGTCGGGTGGCGGGGCTATGCCGCAATCCAGCAACACCACGGAGCCAGGCGCTTCCAGGCGGGCGTAGCCGGTGTCCGGTGCGAGGATCGGTAGCGGCCCGCGCTCGGTATCGAAAAAGAGGATCGTTGCGACAAGGTCGGTTTCTAGGCCGATAATGCTATCGGTGCCTTGGAAGCGCGCTAGCGTGCCATCGGGATGACGGAGCATGCGCAGCAAGCGCAGCCCGTTTTCGATCGATTGCAGCAGCCTTTGCGGCACCGGCATGTCGCGGGCTTGCATCAGCGCCTTCAGCGACAGCATGGTCGCCAGCAGCGGTGGCAAATCACCGGGGCGGCGGGTGCGCGGTCCGCCATCGGCGTGGAAGGCATTTTTTAAAGCCGATGTCAGCGCGTCTCGAGTCAATTGGCGCAGCGCAAGGTGTTCGCGCAGCGCGTGTGCCACGGACGCACACGCTAGCACCAACAGGCAATGGTCGGTTGGATCGCTGACTTCCGCCCGGTGGATGAAGGCAAAGCGCGCATCGTCAAGAATGCTTGCCATGATGGTGCGATAATCCTGCGGATCGGCTTCATCGAGCAGAAACGCGGCATGTTGGGTGAGCGCCAGGGCACGGTTTGCCGCCATCATTGGCGTCCGCGCTAGGGCAGGGAGTTTGCGGCGGTTGGCAATCCAATCGAGCACATGACCGCGAGCATGGTCGGCGGCAATCGCCTGGGCCTGCTTGGCGGTTGTTGAGGACAGCTCATAGGCGCGCAAATGGTGGAGCCAGCCGAATGAATGGAGTTCGCGTGCAAACGCATCGCTGGGCGGTTCGATGGAAAAGAGCTTGCGACCATTGAGCTCAATAATCCCGTCGGCCAGTGCGATGTAGCCTTCGATCCATTCGCTGGCGCGGGTAGGATCGGCGGTGCGCATGTCGCGTGGGACGAGCTGGAAACAGGCGCGCCTAGCCGACCATGTGCCGACCATGAGTGTCGAAAAACCGGCACTGATGGCCCGTTGCCGGCTCGTCAAAGACGCACCAGCGTGCCGGAATCCTTCAAAGAGTGGTCGGAAGGTCGATGCCAACGCCACTGTTAAGCCCCCAAATCACACCAAGTGCATCGTTGTGATGTCGTTTGGACTCACGATCTGTGATGAGGGGCACGCAATAGCTCAAATTCGAGCTAAGCGGTTAAGAAAGTTGAATTTCCGGTTAATGCCCCGCCCGACTTGCCTTTACGTCGGTTTGGCAGACTGGATCAATGCGGGGCGCGCAAACAGGCGGCAAAAAACCCGTCCATGCCATTGGCCGAACCATCGGCGTTGGCCGCCATGTGCGGCAAGGTGCGAAGCGTTTCGTCTCGTTGTACCGAGTCAGGCGGTGCGAGGTTCGGATCGACCGGCACGAGTGCCCAGCCCTCATGGTTGCGCAAGAACCGTTTGATTTGCGCTTCGCCCTCTTCTGGTTCGAGCGAGCAAGTGGCAAAAACCAGAACACCGCCCGGCGTTACCAGAGTGGCGGCATGGGTGAGCAAGTCCGCTTGCAGCTTGGCCAAGGCGCGCACGTCGCCTTCCTGTCGCAGATACCCGATATCGGGGTTGCGGCGCAGAGTCCCGGTGGCAGAACACGGCGCATCGAGCAGCACCGCGTCGAATGGCTTGTTCGCGGTGTACGCCAAAGCGTCCGCCACCTGCGTGTCAGCAGTCAGTTGCAGGCGGGTCATATTGGAGGCGAGCCGTTTCATCCGCGGGGCTGATTGATCGACACTGGTGACCTTGCATCCTGCGCTCGCCAGCTGCGCAGTCTTGCCGCCTGGCGCTGCACACAGGTCGAGAACCCTGGCTTCGCCCGGTTTGGCCAGCGTTTCGAGCAGGATGCGCGCGGGTAGCGTGGCGGCAATATCCTGAACCCACCAAACGCCATCGTAATAGCCGGGCAGGCGCTCAATGCCACCGGGTTTGGTGAGGCGGATCGACCGGTCATTAAGGGCGACCGGGTCATGGTCTGCGAATGCCTCAAGCCATTTGTTGATATCGGCATCGGGCTTAAGCGTCAGATCAATCGCTGGTTGGTAGCGCATGGCGCCGGCGATCCTCTGAACGGTCTCTGTTCCATAGGTTCGCGTCCACCGCTCGGTGAGCCAGACCGGTAGATCGGAGGCCGGGGTACCCGCGAGAAGCGTATCTTTTTCGCGCACCATGCGCCGACCGACAGCGTTGATGAGGCCTTTCAGCTTGCGCGCGTCTTTGCGGCGGGCGGCATCCTCCACCGCCAACGTGACGGCGGCATGATCGGCCATGTCGAGCACCAGCAATTGTGCCGCCATAACCCGCAAGATTGCCATGGCCTTGGCCGCGCTGGCGTGCAGCGGTTTGTCCAGGCAGGCATTGATCGCGTGGTCGAGCGTCGGCAAGCGCCGCAAGGTGGTGAGCACCAGGGCCTGGGTCAGTGCGCGGTCAGCGGCGGCGTGGTCGTCTGCGCTGAGTTTTCCCTGAAACGCACCGTCGAGCGCCTCGCCCTCGACCAGAACGCCAAAAACCAGATCCGCCGCACGTTGCCGCGCGGCCAGTCCTGGTATCGGCTTTTTGTTTTCAGCCGGTGGTGGCTGGCGACGTTTGGCTTTGTTGGCGGCCTGGCGCGCGTTTTGCGCGCTCAACCCCAAGGGCCTTTGGTGTCGCGAAACGTAGCGCCGCCGGATCGGTTCTGTTCGCCACCCAACGAGAAAGGATCATCACCCCAGCTCATGCCGAGCTCGTTGAGTTTGGCGATACGCTGTTCCATGGGCGGGTGTGTCGCGAACAGGCCAGCGAAGCGCGAGCCAGAAAGCGGGTTGGCGATGAACAAATGCGCCGTGGCGGGGTTGCGTTCAGCGCTTTCGATCCGGCCACGCTGAGAAAGTTGGCCAATGCGCGCCAGGGCCGAGGCAAGCCAATCCGGCCGTCCGCAGATTTCAGCGGCCAGTTTGTCGGCGGCAAATTCGCGGGTTCGTGAAATCGCCATTTGCACCATCATGGCCGCCATCGGGGCGACGATCATAGCTGCCAACACGCCGACAATGCCGAGCGGGTTGTTGCGGTTGTTGCCGAAGAACAGCGCGAAATTGCCCAGCATGGAGATTGCACCGGCCAGCGTGGCGGTGATTGTCATGGTCAAGGTGTCGCGGTTCTTCACATGCGCTAGCTCGTGCGCCATCACGCCGACGACCTCTTCTTGGGTCAGCGTTTCAAGCAGCCCCGTGGTCGCGGCGACTGCAGCATTTTCAGGATTGCGGCCCGTGGCAAACGCGTTCGGCTGCGGTGTGTTGATCACGTACACCTTGGGCATCGGCAAGTTGGCATGCTCGGCGAGTTGGCGCACCATGGCCACAAGCTGCGGGGCGGAGCGATCATCCACCTCCTGCGCGTTGTGCATGCGCAGCACCATTTTGTCGGCGTTCCAATAGCTGAACAGGTTCATGCCGGCTGCAATGACGAAGGCGATCGCCATGCCGCTTGTGCCGCCGATGAGAAAGCCGACCCCCATGAAAAGGGCGGTGAGGCCGGCGAGAAGGATACCAGTGCGCATAACGCTCATTGAAAGGCTGTCCGTCATGATTGATGGGTCTGTCTTCCCATTTATGGGGTGCGACACAGCCACTCACAAGGTTTGACCTGCCAGAGGTGCAGCCCTAAACCCAGTCCTATCCGCGTTGGAGAGCTGATTGATGAGCGATCAAAAGGACGAAAAGGCCAAGCGCCGCAAGGCTGCTGCGGCGCGCGCCAAAGCCGAGGCCGAGGCGCGCCGCGCTCAGATCACCAAGAAGGCTGAAGAAGCGCCCAAGGAAATCGATGGTCGCGGTGGGCTTGACCCAGTCCGTTATGACGATTGGGAGATCAAAGGCCTGACGTCAGACTTCTGAGAGTTTGAGGTATCAGTGCTTGCCGGCCCCAGCACAGGTTCGGCATAGCGGCGTATGGGGCACTGCTTCAAGGCGTTCGGCCGAAATCTCCTCGCCGCAGGATACGCAGGTGCCATAGGTCCCTTCATCCAGCCGCTTCAGCGCGGCTTCGATCATGCGCACTTCCATCAGGCCAACGGAGCCCAGCTCTTCGAGCATTTCGTCGCCCTCGCGGTCGCTGGCCGCTTCCTCAAAGTCGGCGGGCTTGGCTTCGTCCAGATCATGTTCGATGTCGACCAGGCGATGATCAAGCTCCGCCAAGCGGGATTTCAGGCGTTTACGGGCGTCGTCGAATGCGATCATCAGGGTTCCTCAAGGCAATTGGGTTTCTGCAGCGTGCCCGATTAACAAGCCGTTTGCTTTGCGTTTGATCATGGGCCCTAGCTGCTGGGCGCGTCGACTTGATCATCGTCCTCAAGCAGACGGCGCAGGCGGCCGAAGGCGAGGCGAATACGCGATTTGACCGTGCCCAGCGGCAAGCCGGTTTCTTCGGCGATTTGGCTATGAGAAAGCTCGGTGAAAAAGGCGAGTTCCACCAATTGCAACTGCTGCTCTGGCAGTTCGGCGAGCGCTTGGCGGATGCGTTTTTGCCGTTTTTCTTCGTCCAGTGTTTCGTTGGGATCAGGAAGATTTTCGTCCTCAATCACCATCGTCTCAGTATCGACATTGATGGTGCGCTTGCGCCGCAGCACATCGATGCGGCGATTGCGGGCGATGCGAAAAAGCCAGGTTGCCGCCGAGCTTTTTGACCGATCGAACAATGCCGCCTTGCGCCAGACCGTGACCATCACGTCTTGGGCGACCTCTTCGGCCATCGCATCGTCAGCCCCTAGCCGCATCAAATAGGCTTTTACGCGCGGTCCGAAATGGTTGAACAAGTCGGCGAACGCAGCGCGATCCTGCCGCTGCGCCACCGCTTCGAGCCACGCCGCATGGCGTTGCGCGTCGGCCTTTGCGGCTTCAGATCGGGTGTCAGGCTGCGAGGAACGCGGCATTCAAAGGTCCGTTTGGTGTTGTCTGGATTTCGGATCGGCAGAGGGGATGGTGAAGATAGGACTTTTGAACGCTTTGTCCTTAGGTCGAACGCCTAACACTACCTCTAGGAACATCCCAAATCTGATTGATTTGTTCTGGCAGGTAAACAGCTGGCTTCTCCCTCGGCATTTTGACGCACTTACTGGGCGGGCGGCGACACAAGTGCTTGGTCACACTCTTGCCCCACTCGCCGCTAGGGATGCGCTCGGGCGGTAGCCCGGAGAAGTGCGGCGGCGCGTGCGGCAGTCCTTAACCGGCATTTAACGACCTTTGACGCAATATCATGGTGAATTGGACCTTGTGGACCAGCTTCGCCTTTGATGGTGTGCCTTAGGCATGTGTTAACCGTCAGGAGCCATCCCGAACTGGCCCAGAACTGACAAGCGACCGAGCGAGTTTCCCGATGTCTGTTTTTCCGCTTTCTTTCTCCCCCGCACGCCGTGCCTTGATGGCTGTCGCGCTTGCCTTTGGCATGATGGTCCCAGGCGTTGTTTTGGCGCAGGAGCCGACCTTTGTTGAGCAGTCCCGCGATTGGGACGTCTTCACCACAACGATTGAGGGTTCGCAGGCGTGTTTCATCGTCTCCAAACCACGCTCCTATGACCCGATGCCTGAAAGCCGCCACGGCGATGTGTTCTTTTATTTGACCCGTCGTCCGGCGGCGAGCGTCACGGCTGAGCCGTTGATCCTGGTTGGCTATTCCTTTGCTGAAGGTTCGCAGGTCACCACGACCGTTGGATCGTCGAGCTTCACCTTCCTCACTCAGGGACCGCGAGCGTTTCTCAACAACCCTGCCGAGGGGCCGAACCTGCTGGCTGCCATGCGCGCGGGCAGTGATATGCGCGTGTCGGGAACATCCTCGCGTGGCACCAACGTGACCTATGTGTTTTCGCTGTCTGGCGTGACCGCTGGCACCAACCGCACAGCGGCCGACTGTCCATCCTAACGGCCTATCCCATGCCGAATCGAAGCCGTCGTCCGGTTTGCCGGGCGGCGGTTTTTGCGTTATGGACGCGGTCTTCTGCCCCCGCGCCCCCTGACCGCATGAAAGCTGCCCGCTATGGCCGCCACTCTTGACCTTGCCCGCCAGAATCCCAATGCGCCGATGATCGACGCGGTGGCCGAATTCGTGCCGCCCAAGCCCCAGCTTGTCGGGCTCGACCGGGCCGATCTTCTGACGACGCTGGAATCGCTTGATGTGCCGGAGAAGCAGCGGCGCATGCGGGCGCGTCAGCTGTGGAACTGGCTCTATGTCCGCGGTGTCCATGACTATGATGCCATGACCAACATCGCCAAGGATGTGCGGCAGGCATTGGCCGATACCCATTCGATTGCCAGGCCGCAGATCGTCGCCGAACAGATCAGCGATGATGGCACGGCGAAATGGCTGATGCGGTTCCCCGCGCGTGATGCCACCGAGCAGCCGGTGGATGTGGAAACGGTCTACATCCCCGAAAGCGATCGCGGCACCTTGTGTGTGTCGAGCCAGGTCGGCTGCACACTGACCTGCACCTTTTGCCACACGGGTACGCAGAAACTGGTGCGCAACCTGACCGCTGACGAGGTCTTGGCGCAGATTTTGGTGGCTCGCGACCGTCTCGGTGACTGGCCCGATCAGGAAACCCCAGCCGGTATGACCGCGCCGCGCGATGGCGGGCGGGCGATTTCCAATGTCGTGATGATGGGCATGGGCGAGCCGCTCTACAATTTCGACAATGTGAAGAAGGCCCTTTTGATCGCCTCGGACGGTGAGGGCATTTCGCTGTCCAAGCGTCGCATCACACTGTCAACGTCCGGTGTTGTTCCGGAGATTACCCGCTGCGGTGACGAGATCGGCGTAATGCTGGCAATCAGCTTGCACGCGGTGCGCGATGAGTTGCGCAACGAGCTGGTTCCGCTGAACAAAAAGTACCCGATCGCCGAGTTGCTCGAAGCTTGCAGGACCTATCCTGGTGTTTCCAATGCTAAACGCATCACGTTTGAGTACGTCATGCTGAAGGGCGTTAACGACAGTTTGGCCGATGCCAAAGAGCTGGTGCGATTGCTGAAAGGCATTCCGGCGAAGATCAATCTCATTCCGTTCAACCCTTGGCCGGGCACGCGTTATGAATGCTCCAACTGGGATCAGATCGAGCGCTTTGCCGATGTTGTGAACCGAGCAGGCTACGCCTCGCCGGTGCGTACCCCGCGGGGCCGGGATATTCTGGCGGCCTGCGGCCAGCTGAAATCAGAATCCGAACGCATTCCAGCTTGGAAAAAACGAGCCATGAGCGCAGCCCTGGCTGGTGAGGCGCCGGATCCGCATGACGCGGCGCACCTCGATGCTGAGCGTTTGGCAGCGCAGCAGGCTATTGCCGAAAATGGCTGATCAGCCGCCAGCCTTGCCGTCGGGCACGGTTGAAGGACGGGTATCCTTCACGCTTGTTTTCTTGCGGTCTTTGCTGTGTCTGTTTGCTTTTTTGGTCGCCGTCCTCGCCGCCGGATTGGTGGGCACCTTCGCGCTCTATCGCGGACTTGAAGGCGATGAGGCTTATGAAGCGTTTTACTGGGGCACGGCAATCTTGGCCGTCTTCGCCATAGCCCACACAGCCTTCCTGCCCTCAGTGATTGTTGTCCTTGCCACCGAGGTTTTTCGTCTTCGCAGCATGGTGATCTTCGGCGTGGCAGGTGGTCTCGTCGGGCTCTATAGCGCGACCTTTGCGCTTGGTTCGCAGGTCTATCTTGCCGATCGCCGGGTTCTGATCGCCGCTGCCGTCGGGATTGTCGGTGGATTTGTCTACTGGCTGATCGCCGGACGCACCGCCGGGGCCTATCGCGAGCGCCGCTATTCTATCCCAGCTTCGGTCAACGCGCCTGGGTCGCCAGAAGCTTAAGGGCAAAGCCGCCCATCACACCTGCAAACAGCCAATCGAAGATGCGTGTTGCACGTTTCGAGCGCCGCAGAAAGCCTGAGATGCGTTCGGCGCCCAAGATCATCGGGATGACCATTGGGATCGCGATCACTAAAAAGAACAGCCCCAAAAACATCAGCTTGCCGGATGCGTGGGGATCGGTCGGCGACACGAATTGCGGCAGGAATGTCACGAAGAACAAGATGATCTTCGGGTTGAGCAGATTGATCGTCAGGCCCTTCATATAGGCTTTTCGCAGCGAGTTGGACTTCGGTGGTCCGTCGCCGGTCAGCCCCGAACCATGACGCAGCACCTCATAGGCAAGATAAGCCAGATAGGCCGCGCCGACCCATTTGAGCACCTCAAAGGCCTGCGGCGAAGCGGCGATGAGCGCCGACAATCCGATGGCGGCGGCCAGCGAGTGAACGACGATCCCACTCGATGCGCCGGCCATGGACGCAAACCCGGCGCGACGTCCATTGGCCACCGTCTGGCCAAGGAACAATGTCATGTCAGGGCCAGGCGTTAGGGTGAGCGCGATGGCGGCGAGCGAAAACGCCGCAAGGGTTGCCAATGATGGGATGAACTCAAGCATGTTTGGCCTTTACCGCAGGGCGTTCCCTAGAGCCACCCGGAAACAAACCTACTCGTCCGGTCCTTCGGCTAGGAACAAATAGCTGTTGGAGCGGAAGGGTGCGGCGCCATCGTCGGCCTCGACAACGCCGACCAACCGCGCGCCGCGCACTGGGCTTATGTTGCCGGGCGAAATGATAACCGCCCGTTCGCCGACCGATGGTCCGCTCCACGGCGCGGTGAACTCAAAATGGTTGCGCGCCGGGCTGCCTTGATGGCGGAAGGCGCGCAGCGGTTCCTCGCGGTCGCGCAGATAGTAGGAAAACCCTGCCGCATAGCGCCGGCCGACCGTGATGATCGTGTCGGCTTCCAAGCGGTCAAGCCGTTTGCTGAGTTCGTCTGCATGTTCCGCCCAGCCGAACATATCCTCAAGATTGGTCCGCGCGATCACCGGATGATCGGGACGCACGGTCAGCGCCGCGAGGGCGCCGGCAAGCATGATCCCAGCCAGGGCAAAGCAAATGATCAAGTTCCAGCGCACCCATTGCCAGCGTGCGCGATCCATCAGGATAGCCGTGGTGACGATGATGAGAGCCGGATAGGCGGTGGCGGCCCAGTTGTAATTGGCGCTCGATTGAAAGGCTTGCAGGCTCAACAGCACGAGAATGGGGAGTGAGAAGAAGAGCAGCAATCGGTCAGCGGACGGCGTGTCGCTGCGCCTGCGTTTGGCGAGCATATAAAACAACGCTGCGAAGAGGATCGGCCCGGCGACCGCAAACTGGCTACCGAAAAACTCCAAAAAGCTCGCTGGATCGAAGGTAAGCCCGCCGCCTGATATGTTCTCACCGGTGTGGCTGAAGGTGATGAACTCATGCTGGATGTTCCAGATGAGGTTGGGCAAGAAGCCAAGCATGCCCACTACGATGCCAAGCCAAAGGTCACCGCGTTTGAGCAAGTGGCGCGCATCTCGGGTGAAGGCGAGATAGGCCAACGCGCAGAGCGGAAAATAGATCATCGCGTATTTGGCATTGAGCCCGATGGCGATGGCGACGCCAAAACCAGCAGCCAACATGGCGCTCGGCGTTCGGGTGTAGTGCACGAAGGCCCAAAGCCCGGCTACCCAACAGACGAGCAGCGGAACGTCTGTGGAGATCAAAAGAGAGGAGGCCGAAACGGCGATGGCGAAAAGATAGCCGAGCGCGGCAAAGAAGGCTGTGCGTGGGGCGTAGAGCGTGGCGGCGAGGCCAAACACCAGCATGGTTGTCACGCCATGGAACAGCGGCGCGGCGGAGCGGATGCAGCCTTCGGTGTCGCCGCAGATGGCCGTGGTCGCCGCGATCAGCCAGCCGATCAGCGGCGGTTTGGAAAAGTAGCCAAGAGCCGGATCCTGCGCCCAATACCAATACTGCGCCTCGTCGTAGAAGAGATCGAGCGGCGTCAGGAGCAGCACGACAAAGCGCACCACGACGACGGCAACAACGATGGCTGCCAGGCGCTGGGCATAGTGCGCTTTGGTCATGTCGGCAGGTGAGGTGGTGGGTGTTGCCATTGCGGCGAGGGACGTCCTATGTGGCTTTGGCCCGCCGGGAGCGGGCGTTCATCCAGAGCAAGTTGTTGTGACCGCATCAAGCCCGACGCGCCAGCCTTTTTCCATCCGACCTTTGGTTCCGGACGATCACGAGGCGTGGCTGCCGCTCTGGCAGGGCTATCTGACCTTCTATAGGGCGACCCTTGATCCGGCGGTGACGGAGGTCACGTGGCAGCGGTTTCACGATGCTGGCGAGCCAGTGTATGCGCTTGGTGCGTTTGAGGGTGAGGCGCTGATCGGCATCGTCCATTGCGTGAAGCATCGCGCGACCTGGACCGATGGCTGGTACCTTTATCTAGAAGACCTCTTCACTTTACCCGAAGCGCGGGGACGTGGTGCCGGTCGGGCGTTGATCGAAGCGGTCTATGAATTGGCCGATGATCTGGGTGCTGCACGGGTCTATTGGCACACCCATGAGACGAACGCGGCTGGCCGCGCGCTCTACGACAGAGTGGGGCACAATGCCGGGTTCCTCCAATATCGCAGGCCGTGATAGGCAGGCCCCAAACCGTTAGAAGGACACATTGATGGACGCTGCGTTCGCCGCCCACCTTGCGCTTTATTCGGCGCTTTTCTTCACCGCGCTCACCGCCGGTGCGATGGTGCTGTTTGCCGCTGCCGTTGCTCCGCTGGTGCACAAGGTGCTGGATAAAGAGCGCGCCCGCACGCTGACCCGTGCGATCTTTCCGGTCTACTATCTGGTCTTGGCCATCATGGCCGGTCTGGCAGCCATCGCCGGGTTCCTGGTCAATGTTGCCGCCGGCTTAGTGCTGGCGGTGATCGCCGGCGGTTTTCTCTTCGCCCGTCAGGTGATGACGCCGCGGATCAACGCTCTCAACGACGAGGTCGCGCGCGGGTCTACGATCCAGGCGGGACCGGCAAAAATGCTGCATGCCTGGTCGGTACGGATGAACATGTTGCAGCTCTTCGTGCTTCTGGTCGTGTTCTGGTTTTTCGCGCTGAGCGCAGGATAGGCAGCGCGCCCATTTTCCACGCTTGCAAGCACGCGGCGCGCGCGCTTAAACGCAAGCCTCTCATTGATTTCTCGTATTGGAGTGCATGTCATGGCCCACAAGGGTGACGTCAACAAAGTCGTGCTTGCCTATTCCGGCGGCCTCGACACCTCGATCATCCTGAAATGGCTGCAGACCGAGTATGACGCCGAGGTGGTCACCTTCACCGCCGATCTTGGCCAGGGCGAAGAGCTGGAGCCGGCGCGCAAAAAGGCCGAGATGCTGGGCATCAAGGAAATCTACATTGATGATCTGCGCGAAGAGTTTGTGCGCGATTTCGTGTTTCCGATGTTCCGCGCCAACGCAGTCTATGAGGGCGTCTATCTGCTCGGCACCTCCATCGCCCGGCCGTTGATCTCCAAACGGCTTGTCGAAATTGCCCGCGAAACCGGCGCTGATGCAGTGGCGCATGGTGCGACCGGCAAGGGCAATGATCAGATCCGGTTCGAACTCAATGCCTATGCGCTCGACCCCGACATTAAAGTGATCGCGCCATGGCGTGAGTGGGATTTCAAATCCCGTGAAGCTCTTCTCGATTTTGCCGAGAAGCATCAGATCCCCGTGCCGAAGGATAAGCGCGGCGAAGCGCCGTTCTCAGTCGACGCGAACCTTTTGCACTCCTCCTCGGAAGGCAAAGTGCTGGAAGATCCGAACGTGGATGCACCGGAATATGTCCATATGCGCACCGTTTCGCCGATGGATGCGCCGGATGTACCAACCAAAATCACGATTGGCTTTGAAAAAGGCGATGCGGTTTCAATCAATGGCGAGCGCCTGTCGCCGGCAACGCTTTTGGCGCGGCTCAACGACCTCGGTCGCGACAATGGCATTGGACGCCTGGATCTTGTGGAGAACCGCTTTGTCGGCATGAAGTCCCGCGGCGTCTATGAAACGCCAGGCGGTACGATCCTGCTTGAAGCGCACCGGGCGATGGAGTCGATCACACTGGATCGTGGCGCCGCGCATCTGAAAGACGAGCTCATGCCGCGTTATGCGGAACTGATCTATTACGGTTTCTGGTTCTCACCGGAGCGCGAAATGCTGCAGGCGGCCATTGATCACAGTCAGGCCCATGTGGAAGGCGAGGTCTCGCTGACGCTTTACAAAGGCAATGTGATCGTCACGGGTCGCGCGTCCGACAAGTCGCTCTATTCTGAAGAGCTTGTGACGTTCGAAGACGATCAGGGCGCCTACGATCAGACTGACGCGCAAGGCTTCATCAAGCTGAATGCTCTTCGATTGCGAACGCTGGCCGCTCGCACCAAAAAATTCGGCGGGTAGCACCTCATGCCAAGTCCTGTTCCCGTCGCGCAATCCACCATCAAGCACACGCCGCTGGAGGATGCGCAGGGGCTGGCGACCGGCGTTGTCATGTGCACGATGGGTCTGGTTATCCTGACCCATTTGGGTTTGATCACAGGCCAAACGGCGGGCCTGGCGGTGGTTATTTCCTATCTCACCGGCGGCTCGTTCGGGCTGATCTTCTTTCTGATCAACATCCCGTTCTACCTTTTTGCCATCAAGGCGATGGGGTGGGAGTTCACGCTCAAATCGATGGCCTGTGTGGCGGCGCTATCGCTGGGCACCGAGTTGGTGCCGCTGGGCTTTGCCATTGAGCGGCTCGACCCAACACTGGGTGCAATCATGTTCGGTGTCGTGACCGGGATTGGGCTGCTCGCCATCTTCCGCCACAAAAGCTCACTCGGCGGGTTGGGCGTGGTGGCGATTTGGATTCAAGACAAGTTCGGCATTCGCGCCGGCTACATTCAGCTCGGCTTTGACGCCGTGCTGTTCGCGGTGGCGGCGTTCCTGTTCCCGCTTTCGGTGGTGATGTTTTCGCTGCTTGGTGCCGTGGTGCTCAACGGTCTCATCGCCTTCAACCACCGGCGCGACTGGTACATTCCGCGCTAGCGGGTGCCAGAGCGTCAGTTGACCGTTGATGCCACGCGGATGGTGGCGCCGCGATCACGCTCCATCAATTCGTCGATCCGATTGCGCTCACGCTCAAAATCGACCAGGCGCTGGCCGGACAGCGTTTCTTCGCGCGCGACGCGAATGCCCATCGGGTCCACATTGCGGCCATTCACCAGCACCTCATAGTGAAGGTGTGGACCGGTGGAAAGGCCGGTTGAGCCGACATAACCGATCACCTGACCCTGGCGAACTTCAACGCCCGGCGCGATACCGTCGGCGAAGCGTGTCTGGTGGGAATAGGTCGTTACATACCCATTGGCGTGCTCGATACGAACCCAGCGCCCGAAGCCGGAATTCCAGCGCGCATCAGTGACCGTTCCATTGCCGGCGGCGATGATGGGCGTGCCGCGCGGAGCCGACCAATCAACGCCGTTGTGCATACGGTTGTAGCCGAGGATCGGGTGGCGACGCATGCCGAAGGCGGAGCGAAAGCGGCCGTTGGGAACGGGGTTGCGGATGAGGAATTTGTTGGCCGAGACACCTTCTTCATCGAAGTAGAGCAGGGAGCCGTCTTCGGCGGTGAACCGGTAGAATTTATGCGTAGTCGAGCCGGTGGTGATGGAGGCAAACACGACATCGCCAGAAGCGTCGCCATCGCCGTCAAGCTCGTAAAGAACTTCCATCGTGTCGCTCGGTTGGACGACGCGCTGATAGTCCAAATCATAGGCGAAGATCTGGATTAGCTCGTTGGCAACATCCATCGGGATTTCGTTGGCGAGCGCCGTCTCGTAAATTGAGGAATAAAGGCGGGCTGAGCCCTGCGCTTCCTGCTCAACCGCCGCGAAGGCGTTGAGATCGACGATGCGCGGCTCTTCATCGACCTGATAGCGCCCGTTCTCGGTCAGCGCGATGGTCAGAAGATGCGAGCGTTGATCGTAGAGGCTGACGCGGATGGGATCGGATGTCTCGCCGGTCTCATCGGCCGGTGCCATGGCGATGCGCAGGCGGTGGCCTTCGCGCATCTGCGTGGTGTTGAGGAAGGTCTCAAAGGCGGATTCAACCGGTGCGACTGAGCCTTCGCGCGCGCCGTTGGCAAGAAGAACTGAGCCAAGCGTGTCGCCGTCGCGCAACGCGACAATCACTTCATCCAAACCGTCAGATTGGTCCACCGGCTGGTCTTCAACCTTGCCGATGACAGAGAAGTTTTCCGGAATCACGCGAACGGTGGCGAAGCTTTCCAGGGCATTGAGGGCTGCCTGCGCATCGGCTTCGGCGGCGTTGAGCGAGGCGAAGGCCGTTGACGCGCGGGTTGGATCAGCAAAGGCGAGCGCGGACTGTGCGCCGAAATCCAGGGAGGGTGAGAAGCCTGCGGCGACAGCCTGCGGTGCGCTCTCGCCAATCGTGAAGCGTGCGATGTCGGCAACTTCGAAGGCCACCTGCTCGGGCGCCGGAACGGCGTTCTGATCGAGCGCGGCATAATCGTAGGGGAAGGCCGTCTCACGCACCGCGATCTCGCCTTCGACGTCGGCGTCGTAAATCAGCGAGGCCGCGTCGGCGCTGATGATGTCGTTGTTGCCGGCAAAAAGGTTCAGCGGGTTGAACGGTGGGCGCTCGGCACTGATCTCGGTTGATTCAAGCGCCAGCGTCGCGATCACGCGCGCGAACGGCTGCAGACGCACCACATCCATATCGCCCTCGCGGTGGATGGTGGACACGTCGATCAGCTGGCGGTTGGCAATCGGTTCGGCGATCCGGGTCAGGCGGTCGCCCTTGGCAATGCGACCATCTTCATCGACCAGGCTTGCCAGCAGTTCGGTCTGGGCAACGTTGGGCGGCACGGCGACCTGTTGGCGACCATCGACGGCGGCATAAAGCGCGCCAATCATCAGGCCGGTTGAGGCAAGACCGGTGACGACCGTGCTGAAAAGCCATTTGAAGCTGACGCCGCGATGCTCGACGCCCGAAGGCTTTTGCGGCTCAAGATTGAGCGCAGGGTCTTTGCCGACCTTGATCCGTCTGAGGGAACGCCGAAGTGGTGCCATCCGTGGGGTGTATCGCGCCAAGTACGTGCCGGTAAAGCACAATTATCAATCCCAAGCACAAGGCGCTGACAGCCAAATGTGGTGCGAATATGAAACCGCCTCACTAGGCTGTGTGCTCGCTGGCTTGAACCTGGTTTGTCGATTGCCCGAATCGCGCGTTGCATGGCAATACAAACAGCATGGTGTTCTTCAAAGCGCGAAGTTCGGCACGTGACAAAACCAGCGATCAAGCGCGGGTGGCGGCGCTGGTTCGGCAGATCAACGAGGTGCGCACCGGCGTGATGAAGGAGCGCCGCGGGCTGGAACGGCGCTACGCCGACTTCGTTGGCCAGGCCTCGCAGCTTGTCGATACCGGCTATGAAGGCGAGCGCGACGAGGGCGCCGAACAGCAACTGACGAAAGTGGAAAGCGATGCGCTCTACGCCCGCCAGCGGATGGCCGAGCTGGATCGCCACCTAGAGTCGCTTGATGCGCTGACCGAGCGCGTGAAGGTTATGTTCGATCCCATCGACGAGATCGAGCGTCTGCGCAAGCGATAGCGTCACCGTCGTGATAGGATGGCCTTCGAAAAGGAGGTCATCATGTCTTATGTCGATGGATTTGTTTTCACCGTTCCCACCGCGCGCAAGGATGATTTTCGCGCTCAGGCGCGAGCTCTTGCCGATGTTTTCCGGGAGTACGGGGCTCTCTCGGTTTGCGAGTGCTGGGGCGTCGATGTGCCCGACGGGGAGATCACCAGTTTTCCGATGGCCGTGAAGAAAGCTGCGGATGAGACGGTGGTGTTTTCCTGGATCGTCTGGCCGGACAAAGCCACCCGTGACAAAGGCAATGCGGATGTCTTTGAAGACCCCCGTATGGAGCAGCAGTTCACCGCTCTGCCCTTAGATGGCAAGCGCATGATCATGGGTGGGTTTGAGCCGATCGTCGCCGTTGGTTCCGCTGGCCCGACAGCTGCCTAGCGGATGCTTCGCAGCATGGCCCGGGCGATCAATTTGTGAAACGGAATGATCACCGCCAGATAGCCTGCGCCCAATGCGTTGTTGCGCTTGACCAGCGTTGACAGGCTCACCTGCTGACCTTGGTCATCAGCGTGAAGATCAACCGCCACACGGAAGTTGAGGTGCCGGTCATCCTCGCCAAGCAGGATGCGGTCTGGTGACTTGGCGATCACAGGGAAGAAGCCGACGCATTCCACGTCCGGCGCCGCCATCATGGCCTTGCCGGTTTTCAAGCCCAAAGGGCTGACGACCCTGTCACGCATATCCATAAGCCCGCTTGCCCAGGCGGGCAGCGAGTTCATGATGGTGCGGGCCGCATGTTCGGCGTCATCAAAATGGCGATTGGTGCGCATCTCAAACGTGTCGCCCCAGTCGGCTTCCGGGAAGGCCGGATGGGGCAAAGCGAGTGCGATTTCATGAACGGTGCCGGAAAGCATCGCTGGTTCCTTGCCCGCCCGCTAGAGATGGATCTGGCGTTTTTCGACGGCCATCGCCGCCTCTTTGACCGCCTCTGACATGGTCGGATGCGCATGGCAGGTGCGCGCCATATCTTCCGACGAGCCGCCGAACTCCATCAAGACGGCGGCCTCGTGGATGAGGTCGCCAGCGCCCTTACCGACGATATGGACGCCCAAGACCTTGTCGCTCTTGGCATCGGCCAGCACTTTGGCAAAGCCGTCCGTTGCGTTCATCGCGCGGGCGCGGCCATTGGCGGAGAAGGGGAACTTGCCCGACTTGTACTCAATGCCAGCGGCTTTCAGTTCTTCTTCGGTCTTGCCGACAGAGGCGACTTCCGGCTCTGTGTAAACGACCGAGGGAATGACGTCATAGTTCACATGGCCTGCCTTGCCGGCGATCAGTTCGGCCAAAGCCAAGCCTTCATCTTCGGCCTTGTGGGCCAGCATCGGTCCGTCGATCACGTCGCCGATGGCGTAAATGCCCTCAACATTGGTTTTGAAGTGGCCGTCGGTTTTCACCCGGCCACGCTCGTCCAGTTCCACGCCGACCTCTTCCAGACCAAGCCCCTTGGTGTAGGGCGCACGTCCGGTCGAAACCAGCACGACGTCTGCGGTCAGTGTTTCGGCATCGGCCTCGCCGCCGGCATGTTCGACGGTGACGGCCAGTTTGCCACGTGCTTTCTTCTCCACGGCGGTGACCTTGGAGGAGAGCATGAATTCCATGCCCTGCTTTTTCAGAATGCGAAGGAACTGTTTGGAGGTGTCGAGGTCCATGGCGCCGAGAATATGATCCAGGAACTCGACCACGGTGACCTTTGAACCGAGGCGCCGCCAGACCGAGCCAAGCTCCAGACCGATCACGCCGCCGCCGACCACGACCACATGGCCGGGTACCTTGTCGAGTTCCAACGCGCCGGTGGAGGTGACGATGGTTTTTTCGTCGATGTCGAGGGCGACACCCGGGATGCCGGCCGAATCCGAACCGGTGGCGATCACAACGTGCTTGGCCTCAAGCTCTGTTGTCTTGCCATCGTCTGCCGTCACCGTGACCTTGCCGGGCGCGGTGATCGCGCCGCTGCCGATATAGTCGGTGATCTTGTTCTTTTTGAACAGGTAGGCAATGCCGTTGACATTGTCCTTTACCACATCGTCCTTGAAGCCCATCATCTTGTCGAGTTCGAGCTTGGGCTTGGTGACCTTGATGCCGAGCGTCTCGAAGGTGTGACCGGCTTCCTCAAATACCTCTGAGGCATGCAGCAGGGCCTTGGAGGGGATACAGCCAATGTTGAGGCAGGTACCGCCATGGGTGGCGCGCTTTTCAACCACGGCAACCTTCATGCCGAGCTGCGCAGCGCGAATGGCGCAGACATAGCCGCCGGGGCCTGTTCCGATGACGATGAGATCGTAAGCGTCAGCCATGGTGCGTTTTCCTTTGCTTTACCGGCCGCCGGTCACATCAAGAATTATGCCGGTGGTGTATGATGAATCCGAAGAAACCAGAAACCCAATGGCCTGGGCAACTTCCTCGGCTGTTCCACTGCGTTTCATTGGCACCGTTGGTGCCAAATCCTTTGCCCGATCAGGCAAACCACCTGAGGCATGGATCTCCGTCTCGATGATGCCCGGACTGACAGCATTCACCCGGATGCCATCATCGGCGACTTCGAGCGCCAGGCCTTTGGTGAAGCTATCGATCGCGCCTTTGCTCGCGGCATAGTCGACATATTGGTTCGGCGAACCAAGCCGTGCGGCTGCGGAGGACAGGTTAATGATAGAGCCTCCAACACCGCCTTTGCTCAATGCCATGCGGTTCACCGCTTCGCGGGCGCAGATGATGCTGCCGATGACGTTGGTGCGCATCATACGCTCCAGACGGTCGAAGCTGATGTCAGCTATGGTGGTGGGGCTGCCCACTATTCCGGCGTTGTTGATCAGCACTGTGAGCTTGTCGCCGATTTGATCCACCAGTGCAAAGAGACGCAGTGTGTCATCCTCGCTTGCCACATCCGCCTGCACGGCGCGAGCTTGCCCACCGCCCCTGGTGATCTGGTCAACGACCTGATCGGCGGCCTCTTTATTCGACTGATAGCTCAGCACAATCGTAAAGCCGCGTGCCGCCAACAGGCGCGCTGTCGCTGCGCCGATCCCCCGGCTGCCGCCGGTAATCACCGCGACCTCGGATGGTGCTGAAGACATGCGTTTTGCCGTCCTAGGGGGCGAAGGTCAGTGTTTCGGAGGCTTCGCCGTTGGCCCAAGTGCCAAACAGGTCGCCATTGCGCTGAACCGTGTAAATGACAGGGCTTGATTGCCCCCAATCGACAATGAACTCGCCGCCGATCAATGGGCCGCGCCCCGAGAACCGCTGACCGGCAATTTGCCAGTCGACGGACAGATCGCCGCTTTGGGGATCGAAGCTCAAATATGCGGTGCCGCGATAGGTGCTGCCATCGGTGTTGGTGCCAACCACATCAAAGCTGTTGGGCAGCACTGAGATGAAGTCTTCCAGAAGGTTGGCATACTCCTCATCGTGGATCGATGCGCGGTCGGACTTCTGCGCCAAGGAAACAGATGGAGACGTCATCAGATAGGCAAGCGCCAATCCGATCGCTGCAATGGCTGCAAAAGCTGTGCGCATCGTCAGGCCTCCTTAAAGGTCGAGCACCAGGCGCTGCACGTCTTCCAGGCTTTCTTTCACGCGCACCAGGAAGGTGACCGCCTCTTTGCCATCGACGATGCGGTGATCGTAGGAGAGCGCCAGATACATCATCGGACGGATCACGACCTGGCCATTCACCGCCATGGGACGCTCTTGGATTTTGTGCATGCCCAGAATGCCCGATTGCGGTGCGTTCAAGATTGGTGAGGACATCAGCGAGCCGTAAACGCCGCCATTGGAGATGGTGAACGTGCCGCCCTGCATGGCATCCATGCCGAGTTTGCCGTCGCGCGCGGCCAGACCTAGGCGACCGATTTCTTTTTCGATCTCGGCAATCGACATCTGGTCGGCATCGCGAACCACGGGGACAACCAAGCCCTTGTCGGTGCCGACAGCCACGCCGATATGCGCGAAGTTTTTGTAGATGATGTCGGTGCCATCGATCTCAGCGTTCACCGCCGGGATTTCCTTCAGCGCGTGGCAGACCGCCTTGGTGAAAAAGCCCATGAAGCCAAGCTTCACGCCATGCTTTTTCTCAAACAGTTCCTTGTACTGTTTGCGGATGTCCATCACCGGGCCCATGTCCACCTCGTTGTAGGTGGTGAGCATGGCGGCTGTGTTTTGCGCGTCTTTCAGGCGGCGGGCGATGGTCTGGCGCAGACGGGTCATGCGCACGCGATCTTCGCGCGCTTCGTCATCAGCGCTGGAGGGCGCGCGGGCGCTGGCTGGGGCGGACGCCGCCGGCGCAGCGGTCTGACCGGAGTTGATAGCGTTGATGACATCGCCCTTGAGAACCTGACCGCGCTTGCCGGTGCCCGCCGCCACGCTGACGCCGGTCTCGGCCATCATGCGGCTGGCCGACGGCGAGGGCGGCATTTCGGTGACGGAGGGCGGCACGGCGGTATCGGGCTGTGGCGCCTCATTCGGGATCGCCGGACTGATGGCATCGGCGCTTTTCGCGCTCGATCCGGCGGCACCTTCTTCGATCTTCAACAAAAGGTTGCCTGGCTCGACGATGTCGCCCGTCTTCACCGCGATCTCGGCAATCGTGCCGGAGACGGGCGCCGGAATTTCCTGAGCTGCCTTGTCGGTTTCCAATTCCAGCAGCACATCATCGGCTTTTACTGAATCGCCGACTTTGACCGAGATTTCGCCAACCTCGGCCTCAGTGACGGATTCACCGGCGCTCGGCGTGATCACGTCGACCAGTTTGCCGCTGGAGGCAGCCGGTGCCGCCGCAGCCGGAGCGGCTTCCATTTTGGCGGCAGGTGCAGGAGCTGCCCCGTCACCGGCCTCCAGCATGCCGAGCAGCGTTCCCACTTCGACGGTTTCGCCTTCTTTCACCAGGATTTCACCGAGTGCACCGGAGGCCGGGGCAGGGACCTCAACGGTCACCTTGTCGGTCTCCAGTTCCACCAAAGGTTCATCGGCGTTCACCGCATCGCCAGATTTTTTGTACCAACTGGCCACGGTGGCTTCGGTGACGGACTCACCCAGGGTCGGAACGCGGATTTCACTCGCCATTTTCGGTCTCCATGCAGCCGGTCACATCCGGCGCGATTGCCCGGCTTGACGCCGGAGATAGAATTACTCGCCCAAGGCTTCGTCGAGGAAGGCTTTGAGCTGCGCCTGGTGTTTGGACATCAAGCCGGTTGCCGTGGCCGCGGCTGCCGAACGACCGGCATAACGCGGACGGGTGTGCTTGGCGTCGATCTTGTTCAGCACCCACTCGATGTTGGGTTCGATAAAGGTCCACGAGCCCATGTTTTTCGGCTCTTCCTGACACCAAACCACTTCCGCCTGCTTGAAGCGCGACAGCTCGGTAATCAGCGCGCGGGCCGGGAACGGATAGAGCTGCTCGACGCGCAGGAGCTGGACATCGTTGACGCCACGTTTTTCGCGTTCTTCGTAAAGGTCGAAATAGACCTTGCCCGAACACAGAACGACGCGACGGATCTTATCGTCCTTCACCAATTGGATCGGCTCGTCCTTCAGAACCTCTGCGTCATCCCACAGTACGCGGTGGAAGGTTGAATCCGGTCCCATCTCATCAAGGCGCGAGGTGGCGCGCTTGTTACGCAGCAGGCTTTTGGGCGTCATCAGGATGAGCGGCTTGCGGAAATCACGTTTCAACTGGCGGCGCAGAATGTGGAAATAGTTGGCCGGCGTCGTGCAGTTGGCGATCTGCATATTGTCCTCAGCGCACATTTGCAGAAAGCGCTCCAGCCGGGCCGAGGAGTGTTCCGGTCCCTGGCCCTCGTAACCGTGCGGCAATAGGCAGACGAGACCGGACATGCGCAGCCATTTGCGCTCGCCAGAGGAAATGAACTGGTCGAACAGGACCTGCGCGCCATTGGCAAAGTCGCCAAATTGCGCTTCCCAAAGAGTGAGCGCGTTCGGCTCAGCCATGGAGTAGCCGTACTCGAAGCCGAGCACCGCTTCTTCCGACAACATCGAGTTGATGACCTCGTAGCGTGCCTGACCGTCTTCGAGACTGTTCAACGGTATGAAGCGTTTCTCATCGCGCTGATCGTAAAGCACCGAGTGGCGCTGCGAGAACGTGCCGCGCTCGCAATCCTGACCGGACAGGCGGATCGGATGGCCTTCCACTGCCAGAGAGCCAAAGGCCAGCGCTTCGCCGGTTGCCCAGTCGATGCCTTCGCCGGAATCGATCATCGCTTTGCGGTTGGCCAGAAAGCGTTTGATCGTGCGGTGGGCCTCAAAACCCTCCGGCACGCTTGTCAGTTTCGCGCCAATGTCTTTGAGGACATCCATGTCAACGCCGGTCTTGCCCTTGCGCGGGTCGTCATCGACCTTGGCCTGCGAAAGACCAGCCCATTTGCCATCCAACCAGTCGGCTTTGTTGGGTTTATAGGCCTGGCCAATCTCGAACTCTTTGTCGAGGTCAGCCCGGTATGCGCCGCGCATCGCCTCAAGATCAGCCTCGGTGACCACGCCCTCTTTGACGAGCTTCTCGGCATAGAGCGTCAGGGTCGTCGGGTGCGAGCGGATTTTCTTGTACATGAGCGGCTGCGTGAACGCCGGCTCATCGCCTTCATTGTGGCCGTAGCGGCGGTAGCAGATCATGTCGATCACGACCGGCTTGTGGAATTTCTGCCGAAACTCGATGGCGATCTTGGCGGCGTAGACGACCGATTCCGGATCATCGCCATTGCAATGGAACACCGGTGCCTCGACCATCTTGGCGACGTCCGAGGGGTAGGGCGAGGACCGCGAGAACCGTGGATTGGTGGTGAAGCCAATCTGGTTGTTAATGATGAAGTGGATCGAGCCGGCCGTGCGATGACCGCGCAGGCCTGACAGGCCAAAACACTCTGCCACCACGCCCTGGCCAGCAAAGGCCGCATCGCCATGCAGCAGCAGCGGTAAAACCTTGGCGCGCTCGTCGAGCGGCACGACTTCGGTTTGCTCGTCGAATTCGCCCACTTGGTCTTGTTTGGCGCGCACTTTGCCGAGCACTACCGGATTGACGATTTCAAGGTGCGAGGGGTTGGCGGTCAGCGACAGGTGAACATTGTTGCCGTCGAACTCGCGATCGGACGAAGCGCCGAGGTGGTATTTCACATCGCCGGAGCCTTCCACATCGTCAGGCGCATACGAGCCGCCCTTGAACTCGTGGAAGATGGCCCGGTGCGGTTTTTCCATGACCTGGGAGAGCACATTGAGGCGTCCGCGGTGGGCCATGCCCAGCACAATATCTTCAACGCCAAGCTGACCGCCGCGCTTGATGATCTGCTCCAGCGCGGGAACCAGCGACTCGCCGCCATCCAGGCCGAAGCGCTTGGTGCCGGTGTATTTGACGTCGAGGAACTTCTCAAAGCCTTCGGCCTCGATCAACTTGTTGAGGATCGCTTTCTTGCCGTTCTCGGTGAATGCAATGCCCTTGTCCGGGCCCTCGATGCGCTGCTGGATCCAGCTTTTTTCTTCGCCATCGGAGATGTGCATGAACTCCACGCCGAGTGTGGAGCAATAGGTGCGTTTCAAGATTTCGAGCATCTCGGGGATGGTCGCGAAATCAAGACCCAGCACCTTGTCGAGGAAAATCTTGCGGCTGAAATCGTCTTCCGTCCAGCCATAGCTGCGCGGGTCAAGCTCAGGATGATCTTCGGGCTCTTTGAGCTCCAACGGATCAAGGTCGGCGGCCAGGTGACCGCGCATGCGATAGGCGCGGATCATCATGATTGCGCGAACCGAGTCCCGCGTTGCCTGCTGCACCTGTTCGGCGGAGACCTCAACGCCTGCAACTTGGGCATTGGCTTTCAGCTTCTCGCCAACGGCTTTAGCGGCGGCCTTCTCGTCCACGCCCCAATGGCTGTCGAGTGCGGAGACCAGTTCGCCATTGCCGGCAATTGGCCAGTCTGAGCGTTTCCACGAGGCGCCGCGCGCATTGTCGGCGACATCGCCCGCCTCATCGCCTAGCTCGGCGAAGAACGCGGCCCATTCTGCGCCGAATTGGGAAGGGTCTTTCTGGTAATCGGCGTAAAGCTGATCCAGATAAGCGGCGTTGCCGCCATAAAGGAATGACGTGGCGGCGAAAGCCGCGTTCGCATCCTGCCGTGCCATCGGCTCATTTCGCGGGGGGTGTCCCCGTGCTCCCTATGTCGGCCGCATGCCTGTCACGCGGCCTGATTGTCGGTTCGTTCAGCCCAGATAGGAATGAACGAAACCGTTTTCACTATCCGTTGAGAATCTTGACCAAAGTCTTGCCAAGTTGGGCCGGTGACGGCGAAACGGCAATGCCCACTTCTTCCATAGCGGCGATTTTGTCTTCCGCACCGCCCTTGCCGCCGGAAATCACCGCTCCGGCATGGCCCATGGTCCGCCCTGGAGGTGCCGTGCGCCCGGCGATGAAGCCAACAGTCGGCTTCCAACGGCCCTTCTTCTTTTCGTCCGCCAAGAACTGCGCGGCGTCTTCTTCTGCCGAGCCGCCGATCTCTCCGATCATGATGATGGAGGTGGTTTCATCATCGCCATGGAACATTTCGAGCACGTCGATGAACTCGGTGCCCTTCACCGGGTCGCCGCCAATACCGACAGCCGTCGACTGACCAAGACCCTCATTGGTTGTCTGGAACACCGCCTCATAGGTCAGCGTTCCGGAACGCGAGACGATGCCGACATTGCCTTTCTTGAAGATGGATCCCGGCATGATGCCGATCTTGCACTCATCCGGCGTCATGATGCCCGGGCAGTTTGGCCCAAGCAGACGTGAGTTGGATTTTTCAAGCCGCGCCTTCACCTTCACCATATCGAGCACCGGGATGCCCTCGGTGATGCAGGTGATGAAGGGGATCTCGGCGTCAATGGCTTCGATGATCGCTGCCGCGGCGCCCGCCGGCGGAACGTAAACAACCGAGGCATTGGCGCCGGTGGCTTCCTTGGCTTCAGCGACCGTGGCGTAGATCGGCAGCTCTTTGCCAGCAACCGGGCCAGCGCCCTCACCAGCCGTCCAGTGGGTACCGCCCTTTTTGGGGTGGATGCCAGCGACCATCTGCGTGCCGTGATAGGCCAACGCCTGTTCGGTGTGGAAGGTACCGGTCTTGCCGGTCAGGCCCTGCACGATGATCTTGGTGTTCTTGTCGACAATGATGGACATGAAAAGGAACGCTCCGAGGGTTGGGAGAAGTTGCGTCGAGTCTAATGCTTCGTTGGCGAGAAAAAATCACGTCGCCATCGCGCGAAACGATGGCTTGCCTGAACGGCCCATTTGCCGCTGAAGACAAAGGCCGCAGGGGAATTGTCTGGGTAGCTTTCGACCAGATACTGCGCCCGTTGGCGATTGCGAATCGGAAGATCATCAAGTGTTGCGTGGCTGCTAGCGGGTTTCGCGAATAGGCCACTTGTCGTGACTAGATGGTTTTCAACTGGCGCAAGACCGGCCTTAAGCGCCGCTGCCTCCAGTGTCTCGCCGATGAACCCGTGCACATGGGCGAAATGAAATCGGTCGAAGGATGGTTTGTGGTTGGGTCGCATATCCGGCACGGCGATGTGCACGACGCCTTCATCGTCTAGCCATTTCGCCATTTGAGAAATCGCTTCGACGGGCTTGCGAAGATGTTCGACAACGTGAAAGCAGGTGATGATATCAAATGATCCAGCTTCGAGGTCAGCATCTTCCCAACGCGAGGAAAACGCATCCACGCCGTACTCCTGCTTGGCAAAATCCAGGTAATCACTGCCGGGATCAAATGCGGTGACACTGCAGCCCGCCTCCTGGGCCAGATAGGCAAACTCCCCGCTTCCACAGCCAAAATCGAGCAGCCTTGCTCCCGGCCTAATCCAAGGTTCCAGCTCCGCCATTCGGGCCTCTGCGATCCGCATCGAGTTGGCAATGTGGGCTCTGGGCGGTCTTGACCCTGCGAACTGATAGTCCTTGCGATACCCGGACGAGTAGTACGCGTTCAGTTCATCATCTGTGGGCATTGGGTCGGTTCGCATCAAACCACATTCGACGCAAGCAACCGTGTTCAACGGCTTCAAGCGCCTGTCAGTCGAGCAAATCAAAACCTTTTCCGCACTGCCGCACAGGTCGCAAGCTTCATCGCTTCCGACAAACGGGTATGGTACAAAGGGGAGAAGGTTCTGAAGCACTGCGTTTTGCTCTTCTCAGGCCTTAGCCAACGGCCTTGACGATTTTCTGGGCGGCGTCGTCGAGATCATCGGCGGCGATGACGTTGAGCCCGGAAGAGTTGATGATGGCCTTGCCTTCCTCAACCTTGGTACCTTCCAAGCGCACAACCAGCGGCACTTGCAGGCCGACATCTTTGACCGCCTGCACCACGCCCTCGGCGATCACATCGCAGCGCATGATGCCGCCGAAAATGTTCACCAGAATGCCCTTCACATTGGGATCAGCCGTGATGATCTTGAAGGCTGCCGTAACCTTTTCGGTGGTCGCGCCGCCCCCAACATCAAGGAAGTTGGCAGGCTCTTTGCCGTAAAGCTTGATGATGTCCATGGTTGCCATGGCAAGGCCTGCGCCATTGACCATGCAGCCGATATCGCCATCCAGCGCGACATAGGCGAGGTCATATTTCGAGGCTTCGATTTCCTTCTCGTCTTCCTCGGTCTTGTCGCGCAGCTCCATCACATCGGGGTGGCGGAAGAGGGCATTACCGTCGAAGGAGACCTTGGCATCGAGCACCCGCAAATGCCCGTCTTTCATGACGATCAGCGGATTGATCTCAAGCAGGCTCATGTCCTTCTCGGTGAAGGCCTTGTAGAGGATCGGGAACAGCGACTTGCCGTCTTCGGCTGCTGCACCATCGAGCTCGAAGGCCGCGTTTAGCTTGGCCGCCGTCGCATCATCGACACCAGCATCCACGTCCACGTCGATGGTGTGGATCTTGTCCGGGGTCTCTTCGGCCACCGCTTCAATGTCCATGCCGCCTTCGGTGGAGGCAACAAAGGAGACCTTGCCGGTTTCACGGTTCACCAGGATCGAGCAGTAGAGTTCGCGGTCGATGTCGGCGCCATCTTCCAAATAGAGACGATTGACCTGTTTGCCCGCCTCGCCGGTCTGTTTGGTGACCAGCGTGTTGCCGAGCATCTCTCCAACATGGGAGAGCACTTCATCCTTGGAGAAGGCCAGGCGCACGCCACCTTTGGCGTCCGGGCCGAGCTCTTTGAATTTGCCCTTGCCGCGACCGCCGGCATGGATTTGGCTTTTCACAACCCAGACCGGGCCGCCCAGCTTGTCGGCGGCGGCAGGCGCGTCGGCGGCATCAAGCAGCGGGACGCCATCGGCGACCGGAGCGCCAAAACTCTTCAGCAGGGCCTTGGCCTGATATTCATGGATGTTCATGTCATATCCTAGGTTGGATGCGTATCAGTTGGGTTAGTTCAGAAGAAAGGGGAAGAAGCCGCGCCCGCGGCCAACAAGGGTTTCGAAGCTGCGCCAATTGGCGTCGCTGATGAGGGTGCCTTCTTCGACGGCGTAGAGAATGCCGGCGCCCTGGATGATGCCGAGCAGGTTATAGGATTGCGGCGCGTCGAGCATGGTGCGGATATTGATGCCGTGTGTTCCGCCTCGTGTGCCGAGCCGCCAGTGGGGGGCGAGAAGCTCCCCTTCAAGCAGCGCTTCCAGATCATCGAGAACGGCCAGCCAGGCAGGACCTGTGCCGCCTGGAAAGTCGATGCCGAGACCTGAGGTTTGACCGTCGTTGGGTATCCATTCGCGCGTTTGATCGGTTTCCGCCCCGACGCGCTGCCAAAAGGTTCGGTTTTCCTCGACCATCGCCAGCATATGAAGACGTGCACTTTGCGTGCGCTCCGCGTCGGGTTGTTGCTCGAGCACGCGGATGACGGTGGCGGCAAGATCCACCCAAAGCGCATCGTCCCCGGTGAAGCCAGGGTTGTTTCGGCGGCTCCAGGCGTCGAGTTGCGCCCCGGCGCCCAAAACCTCGTCGATTGTCGCGGCGGGCGCAAACGCCAGAACCATGTCGCTGGTGGTGGACAGTAGGTGGGTGTAGGCGGCGAGCCAGGCGGCATCGGATTGGTCGAAGTCGATCACCAAGGCGCCAGGACTATCGTTGACCCCAGCGAGCGCTCCACGTCCGCCAATCGCCACAGCGCCAATTGCGAGCAATTGTTCAGCGTCCTGGCGTACGCCATCGGCGTTTGCGTCCATCCAGACACTGGAAAGATCGATGGTGGCGGTGAACTCTGCCCCATCGTCAATCCGGCCGAGCGTTTCGCGCGCAGCGACCATCTGTGAATCAAGGTCGGCGAAGATCGTTTCAATGAAGGCACCGGAAAATGGTTCCGGCGCTGGATTGGTCGGAAGCTCCAGACGCAGCACGGGCAAAAGGTCCAGACCGTCGGTCACGCCCAGGCGATACCGCGTTTGCAGCGCCAGTTCGACGCCGCGCAGGAACTGCGCACCTGCGAGGGTGAAGCGATCGGCGTCGCTGAGATCTTCCTGCGCATGCAACCGTTCGATCATCGGCTGCAAACCTTCGGCGAACGAGATGGCATTCTCATCGACAAGAACCGGGGTTTCTGTCGGCGATTCTGCCGGTGCGGGCGATTGCGTGGATGGCCCCTTTTGCGCCAGCGCCGCTCCATTGCCTGCGAACAGCATTACTCCCAACGCCAGGGCGCAAGCCGCTGGCGCTGGGACTGATCTGCGCTGCGCAGGGAGAGGCGATGGCATGCGAGCCGTCCTTTAAGGCCGTGGCGGGCTGGAGTTAGACCAGCGAGGCGTCGATGGATTTGCAGGCGTCCATCAAGCTCTTTACGGAGTTCACCGATTTGTCGAACTCCTCGCGCTCGGCGATGTCGAGATCGATCTCAATGACCTTCTCCACGCCGTTCTCGCCGATGATGGTCGGCACGCCGACATACATGTCGTCCAAGCCATACTCGCCTTTCAGCGCGGCGGCGCAGGGCAGAACGCGCTTTTTGTCTTTCAGATAGCTTTCGGCCATCATGATCGCGGAGGCTGCCGGCGCGTAGAAGGCCGAGCCGGTTTTCAGAAGGCCAACGATTTCGGCGCCACCATCACGGGTGCGCTGCACGATCTGATCGAGCTTGTCCTGGCTCATCCAGCCCATGGAAACAACGTCATCCAAGCTGATGCCGCCAACGGAGGAATAGCGGGTGAGCGGTACCATCGTGTCGCCGTGGCCGCCGAGCACGAACGCGGTGACATCTTCGACCGACACGTTCAGTTCCTCAGCGATGAAATAGCGGAAGCGCGCGGAGTCCAGAACACCGGCCATGCCGCACACCTTGTTGCGCGGTAAACCAGAGAACTTCTGCAGCGCCCACACCATGGCGTCCAGCGGGTTGGTGATGCAGATGACAAATGCGTTCGGGGCGTATTTGGCGATGCCCGCGCCCACCTGCTGCATGACCTTCAGATTGATGCCCAGCAGATCATCGCGGCTCATGCCGGGTTTGCGCGGAACGCCAGCTGTGACGATGCACACGTCAGCGCCTTCGATCGCTTCATAACCCGTTGTGCCGGACAGCTTGGAATCAAAACCATCGACCGGTGAGCTCTCTGCAATGTCCAATGATTTGCCCTGGGGGATACCATCGGCGATGTCGAACATCACGATGTCGCCAAGTTCTTTCAGGCCTGCCAAATGGGCCAGCGTTCCGCCAATCTGGCCGGAACCGATCATTGCAAGTTTCTTACGAGCCATTCATTCCCCCTGGGACGCTCGTCCCGTTAGGACGCTTCACGCTTCAAACCGATTGCGGAAGCGCCGCGTCAGGCGCCGATTTCGCGCCGATAGAACACAGGTGACGTTAAGGTAAGGAGCCTCGTTGCCGTCGTTTGGGTCGTATACCCAAGGTTCGCCCAAGGCAAGTTGGGCAAACGCATAAGATCGCTGACTTCTCAATAGCTTACGTTAAGGTAAGGTCGAAGTGTGTTCGATTGGGCTTTGAGAGAGGGTGCGTTAGGCCGCCATGGCGCGCCGCTGAGCCCGCAGATAGTCCTCTGAGCGCATGTCGATGAGCCGGGATGCGGTCCGATCAAAGGCGAAGGCTTCATTTCCGTTCGGCGCCGAGTAGAGCTCATGGGGTTCGCCATCGGCCGAGGCGATCAATTTGGTGCGTGTGTCGTACATGGCATCGATCAACGTGATGAAGCGTTTGGCCTCGTTGCGCTTGTCGACACCCATGCGGGGAATGCCGTCGATCATCAGCGTGTGGAAGTGGTGACAAAGCGCCAAGTAATCCTCGGCGCCGAGTGGCTGAGCGCACAATTGGTCGAAGGTGAAGCGCGCCACGCCATGGGCCTGATGCGGGACCGCCACTTCACGGCCTTTGACTTTAATCGCATAGGCCTCGCCTTCATGGTGATTGGTAAGACGGCCCCAGGCGTCATCCATCGCATGATCGGAAACCGGGCCAAGCGGATTGTACCAGGTCGGCGCGGCACCCAGCTTGTCGATGCGATAGTCCTTGTCAGCATCCAGTTCGAAGATATCGACATGGCGATGCAGCATCTCGACGAATGGCATGAACAGGGCGCGGTTGAGACCGTCCTTGTAGAGTTCGGAGGGGATAACGTTGGACGTGGCAACCAGAACGACGCCGCGTTGAAACAGTTGGGTAAACAGACGGCCGAGGATCATGGCGTCGGCTATATCGACGACGTGAAACTCGTCGAAACAGATGAGCATGGATTCGTTTGCAATGGCCTGGGCCACGGGCGGAATAGGGTCGTCCTGCTTCGTGGTGCCGGCCTTCAGCGCCTGCCTGTGGGCGTGGATGCGGTCGTGCACATCGGCCATGAAGGTGTGGAAGTGCGAGCGGCGTTTGCGTTTGATGGCGGCGACATCGAAAAAGAGATCCATCAGCATGGTCTTGCCACGCCCGACGCCGCCCCAAAGATAAAGGCCTTTGATGGGCGGGGCGGCCGCCTTGCGCTTGGCAAACAGCCAGCCCAGCGCGCTGGATTTGCGCGCCAGGCGCAGCTCGGCCAGTTCGGCATTGAGTTGATCAAGCGCGGCGGCGGCGCGCCGTTGAACAGGATCGTCGCTGAGTTCCTTGGCCTGGATCAACGCCTGGTAACGCTCGATGACCTGCAAATGCGCCGGAAGCAGCGGGGCGGCTGGTTTGGGATCGGACAGGCGGTTGGAAGCCAAGGTCGCGCGCCTAGCGGAACAGGGTCAGAGCGCCGCCGGTATCAAGTTGACCGGCGTAGCGGGTCGGGCCAGTGCGGAACAGGCGGCCGATGGGCGCGCCTTCGGTATCGCGCAGCAGCACCTGCTGACCTTCGATCGACCAGGCGGTCAGGCCGCTCAATTGCACATCGCCACAGTTGCGGGTCGAGGCGCGATAGCCGCCCTGCCAGGTGGTCAGCGAAAGGTTGATCGAGCAGGTGGCTACGGGCGTTGCCGCGGACCAAGCGCCGATAAGATCGTCTTCGCTTACCTCTGAGGCGCCGCCCGGTGGCTCGGGAAGCGGGGCGCTTGCCAAACCAGCTGCATCCAAGGGGGCATTGGGATCCAAGGGCGCGTTGGGATCAAAAGGTGCGTTGGGGTCGGTCCCGGCAACATCCTCAAGCGACTGGCTTTCAATCGTCGGTTCTTGGCCGAATGTTATCGGTTGCGGCAGGCTATTGGCGGTGACGGTCGTCGTTGGCACCGGTGGAAGCGGACGCAGCTGATTGCCACCGCTCATGCAGCCGGCGAGCAGCAAGGCTGACGCGCATGTGAACATTAGGGGTGTAAGCGCGGGTTTGGCTGAGGGCGTCGCCGCCTTTGCGCGCGCTGAAAATACCATTGGGGCCAATCCTCTGCCATTGCAGCAATGTGTCGGGGCTCGGGTCGAGCCCAACAGGCGCTTTATAGCCATCGGCTTAAACAATGCACAACACGCCATCTGACCAAGCGTTACAGACGCCCGGGCAATTCGCATCCGCAGCGCGTCAGCAGGATGTCTAGGCAGAGTTGGCGAAAGGATTGTCGGCAACGGCGTCCATCGCCGTCAGTTCAGCCACCAAGTCCTTGACCGGGCCGCCCAGCTCTTCGGCAAGACGCAAAAAGTCCAGATAGCGCGTGCCGGGGGCATCGCTGTTATCAGTAGCTGTCGGTGGCGTGATGTCCCAGTGGCGCACATCAACACCTTCGCCGAGGGCGAGTTTGGTGGCGGTCGGCAGTTTGGCACCCAGGAGTACGACATGGTCGATGCGCGGGGCACCGGCAAACGCATAGAGCGCCAATGGTTTCAAAGACAGGCCGGATGTGTCGAGCTTCAGCCGCTGCATGGCGCGCAGCATCACAGGGTCGGAATTGGCTGCATCGCTGGTCGTTGCCGAATAGACGCGCAGCGGCATCGGGCCAGCAGCATTGCGCGCGCAATCAAGCGCCAACGCTTCTGCCAACATGCCCAAACCAACGCCTTCAGCGCCGACAAACAAAACACTGCGATCAAACATATTCCGCCTTCTGTGCTCCCGGTGGTTGCGTCACGATAAGCGCGGTTGATTGGGGTCTTCTGCCCCGAATCGGTTGACCGAATCTTGCCGCGCTGGACGCCTTTGATGAGCGGGTCGTAGGTCCCAATCTCAACAAAAGTATGACACGACCGATACCGGTTTCTGCTCAGTCCTGCAAGGTGCCGACAAGGGAAGCCACAGTGGATTCATCCTCCAACTGCATGGCCGCCGCCACCAGGGCCACGGCACGCGGATGCAGCGGTATATCGCCGTCGGGAATGGCGATGGACACGACACCGTCGGCACTGACACTGACGCAAACCTGGTCGGCCGGCACATGGGTGCCGTCAGCATGTGTCGCAGTGATCAGCCGGATCGGCTTATCTTTTTTTGGTGTCGTCGTGGCCATGCCATTACCGTCTCACGGGCCGCCGCGCGGTGCAAGCAAGAGGCCAAAGCATGCCTAACGCGCAGCCTATCTGGATCAGTGATCGACGCCAGCATAGGCGTCTTCACCCCACCGCGCTTCGACTGTGCGGTCGCGGCGGCAAGAGGCGCGGTAGAACTGATAGCGCAGCGGGTTCTTCTGATAATAGTTCTGATGGTACTCCTCGGCCGGCCAGAAGCGTGGTGCATCGACGATCTCGGTTGCGACGGCCTCTCCAAGCGCTTCTGAGGCGGCAGCGGCAGCGGCTTCAGCGATCGCGCGCTGGTCCTCGTCCAAAACGTAGATGGCGGTCGAATAGGAGTGACCCCGGTCGCAGAATTGACCGCCGCCATCGAGTGGATCGACCGTGCGGAAAAAACTGTGGGTCAGTTCCTCATAGGTCACTACAGATGGATCGTAGGTGATCTCGACGGCTTCACGGTCGCCTGCGCCGACATGGGTTTGATAGGTCGGGTTGGGCAATCGCCCACCGATGTAACCCGACACGGTCTGGAGCACGCCTTCAACGTGATCAAAATCCTTTTCAACACACCAGAAACAGCCGCCGGCGAAGATGGCGGTTTGTGTTTCACCGGCAGCACTGACGGGCTGTTCGGTGGTGGACGACTGGCTGTGTGCGCCGGTGGCCAAGGCAAGGGCGCCCAGGGCAGCCAGAGCAGCTGAGCCCAGGGCGAGGGCGGTGCGGCGGGAGAAGTGGGCCATGATGGTCTCCATCGGTTTGTTCGATGCGGCCTATATGGTCGCTTTGCTCCCACCGCGCCAATCGCAATGCATCACGGCTGCGTTAGCGGTTCGTCAGGTAGGTGCGGCGGTTGATCCTTCGGAGCGCGACCGGACCAGTCAATTTTCTGGGTGGTGAACATGGTCACTGCCAAAACACCGAAAGCGAAGAGAGATCCTGCAAGCAGGGCGTAATCTTCGAGCCGGAGGAAGAGGTAGAGCACGCCGAAGATCGAGGCGATCAGAGCAACAACCAGCGCTCCATATTTGGCGCTTTCCAGCGAGCGTGCGCAATAGGTGCCGATCAGCAGAGCGGTGGCCGTTCCGGCGAGCACATAGGCGATCAGGAAGCCCAGATGCTCGGCGAGCGAGAGCAGCAAAATGTAGAACAGCACCAAAGCCAGGCCGACAAAAACATATTGCACCACGTGCACACGTTTGCCGGTGCGCACCTCGATCACGAAAACGGAAAGAAAGACGACGCCGATGAAAAGGATCGCATATTTCAATGCGCGGTCGACGAGGGCGTAATAATCCACCGGCTGGAAGAAGCGTACGCCAAAGGCATCTTGGTTGAGCTGGCTGAGATAGGCGTTGCTGCCAAGCGTGAAAGCAAGCGGCACGGCGCGGGCCAGATGCGGCACCTGCCACTGAGCGGAAAAGCCCACATCCTCCCGGATGGTCGAGGCTTCGGGAAGAGCCGCGCCGGTGAAGGATGGGTGTGGCCAGTTGCTGACAATAGAAGCTGTCGTGTCGCGCGCCGTCGGGGTGATGAACAGCGAGTCCGAGCCATTGAGTGCCAGATCGATGCGAAACTGAAAGCCGCGCGGGTTGACCAGAAAGAGGTTTGGCACGTGAATGCCCGTCAGAGCGTTGCTTTGAACGGACCGTGGACCGGCATAGTCCGCTTGGTTGGGCGGCGGCCCATCGATGCCGAGACTGGGCTCGAAGGGGCGGGGCTCGCCTTCCATTTGCAGCGTCACCGCGTTGCGGATGGCGCGGACTGACGATATGGCCAGCGACAGCCGCGCCTCAGACCAGCGGAACCTGGCATTTTGGCCGGTGATCGCCTCGCCTGAGGGTTCGGCGAAGCTGCCCTCAAAGGCAATGTCGGCGCCGTAAACGGTGACGTCGAAGATACCGCGTGATCGCACCTCGGTGGTCGCATCGGCGGTGATGGTGAGATCATCGGGTAGAAAAACGGCCTCGCGGCGCACTGTGATCGTGGTTTCTTCATTGTCGACGATGCGCGTTTCATCCACCTCGTAGGGCACCGTGATGAATGGGCCAATGAGCCGCTGCGAGCCGCCCCAGGTTTGGGCGATTTCGCGGGCGACGTCGCGGGCCCTGTCTTCGCGTTCGGAGACCAAAAGCCAGATCAGCGAGGCTGGAATGAGCAGCAGCAGAGAGAGCACGCCAAGCGTGAAAAACTTGAAGCCCGGCGAGCGCATGAAGCGTCCGGAAGCATCAACGAAGGAAGTTGCCATGAAGAGTGCCGCCTAGAAATCGTGCGCGGATTTGATCCGCGTTTGCGCCCCGGCGTGACTGGCTAGGGGCCAATTGTGGCAGAGGTTGGCGTTACGTGAGGAGACAATTGGGTTTGGTTTGGGCGCGCCGCGTTCGGTCGTTTGAATGGACAATGCCCGCTTGGTCGATAGAGTGGCGTGACAAGGAGTATGCCCATGCGCTGTGAACATCGCGACCAGATAAAGCTCGATAGGCCCAGCGATGATGCCAAACAGGGCGCAGTTTGCGAAGCCTGCCAGGAGATCGGCGGGACCTGGCTGCACCTGCGCATGTGTTTGACCTGCGGCACGATCGGGTGCTGCGATGATAGCCCGAACCGCCACGCCCGCGCCCACGCAGAAACCGAAACCCATCCAATTATCACGTCCTATGAGGTCGGTGAGCGCTGGCGCTACTGCTTTATCGACAACACATTGGTTTGATCTCTGGCAGCCGGACACGGCCGAAGCTGGATGGCCGGATCAAGTCCGGCCATGACAACTATGGGGCCGGAGTCAATTCAGACGACAAAAAGTGGTCGTTCCGCAGGCACGGAACGATTGTCGAAAAGCAAGTTGGAAGCGGGGTGCCGTGAAGCATCGCCGTGTCTGGTAGTAGAGTTTCGATGCTACACGGTTGAGCCGAAGGCTCAGAGCAAACTGCCATGAGCCGAAACGGCGCAGCACAGAGCATGATGCTCGCGGGTCGTGACCCCGACAGCGACGATGGGCGCTTCACCCTTCCACCGGCCCGGGCACGACCCCGAGCTTCCCTAGGTAACATGACGGAAGGTGGAATGATGATGCAGGAGGATTTGGGGGCGGGGATAAGGGCAGGCGTTGTGCTCAGGTTATCGTTCGACCTGGCTATGTCGATAACTGGGGTTTTGCCAGCGCAGAAGGGCAGCTTTGCGGACAAAATGACCGTTCGCAGCAAAAATCAGACGGCCGATTTCCGAGATCCGTGCAACTTAATTGTAGACCCTCACACGTTTACAAGCGCATTAGCAGGCCGCCCATGACCAGAGCCAAATTGTCGTTCACTAGCTTCTCGATATCCAGAGGGCCTTCATCTTCGAAGAGATTATGCCAGACGGCGGCATAAACGTGTGCGCCTACAAAAACCAAGGGGTCCATGTCTGCCGCCTCGGGCCGGAACTCGCCGCTTTCTGCGCCAGACTTCAGCGTTGAACGGATCAAATCCAACCCCTCCTGAACGACATGCTCATGGAAGAATTGGATGATGGGGCGATGCTGCTCCGGAGCCGAGATCATCAGCCGTATCAACATTTTCATTTCAGGTGAGGCCTGACGGGCCGCCATGATACGGACCTGACTTTCCAGCAGGGCCTGTGCGCTGCCAGTGTGGGTCTTGGCCGCCGCGCCAATCTGTTCAAGGGCGGGAAGAATGACCGTTTGGATCACCCCTTCCAGCAAAGCCGCCTTGGTCTCGAAATAGAGATAAAGAGTACCCTTCGCGACCTCGGCCTCGTTGGCCACATCCGCCATCTTCGCCGCCTCATAGCCGTCGCGCTCAAATACTTTGAGGGCCGCTTGAACGATGTCATCTCGGCGACGGCGCTGCGAACGCGATAGCTCTTTCGGTGCATTTGTTACCGTGTTCGCGGTGCTTTCCATAGCTTCAGTGCCTCTCCCAAAGACTTTTGTTGCCACCTCTTCTTGACACGCGATGACTCCTCGGTCAATCAATGAACTATCGGTCATTTATTGACCGAGGAGTCATTTTAATTGTGTGACCTCGTACCCTCAATAGGAGCAAACCATGTCTAACATCCGCATCTACACCCGCCCGCAATGTCACTTTTGCCAAAAACTCAAAGGCTTCCTCGATGAGAAGGGACTGTCCTACGAAGAATTAAACGTGGCCGCATCGCCTGAGCTTCAGGCCGAGATGGAGAGCAAAACAAACGGGGTCGGCTCTGTTCCGCAGTTGTTCGTTGGTGACCAGCACATTGGTGACTGTTTCACGGTCCTGTCCGATGCCGGTCAGGAAAAACTGGCGCTAGCGCTTGCTGGCTAAGCCACACAACCCGTCTCGAAAAGGACGCCATCCATGACCCTCCTCATTCTTTACCTGCTAGCTTTAACGGCCTTGGTTGTAAGTTTGGTTTTTATCCCGCTGATCCTGGTCACCGCCATTCCGCTTAGCGCAGTCTACTATCATTCGCTCATCCGAAAGCCGGTTGTCTGGGGCATCGTCCTATGTACCGTTGCCTGGCAGGTTTGGTCTGTTTCCCAAACTGGCACCTTTCCGCTTGCCCATATCGGCCCCTTGGTGCTGATGGCTCTGGCGGTGTTCATCATCTACAACCTGTACCCGTCGGTCGCTTTTCCGGCCGTGGATTACCCTAAGATGTCGGCCGATCCGTTGACACTGCCGATCAAAGATGAAGCACAGATGGCAATCATCGAGCATAATGGCATCACCAAGGCTTATCCCTTGGATTACCTCATCCACGGACACATCATTAACGACTGGTTTGGCGACCGGTTGGTCTCTCTGACCTACTGTGCGCTCTGCCGCGGCGTCATTCCCTTCGACGTGACGGACATTGGGCCGCTTTACGTAGGTGCTATGAAGAACGGCAATATGGTGCTGGCGGATCGCAAGACCGGAACGTTCTTTCAGCAAGGCACGTTTGAGTCCTCCATCGGTCCGCTCCATCCGCGTACCCTCGACATGGTGATGTTCCAGTTCCTCACCTGGAAGCAGGTCAAGGAACTCGATGAGATGCCGCAAATCCCGCACGTAACAGAGGATGATTTTCGACCCTTTGCTCTCCCTATCCCGGGTGCTTGGGAAAAGCTGACCAGCGGCGACCTAACCCCAGGCCTATCAGCAGCCAAGCGCGATAAGTCCTTCCCTGCGCGAACTTCCGTCATTGGCGTCACGGATCCGTCTGTCACGCCGAAAATCGTGTACTTGAAGGATGAAGTTCTCAAGCAGGGAGTGGTCAGCAACGAGGCAAACGACCTCATCCTTGTAGCGCGTGACAAGGCGGTGAATGCCTTTCGTGCTACGGTCGATGGAACGTTGATCAGTCTTGTTCAAGGCGAGGGAAATGACCTTCGTGATCAAGCCACCGGTACCGTCTGGGACATCCGCGGAAAGCACAAGCAAGGCCCCATCCAGGCTAACCTCCAAATGCTGATGACATCCGATGAGTATTGGTATTCTTGGAAGCTGTTTCATCCGCGCAGCGAGTTGATACGACTGTAACTCGCAGACCCCAAAATAGGCGGGCGCGATGTGTCCGCCTCAGGCATTTGCGCATTTATGTTTAGCGCTTGAAGAGACCGCAAAGCGGCCATTCGAACCCAGCTCAGTATTCACTACTTTGGGCTCGAAGCGGACTACGACTACGGCTGGTTGCACAGCCATTTTGGTGGCAACGTTCGCCGCCAATGTTGTCTCGCCTGGCGACACTTGGGGCGAGCCAGACCGTGAACCGCTGTTTACGCCGCGTCGCGCCAGCGGTTCTCTCGCACGAAGTCAATCAGCTTCTCCGACGGCATTGGGGCGGCAAAAGCAAAGCCCTGCAACACGTCGCAGCCAAGGTCGCGCAGAACGGCCACATGTTCGAAGGTCTCAACGCCTTCGGCGACCACGCTGATGCCGAGCGACTTACCGATCTCGATGATGGAGGCGACAAGTTGGCGCTGGCTGGTGGAGGTAGCGATCGGCGCGATCAGTCGGCGTTCGATTTTGAGCCGGGCTGGGCGCAGCTGTAGCAGGCTGATGATGGACGCATAGCCAGTGCCAAAATCGTCGATCTCGATCGCGATGCCGCGCTTGGTCAGCTGGTCGATGTTGCTGGCGACGGTCGTGTTCTGATCGTCGAGAAAGATAGATTCCAGCAGCTCAAACGATAGCTCACCGCGTTTGATCGGCAGATCGTCGAGGCGATCGATCAATTCCGGGTCCTGCAACTGGCCGGCCGACACGTTGACGGACTTCTTCGGAATGTGAATGCCTGCGGCTTGCCAGCGGGCCGCCTGCCAAAGCGTTTCTTCCAAGATCGCCCGATCGATCAGCGGCACGACGTTAAGTTCATCGGCGGTGTCGAGAAAACTGTCGGGTGCTAGCACACCACGGATCGGATGATGCCAGCGCGCCAGCGCTTCCACGCCGACAATATCAAGGCTTTGCGTGTCGAACTGCGGTTGGAAATAGGGCAGGAACTCGCGCCGTTCCAAACCGGTCAAAATCTCGTCGGCGAGCATCTTGTTGGAAACGATCTCGGCCTTCAGCGACGCATCGAAGAACTCGTAGCGATTGCGCCCGCGTTTTTTGGCGCGGTAAAGCGCGAGGTCAGCATCGACCAGCAATTGGCTTGGCGCCGCCTTACCGCCGCCGCCATTGATTGCGATCCCAATGCTCGCACCGAAGCGGCACTTGTGGTCCTTGTAGGGCACCGGCTGACGCATTTGTTCGATGACGCGGCTGGCAAGCTTGGCCAGCGAGCCCTGATCCACCGGCTGCGTGGTCGCGATCACGAACTCATCGCCACCGACCCGCGCGACGAAATCGCCCTCGCGGGTGTTCTCGCGCAGCACGTTGGCCGCATGCACCAGCATCGCGTCGCCAGCGGCGTGGCCCAATGTGTCGTTGATGTGCTTGAAGCGATCAAGGTCGATATGAATAAGTGCCGTGGGCGGATTGTCGACGTCGTCGTTCAAGACGCGGTCGTCGAGGAACCGCCGGTTCGGCAGGTTGGTCAGGCTGTCATGGAGCGAGTTGTGCTCCATCTGCACGCGCGCTTCTTCAAGTTCGCGGTTGCGGATTTTGGCGTCCTTGTTGGCTTGGATGAGCTTGGTCTTGAGCTCAACGTCAGCAGAGATATCCCAGTTGACTCCAAGGATCCTTTGATGGCCGGAGGCATCGATGTGCGAGGCCCCGATGGTGCGGATCCAGCGTTCCTGGCTCTCGCCTTCCATGACGCGGAAAACCGAGTGGTACGTGCCACGTGAGGCGATGGCCTGTTGAAACTCTTTGATCGCTTGCTCGCGATCTTTCGGATGGAGTTTTTCCTCCCAATGGTCGACTGCGTTCGGCGTCACGTCGGAAGGAATGCCGTAAAGCTCTTTCATGCGGTCATCCCAGCGCAGTTCGCCGGTGGTGAGGTTGAGCTCCCAGACACCGATTTTCGAGGTTTCGAGTGCTAGTTCTAAACGCTGGGAGAGTAGCCGCATATCGTTTTCTCGGCGTCCCAGTTCGCGCACATGGTCGCGGTGTTGATCGTAGAAATGTCCGGCCATGGCGATGGGCACGAGGACAAGAAACGCGGCCAAAACAATCAGTCCACGAAACCGTGCTGCGTTGGGCGGCGTCTCTTTCCAGCCACCGCGCGGGATGGCGGCGATGCGCCAGGCACCGTTGGGAAGCGAGACTTCGGTGAACACCGGATTTTGGCCCAAAATCTGCGCATCGCCGAAGAACACGGACGTGTCAGAGAGATCCGCGTCACGGCCCATCAAGACCAGATCAATCGGTCGCTCCTCATCGAACAGCCCGCTGGCCGCATAAAGGCGATCGACATCGATGACGGCCGAAATCAGACCCCATACGCGCTCATCAACCTCACCGCTGTTGACGAACACTGGGAAGCGACCAATGAAACCGCGCCCGCCTTGGACCAGGTCAACCGGGCCAGCGAGCATCATCTGCCGGGCTTCCAGCGCGGCCAAGGCGCCGTCGCGCTGGGTCGGGTGGGTCGCATAATTGAGGCCGAGGGCGCGTTCGTTGCCTGCCAGCGGATACATCATCTGGATGACCAGATCGGGCGCGGCGGCAATGTTGCGCAGCTGCGAGTGCTCCCCGATCAGCGCCGAGGCGATGCGTTCAAACCGCGCCTGATCGATGTCGGGGTCCATGGCGATAACGGCCACCAGACCGCGCACCAGCTGGATATTGCTGTTGATGTTGCTTTCCAGCTCGGCGCGAACCTGACCCAAGCTTTCGGCCACGTCGGCGCGCGCCTGTTCTCGGTAGACGGCGCGGTTTTGATGGTCGGCAAAGTAACCAACGGCCACGGTCACGAGAAATGCGATACCCGCTGCAATCAATCCCGGTCGGAATGATGTCTGGTTCACTGCGTTGTCCCCAACAACTCGCGACACGTATCTCTTTTCGGTGCGCGGTTTCTCAATAGAAAGCCGGCTATCCGTCAGGCAGTGCACCAAGAAAAGGCTAAGAAAGCGTGAGTTTGCGGGCCTTGAACCCTGGCTTGAAGGTAGGTTGCCTAGAAAAGAGGTCAGATGCTGACGTCACCGTAGCGTGAACTTGTCTGCGTCTTTGGCCAGCTATTTTTGTTTCCTTGCTGGACCCATCACAACGGCCAGACGACAAGGATGGTCGGAACGGCCACCGCGATGACGATCACTTCCAGCGCCAGCCCCATGCGCCAATAGTCACCGAACTGGTAGCCGCCCGGCCCCATGATGATGGTGTTGTTCTTGTGGCCGATGGGGGTGAGGAAGGCGCAGGAGGCGGCCACCGCCACGCCCATCAAGAACGGATCGGGGTTGGCGCCGATGGATTGGGCGATCGAGACGCCGATCGGGGCGGCTATCAGCGCCGTGGCGACATTGTTCAAAAAGTCGCTGAGCGTCATGGTCACCACCATCAGCACCAAGAGGATCGCCCAGGCCGGCCAGCCTTGCGTGCCGCCGACGATGCCATCGGCGATCAGCTGTGTGCCGCCGGAGGCTTCCAGCGCAGCCGATAGTGGAATCAGCGAGGCGAGCAGCACGATCACCTTCCACTCGATCATGGCGTAAAAGTCTTCCCCGCCCAGCAAGCCCATCGCGATGTAGGCGACCACGCAGGCGCCCAGCGCAATGGCGAGCGTGGTGACCCCCATGACGGCAAGTGCGATGGCAATCGCAAACGCGCCGATCGCGGCAAAGGCTTTGCGGCGTTGGATGACGTTGGTTTTGCGGTCGGCAATCGGATAGACGCCGAGCCAGGAGGCGACCTGATCCATCCGGTCATCCGGGCCGAGCAGCAAAAGCACGTCGCCAGGCTTTATCGTCAGCCGACGGACGCGGTCGCGGAAACGCTTGCCCTCGCGAGAGACGCCGAGCAGCGTGACACCGTGGCGCGAAAGCAGGCGTACCTCCATCTCCGAGCGATTGGCGATGCGTGCGCCGTCGGGCACGATGGCTTCGATGAGCTTCAGGTTGGCGCCGCGCAGGCCGCCATGGCGTTCGGACCCGGCGAAATCGAGACCTGCCGCGCCCATGAACGCCTCAATGGCCTTGGGGTCGCCTTCGAGCACCAGATAATCGCCCTTGCGTACTTCCTGGGTGCGCGAAAAGCCCGGGAGCCGCTTGCCGCGCCGGACCAGACCTAGGATCTGCACATCCTTCTCCACCGCGTCGGGATAAAGATCGCGCACCATCTGCCCGATGGTCTTGGAGTCTTCCTTCACCCGCGCCTCAGCAACGTAGAGCCCGGCGTCCTCGTCCAGCGATTGGGTGCCATCGCGGGCCGGTATCAGCCGCCAGCCGATGAGTGCGACAAAGGCGATGCCAATGATCGAGACAACCAGCCCGACCGGGGTGAAGTCGAACATCGAAAACGCCTCGCCCAGCGCGTCCTGGCGGTATTGCGCAATCACGATGTTGGGCGGCGTGCCGATCAGCGTGATCATGCCGCCTAGAATGGTGGCGAAGGACAGCGGCATCAGCGTCAGCGACACGGCGCGCTTTGCCTTGCGGGCGACGTCCATATCAAGCGTCATCAGCAGCGCCAGCGCGGCGACATTGTTGATCACCGCCGAGAGCGCTGCGCCCGCCACCGCCATGATGGAAATATGGGTCGGGAGTGCTCTGTCGGGGGCGACCACGAAGCGGGCGATCAGTTCCACCGCGCCGGAGTTGACCAGACCGCGCGAGACGATCAGCACCAGCGCGATGATGACAACAGCTGGATGGCCGAAGCCGGCAAAGGCATCGGCTGGCGCGACATAACCGGCAAACACCGCGATCAGAAGGGCGGTGAAGGCCACCAGATCATAACGGACCCGGCCCCAAATGAGGAACGCGAACAGCACGCCGAACAGCGCGAACAGAGCAATTTGATCACCGGTCATCGCCAGCGGGATCGCATGGCAGGCGGGCAAAGGGAAGGGGGCGGGCTTGGCCCTGCCGCCGTCAGGCGGCCGTCGAGGCCGTTTGCATGGCGGCCGCCGGGTAATCCTGAAGGTCCAGGTCCACCGCCTCATGCATGCGCATCAACAACTCACGATCGGCAGCGTAAACGCGGTTCCAGGTGGGAATGAACGGCGTCTCATGTGGGTTGTCGAGAAAGACGTTGCCGGCCGTGATGATGTTTTCTGCGAACAGCTCGATAGCCCGCTCTTCCTTGTGACGATCGAGCGCAAGACCGTTCATCATCGCATCGTTGTAATAGCCATCCAGGAGGTCGAGGGCGGAGCGGTAATAGGTTGCCTTGAGCGTTCGGAAGGTGTTGGCGGTGAACACCGTGCCATCGGCGGCAAGCTTACGGAACAGCGCCTTGCAGATGTCGATGGACATGCGGCTAAGGCCCGTTTTGGCGTCTTCCTCAGAAAGGCTTTGGTGCTTGTGATCGTAATTGTCGGCGATCTCCACCTGGCAAACCGATTTAGGGGCGAGATTGCGCCAGGCTTCCGAAAGAACGCCGATTTCCAGGCCCCAATCCGATGGGATGCGCAGATCGGGTAGGATCGGCGTGCGAATCGCGAACTCGCCGGAAAGTGGGTAACGAAAGCTGCGCAGATAATCGATGTAGCTGCGGTCGCCGATGACGCGTTTGAGCGCGATCAGGAGCGGGCTAACAAGCAGACGGGTGACGCGGCCATTGAGCTTGCCGTCGCCGATACGCGGATAAAACCCTTTGGCCATCTGGTAGGGGAAAGCAGGATTGACGACGGGGTAGACGAGCTTGTCGAGCATCGAGCGTTTGTAGGTGAGGATATCGCAATCATGGATCGCCATCACCGAGCTATCGGCGCAGGCGAGCAGATAGCCGATGCAGGACCAAACGTTCTTGCCTTTGCCCTTTTCCTTCGGCGCAAGGCCCAGCGCTTGCAGCTGCTCCTGGACCGCCGTCATGCGCGGGCCGTCGTTCCAGATCACCACATGGTTTTGTGGCAGGACGCTGAAAAAGGCGCGGGCGGTGCGGTATTGCGCTTCGTCGGCAGCATCCAGACCGATGATGATGCGATGCAGATAGTTCACCTTGCTGAGTTGGGCGAGGATGCCTGGCAGGGCTGAGCCTTCCAGCTCGGAGTAAAGGCACGGCAAGATCAGCGTCACCTTACGCGAGCCTGCCAGCACCGACACCTCGTGAGCCAGGTTGTCGTCGCTGCGGTGCCGCAAATCGTGCAGCGTGGTGATGTTTCCGTTCTGGTGAAAATCGGCCATGCGGGGGGTCTCTGGCGTTAGCGGTCTTTCAGGCGGGCGATGAGCAAAATGGTGGCGTCCGCCCATCCGGAAGGGCCGACGCCCTTGGTGCGGATGATCCGCCCGGTAACCTCGCCGCGCAAGGGCGGGAGCGGGTTCAGGTGTGGATTGCGCACGATGACGCCCCAATCCGCCGCCTCGATCATTTCGATGTCGTTGGGCGCATCGCCCAGTGCAATCGTGGTTTGCGGGCGATGGGTTTTGATGATCGATGCCATTGCATCGGCCTTGGTGCGCCCGAAGGAAAGGGTGAGGAACCGTCCGCCGCGCTGGGCCCGGACGCCGTGCTCGGCCAAAGCGGTCTGGAAAGCCTCAAGCTCCTGCGGCGTGCCCGTCCAAATACCGGGTTCGCTGAACTGGCGTTGCTTGGCGAGCTTGGCCTGTCCGAGATCGAGCTCGGTGCGTTCAGCAACCTCTTGCACGCTCATGTCGCCAAAACCGCGAAAGCCGGGGTGTGTACCTTCTAGGGTGGCAAGGGCGCCGCGTAGCTTTTGATAGGAACCGGTAGCGCTGCCCGGTTCCTCTTGCGGTAAGAGGATGCCAGCGCCGTTCTCCACAATGGCGGGCCAGAGGCCAATGCCGGTGGCGGCATCGATGGCGGTTTGGAGCGGACGGATTTCGGCCGTCGTCTTGCTGCTGGCAAGCACCAAGCCGGCGCCCAGTTCAGCTAGCCGATCCAACGCCGGTTTGGCCGGCAACCAATCATAGTTTTCATGGTCGAGCAGCGTGCCATCAAGATCGGAGAAGACGAGGAAGTTCAGGGCGATCGCTTCCTGTTTGGTCTTAAACCCTTCTCTCCACCATCATCTTCTTGATTTCTGCGATCGCAAGCGCCGGGTTCAGCCCCTTCGGGCAGGCCTGGGCGCAGTTCATGATCGTGTGGCAGCGATAGAGCCGGAACGGGTCTTCCAGGTTGTCGAGCCGCTTGCCGGTTTCTTCATCGCGCGAGTCGATCAGCCAGCGATAGGCTTGGAGAAGAACCGCCGGGCCAAGATAGCGGTCGCCGTTCCACCAGTAGCTGGGGCAACTTGTCGAGCAGCAGGCGCAGAGGATGCACTCGTAGAGCCCATCCAGCTTGGCGCGGTCCTCATGGCTCTGCTTCCATTCACTTTGCGGCTGAGGCGTTGCCGTCTGCAGCCAGGGTTCGATGCTTGCGTGCTGGGCGTAAAAGTTCGACAGGTCCGGCACCAGATCCTTGATCACCTGCATGTGCGGCAGCGGATAAATCTTCACCGCGCCATTCACCTCGTCCATGCCCTTGGTGCAGGCGAGCGTGTTGGTGCCGTCAATGTTCATCGCGCAGGAGCCGCAAATCCCCTCGCGGCAGGAGCGGCGGAAGGTCAGCGTCGGATCGACATTGTTTTTGATCCAGATGAGCGCGTCGAGCACCATCGGCCCGCAGTCGTCCATGTCGACATAATAGGTGTCGATGGCTGGGTTGTCCTCGTCATCCGGGCTCCAGCGATAGATGCGGAACTCGCGCACATTGCTCGCGCCCTCAGGCTTCGGCCAGGTTTTGCCCGTGCCCATCTGCGAGTTTTTCGGAAGTGTCAGTTGAACCATGGTGGTGTCCGTCTCGGTCCTTTGAAAGGTCTAGCTCAGGCAGCTCAGGCCGGCATTGACCATCTGATTTTGCACCATCTGGGCATCTTCATTGGTGAAACCGTCAAGCGTGCGCACCAGCGCCTCATCCTCGGTCAGCAGGGCCAGCAAGAAGGTCTGCTGATCGGTTGTCAGAGTGGCTGCCGCATCTTCTTCGATGCAGGCGCAGATGGTTTCGGTCTCGCCCATGGCCTGCATGCAGGCGGCCGTGATCTCACCGGACATTGGGCCAGATTGAGCCAAAGTCGATGTCGCGGCGCTGGCAAACAAGATAGCGGCAAGAGTGCAAACCCCTATTCTGAGGTTTGCTCCGTTCCGTTCGTGCCGAACGACCACTGTGCTCACAGTGTTTTTCGCTCCGCTCTGTGCGTCCCGCGCAACCGCGCCGTTCACTAGTACACCCTCGCCTTGGGCTCGATATACGCAATGTCGTTGGACATGGTGTAGGTGTGCACCGGACGGTCATCCAGCTTCACCTGCTTCTCGTCCACATCGACAAAAGCCAGCGTGTGCTTCATCCAGTCTTTGTCGTCGCGCTCGGAGAAATCCTCGCGGGCGTGGGCGCCACGGGACTCTTTGCGGTTGGCCGCCGATTCCACCGTTACGACGGCTTGGGAGATAAGGTTCTCATACTCGAGCGTCTCGATGAGATCGGTGTTCCAGATCAGCGAGCGGTCGGTGGTTTTGATATCGTCCGAGGCGGCCCAGGTGGCGTTGATCAGTTTCACGCCTTCATCGAGCACGTCGCCGGTGCGGAACACCGCGCAGTTGTTCTGCATGACGCGCTGCATTTCCAGGCGCAGGTCGGCGGTGGAACGCGATCCGTTGGCATAGCGCGCGGCGTCAAGGCGCGAGAGCGACATGTCGGCGCTGTCGCTTGGCAATTCAGGATGCTTCTCGCCGCCTTCCAGCGTTTCAGCACAGCGGGCGCCGGCCGCGCGGCCAAACACCACCAAGTCGATGAGGGAATTCGAGCCTAGACGGTTGGCGCCGTGCACGGAGACGCAGGCCGCCTCACCGATGGCCATGAGGCCGGGCACCACCGTGTCGGCGTCGCCACCGACCTTGGTCAGCACTTCGCCGTGATAGTTGGTCGGAATGCCGCCCATATTGTAGTGCACCGTCGGCAGCACGGGGATTGGTTCCTTGGTGACATCGACGCCTGCAAAAATGCGGGCGCTCTCGGAGATACCCGGAAGACGCTCATGCAGAATGTCCGGGTCCAAATGGTCCAGATGCAGGAAGATGTGATCGCCGTTTTTGCCGACGCCACGACCCTCGCGGATCTCCATGGTCATCGACCTTGAAACAACGTCGCGCGAGGCGAGGTCTTTGGCCGATGGCGCATAGCGCTCCATGAAGCGCTCGCCCTCGGAGTTCACCAGATAACCGCCTTCGCCACGCGCACCCTCGGTGATCAGGCAGCCCGCGCCGTAAATCCCGGTCGGGTGGAACTGCACGAACTCCATATCTTGCAGGGGCAAGCCAGCGCGCAACACCATGGCATTGCCGTCACCGGTGCAGGTGTGGGCCGACGTCGCCGAGAAATAGGCGCGGCCGTAACCGCCGGTTGCGAGCACGGTCTTGTGGGCGCGGAAACGGTGGATCGAACCATCTTCCATGCACATGGCGACCACGCCGCGGCAGGCGCCTTCATCCATGATGAGGTCGATGGCGAAATACTCGATGAAGAACTCAGAGCTGTTGCGCAGCGCCTGGCCATAGAGCGTGTGCAGGATGGCGTGGCCGGTGCGGTCAGCGGCGGCGCAGGTGCGTTGCGCAGCGGGACCTTCGCCATATTTGGTGGTCATGCCGCCGAACGGGCGCTGATAGATCTTGCCTTCTTCGGTGCGGGAGAAGGGCACACCCCAATGTTCCAGCTCGTAGACGGCTTCAGGCGCGTTCTTGCAGAGATATTCGATGGCGTCTTGGTCGCCCAGCCAGTCAGACCCTTTGACGGTGTCGTACATGTGCCAGCGCCAATCATCCTTGCCCATATTACCAAGGGCCGCCGAAATGCCGCCCTGTGCCGCGACCGTGTGCGAGCGAGTGGGAAAGACTTTGGAAATGCAGGCGACTTTGAGCCCGGCTTGTGAGGCGCCAACAACGGCGCGCAGGCCAGCGCCACCGGCGCCGACAACGACCACATCATAGGTGTGATCGGTGATGGGGTAGGCAGACCCGTTGGTAGCCGGTGCAGCAGAACCGTTTGCGGTTTCAGTTGCCATGAAGCGTTAGCCTCCGAAGCTCATTTTCAAGATCGCGTAGATAGATGCCGCCGCGATGAGAATGGTGAAAAAGGTGTTGGCGAGAAGCGCCAGAATCTTGGTCAGTTCATTGTGCACATAGTCTTCGATGATGACCTGCATACCCAAGCGCATGTGGATTGCGCCGGAGATGATGACCAAAAGCATAATAATCGCGACCAGCGGCGAACCCATGATGGCAACAAAGCTGGCGTGACTTGCATCCTGCAGGCCGATGACCATCACCACGAAAAACAAAAGCAGCGGCACGTTGGCGAGCGCGGTGACGCGCTGACGCCAGAAATGATCGGTGCCTTCCTTGGCTGATCCAAGGCCGCGAACGCGGGAGAGGGGGGTGCGCATATCGCCCATGTGAATGCCTCCTTTTAAACCGCGTAGCCGATGATCCAGAGGATCAGCGTGAGAGAAAGAGACCCGGCGAGCGTCGCACGGGCGAGCCAATTGCGGCTCTTGGCATCCAGGCCGCGCCCGGTGTCCCAGATGAAATGGCGGATGCCGCCAAGCATGTGGTGCATCAGGGCCCAAGTGAAGCCGAACAGGATAAGCCGCCCAAGGAAGGAGCCGAACAGGTCCATCGCCGTGTTGTAGGCTTCCGGTCCGGATGCCCCGGCGAGTAGCCAATAGACCATCAAGATGGTGCCGAAATAGAGCGCCGACCCGGTGATGCGATGCACGATCGACATCAGCATCGTGAACAGCATCTTGTAGACCTGGAGATGGGGAGAAAGCGGCCGATTGGCCCGCGTATCAGTGTTTGCCATGGCGCGTTGACGTCTACCTTGCTGGCGGTTGCCTGGAACCTGTTGAAAGTTGCCTGCGCTGGTGGGCCATGATGGCCAAGCGCACGACGTGGCAATGTCGCAATTCACGCGAATTGCATCACAGGTTGTAGCGTCGATACCGGAGTCGGTCGAGCCGACCAAGGTCGAAACCGGGCGGGGTTTTTCGTCGCGCAGATATTACGTTGACGTAAACGTTAGGTTTTTGGCTTGCCGGGATGAGAACAGACGGCTTCGGGTGTTTCGTCCGCGCTGCGGAACGCGGCGGTTAGAGCGTTGTCCAAAGCTGGAAAAGCAGGCCGATGGTGAGCGATCCTGACAGGGCGATCATCAGGTAGAGTGCAAAGACCTGGCGTTTCACCAAGGCCCAAACGGCAATGGCCGCCGGAAGTGACGTCACGCCGCCCGCCACCAGGAAGGCAAGCCCGGCGCCGGGCGCCATGCCCTGGTCCATCAGGCCGCCGACCAGAGGCAACGCCGCATAACCATTCAAATAGGCCGGCACACCCACGAGCGTGGCGATGGCGATGGGCGCAATGCCGGTGCCGCCGACCGATTGTGCGACCAGATCAGCCGGCAACCAGGCCAGCATCAGGCTTTCGAGCAGGAAGGCGAGGGTCAGCCATTTGGCTAGAAACAGGGTGGTCTTGATGCCTTCGCGTACGAATTTTGAAATGCGTTCCTCGTCCTGCCAGAAGGTCCAGACGACCGGCTTGGCGGTGCGCACCTTTGCGCCGCCGCATCCACCATTGCCGACGCCTTCGCGCAGCGGGTCGGTGAGGCCGCCGGTTTTGGCGAGGCCATGCACCACGAAGCCGCCGAACAGGCCAAGACCAATGGCGGCCAGTGTTTTGGCGACCGCGAACTCAAAGCCCAACACACCCGTGGTCAGAACGAACATGGACGGGTCCATAACAGGCGAGGCCAGCCAAAACGCCATGACGGCCGATAACGGCACGCCCATCGCCAAAAGCGCGGCGATCAGCGGGATCACGCCGCAGGAGCAGAATGGCGAAAGCCCGCCGGCGGCAGCCGCGATCAAGATCATCAAGGCGGGCGAACCGGTGAAGGCGCGAGCGATCAAGCCATCAGCACCTGTGGCGCCGGCATAGGCAGCAATGGCGATCGACAACACCAGGAAGGGCGCCACATCGACGAGGTTTTGCAGCGTGAACCGCGCACTTTCCACGCCTTGCTCGGGCAGAACAACGAGCAGTGCCATCAGAAGGCCGGCGGAGACAAGCCAGACCTTTTCCTTGGCCCAAAGCCGCTGCGCCAATTCGGCGGTTGCGGAGCGAACGTTGAGGACGAGATCAGTCACGGGGCTATCCAGACCACATAGGCGAGAGAGATGACGCTTTGGGTCATCACGCGGCGTCCTGATCGGTGTTGTCATGATCGGCCAGCGTGACGCCGACGCAGCACTCGGCCGTCAAGAAATCCACGGTCTGGCGCATCGCCTCATAATCAACCCGGTTGATGATCTGACGCCCGCGACGTTCCTGAATCACCAGGCCGGCATCAACCAAGGTTCCCAAATGGTGGGCAAGCGTGGAGGCTGCCTGATCGAGATGGATCCCGATTTCGCCGACATTCAACCCCTCATCGCCGGCGCGCACCAACAGCCTGAAAATGGCCAGACGCGTTTCGTGGCCAAGTGCGGCAAGAGAGGCGGCGGTGGCAGCGTGGTCGGTCATGCATTCACTTATAACTATAAAACTAGTTATGTCAAAATAGTGTAACGCCGTGTCGATGTCTTGGTTCAGGCGAACGGCAAACATTGACGGGCTGTGTTCGTTCTTTGTTGGTGAAATGCCCGCATCCTGCCAGGTATGAATCCCTGGAAACGACCTGCCGACATCATCGCTTTGGAGCCAGCGCTGGCCCGACGGCGCCGTCGGACTACCGACCGGTTGCTCCTTTGGGCGATCGTGGGCCTGATCGTGGGCGCGATGATCGTGTCAGCCGTGGTCAACCGTGAGGTTGTTTTTGATCATCTGAACAACGCGGTCGATTCAGTCCTGGAATGGCAGGCTTCGTTTCAACCGCCGCTGGAGCGCTTGGACATGGCGATCTGCGTCCGGTCGCCGCAGCCAACATGCGTTGTTGACGGTGACACGATCCGTTTGGATGGCGAGCGCATCCGGTTGTTGGCCATTGACGCACCGGAACTGTTCAGTCCGCAATGCGCAGCGGAGCAGCAGCTAGCCATCCATGCGCGCGATCGATTAGCGGACGTCTTGTCGGCGGAACCGTGGCGTGTGGTCCGCGATGGCACCGATCGCTATGGCCGAACGCTTGCCAAGCTGCGTTTGGAGCATGGATGGGCGGGTACCGTTCTGGTGCGCGAAGGTTTGGCGGTTTGGTGGGAGGACCGTCGCAGTTGGTGTTGAGGCATCACGACACAGGCTCTGGCGCTCGGCGTTACGTCGCTTACATGGTGGGATGGCATGATCGTGCCGTGTCTTTGATTTCTGACCCTTAGGACAACCCATGGCTGACCCCGCTCTCTGGCTCGTTATCGGCGCGACCTCCGGCATAGGGCGCGAGGTTGTGCGTCAGGCGGCCGAAGCAGGCCTGCGCGTGCGGGCCTTTGGGCGCAGCGCTGAGGAAGTCGCGTTCGAGGACGGTATCGAGCCGTTTAAGGGCGATGCGCTCAACGCCGACGATGTGGCGCGCGCCTTGGAAGGCGTGGATGTGGTCGTCCAGGCGCTGGGCGTGCGCGAACGACCGGCCATGATCTGGGAAGAGGAAACGCTTTTCTCCCAGGCGACGGCAATCCTTCTGCCGGCCATGGAAGCGGCGGGCGTGCGCCGCCTGATCACTGTTACCGGTATCGGTGCCGGCGAAGGGCTGAACCATATGAGCCTGCCAGCACGGATGGCGCAGCAGGCGGTGCTCGGCCGGGTCTATGACGACAAGACGCGCCAGGAAGAGATGATCAAGGCCAGCGACCTTGATTGGACGCTGGCCCGCCCCGGGCTTCTAACCGGAGGCAGTCTCACCGGCCGTTACAAGGCCCTCACCGACCCGGCCTCTTGGCGTATGGGGATGATTTCGCGTGCTGACGTCGCCCATTTCATCCTGCGTGTGGGGCAGGACAATGCCTGTCATCGCGAAACCGTGGTGCTGATCTGAGGCTGCTCTGGCCGGACCTCACCAGCGCGGTTTGGGGATGAATTTGCAGGTGAAGTGGCGCATCTGTTTCGGTTCCCAGCTGATCGCAAAGCCACGCAGGCGGTCCAGTTCCTCTTTCAGCAGTTCAAACGCTTCGACGATGTAGTCGGCATGCGATTGGGTGTAGGTGCGTCGCGGGAAGGCCAGCCGAACCAGTTCCATGGCGGCAGGTTTTTCTGAGCCGTCGGTCTGCCGGCCGAACATAACGCTGCCGATTTCGCAGGAGCGGACGCCGGCGATTTCGTAGAGTTTGCAAGCGATGGCGTGCGCCGGGTAATCCAGCGGGTTCATATCGGGCAGCCATTTCTTGGCATCGATGAACACAGCGTGGCCGCCGGCGGGTTTCACCACCGGCACGCCCATCGCGTCGAGCCGCTCGACAATGTATTCGTTGGTGCGGATGCGATACTGCAAATAATGCTCATCGACGATCTCCGTGAGGCCCTCTGCGAGGGCATCCAGATCGCGTCCGGCAAGGCCACCATAGGTGGGGAAACCTTCGGTCTGGATGAGCTTGACCCGTGCTTGTTCAGCCCAGTCATCGTCATTAAGCGCCAGCCAACCACCGATATTGCCGAAGGCGTCTTTCTTGGCGCTCATCGTCATCCCATCGGCGCAGGCAAAGCAGTCGCGGACGATGTCGGGGATGGATCGGTCAGCTTGGCCTTGCTCGCGCTGCTTGATGAACCAGGCGTTCTCGGCAAAGCGGCACCCATCAATGATGAACGGTTTGCCATGCTTGCGCGCCAGATCTGCGGTCGCGCGGATGTTCTCCAAACTCACCGGTTGGCCACCGCCGGCATTGTTGGTGATCGTGATCATCACCGCCGGGACGGCATCGCCGTTTTCAGCCAAGAAGCGGTCGAGCGCTTCCAAATCCATGTTGCCCTTGAACGGGTGCAGCGACTGGCTGTCGCGTCCCTCGGCGATGTTGAGATCGACGGCCTGTGCGCCGCTGGCCTCGATGTTGCCGCGTGTCGTGTCGAAATGGGTGTTGGACGGGATCGTGCGCCCGGGCCCACCGATCAGCGCCATGAGGATCGCTTCGGCGGCGCGGCCCTGGTGGGTCGGGATGATGTGCTTGAACGGCATCAAGGTCTGCACGGCGGCCTTGAAGCGATCGAACGAGGGTGAGCCGGCATAGCTCTCATCGCCCTGCATGACAGCGGCCCATTGCTTGGCGCTCATCGCGCCGGTGCCGCTGTCGGTGAGCAAATCGATCAGTACGTCATCGGATTTCAGGGCGAACAGATTGTAATGCGCGGCGGCGAGCTTCCCCTCGCGCTCGGCGCGCGTCGTCAGGCGGATCGGCTCGACCGATTTGATGCGGAAGGGTTCAATGATGGTTTTCATCTGGGTTCTCCGGTTTACTTGACCCGAAAATCCACAGCGTCGCTTTCCGGGTAGCGCCGCGGTTGCCCCCCTGGAATGGATTGCCGCGCTCAACGCCGAAAAATCATTGCGGCTTCTGGCTATAAGCCTTTTTGAAAGGTGTAAAGGGAGCGCTTTGCCTTTGGCGCCGTCGTCTCCCTGGCGCTGTTTCGTTACGTCGGATTTGCCTTATGGACCTTGCCGCCTACGGCTTGATGTTTGCCTCTGCCTTTCTGGCGGCGACCGTTTTTCCGGCGCAATCGGAGCTGGTGCTGATCGGTTTTCTGACCACCGGTGAGCAGTCGGTGGTTGCGATGTTAGTGGTTGCCAGCATCGGCAATGTGCTCGGTTCGGTGGTGAACTATTATCTGGGGATCGGCATCCAAACCTTTCGTGACCGGCGTTGGTTTCCAGCCAATGAGGCTCAGCTATCGCGGGCGCGGGCCTTCTATCATCGCTGGGGGCGCTGGTCGCTGTTGCTCGCCTGGATGCCGATTATCGGTGACCCGCTGACGGTCGTTGCGGGTGTCATGCGTGAACCGCTGTGGAGTTTTTTGGTGCTGGTTACGATCTCCAAGGTCAGCCGGTATCTGGCCCTGGCGGCGATCACACTGCAGCTGGTGTGAGCGTTAGATCGGCAGCAGAAAGTGTTTGATGAAGCGGATGATGCCCGTCGTCGTCCCGCCTTCGCGGGTGGGGGAGGTGTCGCGAAGATAATGGCCGCTCTTGTCCCAGCACAAATTGTAGCTGCTTAGAAACGTGTTGCGGATGTCGAGCTTGGCGTCGACGAAGAATCGGATGGGCGCCGTCCAAGCCACAAGCAGCGCTGGATCGAAAGGCCGGTTGCCGGAACGCTCGGCGCTCGTCACCGGTTTGGCTTTGGTCTTGAAGTAAAGCGTGCCCGGACCTTTGGCATAGTAATGGAAGATGCGCCCGAAATAGAGGGTTGTTACGCTCATTGAGACCAGTCGACCAAAGGTGACCGTCTCTGAAAACCCCACCAGATCAGGGAAGCGGAAGAACACACGTTCGCCAGGCTTCAAAGTCCATTCGATCAACTGGTTGGGTGCCTCGACATTCAGCTTCACCGAATGGTCGGTTCGCGCGGTGCGTTTGCCGGGCACATGCAGGAACGAGAAACGGCGCGACAGCAATCGGGTGATCAAAAACCGAAAGCCCAAGACGAAGCTGCGTGCCTTCTTCGGTCCTGAGATTTGAACGCTTCGGTAGACGTAATACCGATCGTCGCGGACGTCCTTGCGGACCAGAATTTCGGTCTTCTTGACCTTCAATGTGCCTTGACCAGGCTTGGTTGGACCGTCGGTGAAGGGCGCCGACAGGCTGTGCTTGCCCGCCGGATCAAACAGCACGCGCGCGAAGACCATGAGGAAGGTCTTCAACAAGATGATGCCGCTGTAGAGCAGCAGGAGGTACGAGGCAAAGCGGTAAATGGCGAATGCGCCATTGTTGGCCGTTTGCGTCGCGCGCTTGGCTCGTTCCAATCGGCTTGTCACCAGCGCGCGAGCAGCGTTTTCATAGCCCTCGACATCCCCTTCGAACTCGGCAGCCAGATCGTTCAATTCTTGATCGAGGTCGCGGATCGCTGCCGTGCGCGACTTTTGGTAGGACGAATTGGCCATGGAGCGCAGGCCATTGGCAATTGGACAGACGATGATGTCCACGCCACAGCGCTTGTGGCGCGTGCCCGGAAGGCGACCGGAGGTACTTTCATCGATACGTCCAACAATGGCGTCAGGCGCATTCGCCGTGGCATCGTTTGTGCCGCGAACAGCCTGGTCGATGGCTTGATTGAGTTGGTCCTCCATCTGGGCGTATTGCGCGTCGAGGTAGGTTTGCAGCGTGCTTTCCAGCGTCGCGTCACCGCGTGGTAGGCAGCGCTGCTCGATCTCGGTCCCAGAGCTTGTAAGGATCTCAACTTCGAGGACGAAGTCTGGCTCAAGTTGACACATGAGCGCGTGCTCGGCGCGGTCCGCCAGCAGGGAGTAGAGGATTGTCATCACGCCGAAGACGGCCAACACTGGCCACCACAACAGGACAGTTGGCTTGAAGATTTCCCAGACGCGTTTGGGCCCCAGCGCCTTAGCCATCGTGCGGTTGTCGCGATAGGCCATGAAGAGGAGCCGCATCAGCGCGACGGCGAAGACGAACACGGCTGCCTTGCCAAAGGACGGCGCGTAGCCGTTCAGCACCTGTCCAAGCACGGTGAACGGCTCGCCGGGCCAAGGGGCATCGGCCGGTAGGCTCGCCATCCAATAAACTTCAGTGATGCTGTACATGGTCGCATCGGCGAACAGCAGCGCGGTGAACACCAGGAAGGATGGCGACAGGATGCGCCCGAAGCCGACAAAGAGCAGGCTCATGGCCGTGCACAACGCGACGTAAGCGTAGTAGAGCGGCAGGTGGCGGAAGTCGGCTGCGCTGTTGTCACTGAAAAGAAATAAGAAACAGCTGATCGCCAGCGGCACAGTCGCAAGCGCAAAGACCTTGGATCGGAGTGTCCAGGCCAGTGTGACCATCACCACTGTGCAGACGGCGTAGAGACCCAATGGATCGATAAAGACGCTGCGATGTTCGGCCAGCAAATAGTTCGAGCCGTCCGACAGGCCCAGCCATCCGAGTATCGGATGAGAACTGGTTCCCGTGATAATCGGTACCCAGGATAAGAACGTCAGGAACCAGGCGATCTCTGTCAGGGTTTCGCGGTTCGCAAAAGGCTCTGTTCGTCGGCTGAGCTTAGACGCCTGTGCCGATGTCGCCTCTTGCATGCTCTACACCTTCGCGGAGAGTGTGGTCACCGATCGAGGCACCATGCCCGGCCGGTGCCCTGTGGTGCCAGCACGATGATGGGCAAAGGTTAGCGCGATGTCGATGAGATACAGCGCTTTTTCAAAGATGCAGCGTTGATTGGCTCTGAATTGGAAGCCCACAACAAAAAGCCCGGCTGGTGAGCCGGGCTTTTGATTGTCTTGAGATGGAGGAGCCGGGCTAAAGAACCGCTTTGACTTCTTCCAGCTGGGCCAGCCTGGTTTCCGCAGCCGTTTTAGCGGCATCGTCCTTAGCGTCGGCGACGTCCTCGCGGGCGTCCTGAATGGCCTGGTCCAGCGAGTTCATGTCCATATCGGCCACATGCTGCGCTTCTTCGGCGAGCAGCGTTAGGCCATCGGGATTGGCATCGGCGAAACCGCCGCGCACAAAGATGCGGTCGGAGGAGCCGTCGGCCATTGTCACTTCCAGCACGCCAGGTTTCAGCGTCGACAGAAACGGCGCATGGTTGGCGAGCACGGTGAACTGGCCTTCAGCGCCAGGCACGACGACCTGGGTCGCCTCACCGGACACCAGCTGGCGCTCCGGTGATACAAGCTCGAAAGGAAAGGCGTCTGCCATAGGAGTCTTTCTGCTTTGCTTGCGTCGTTAGGCTGCTTCGGCGAGTTGCTGTGCCTTGGCGACCGCATCGTCGATGGTGCCGACCATGTAGAAGGCAGCTTCCGGCAGGTGATCATATTCGCCGTCGACCACCGCTTTGAACGAGCGGATCGTGTCTTCCAGCGAAACGAACAGACCGGGCGAGCCGGTGAACACTTCGGCCACGAAGAAGGGCTGCGAGAGGAAGCGCTCGATCTTACGGGCGCGTGCAACGGTCAGCTTATCTTCTTCCGACAGTTCATCCATGCCGAGAATAGCGATGATGTCCTGCAGCGACTTGTAGCGCTGGAGCGTTTCCTGCACCTGGCGGGCCACATTGTAGTGTTCTTCGCCAATGATGGCCGGGTCGAGCATACGCGACGTGGAGTCGAGTGGATCCACAGCCGGGTAGATGCCTTTTTCCGAAATCGCGCGGTTCAGCACGGTGGTCGCATCCAAGTGGGCAAACGAGGTGGCTGGCGCCGGATCGGTCAAGTCATCGGCGGGCACGTAGATAGCCTGCACCGAAGTCACCGACCCTTTGGTGGTGGTGGTGATGCGCTCTTGCAGGGCGCCCATATCGGTGGCGAGCGTTGGCTGATAGCCCACAGCCGATGGGATACGGCCAAGAAGCGCCGACACCTCAGAACCCGCCTGGGTAAAGCGGAAGATGTTGTCGACAAAGAACAGCACATCCTGGCCCTCATCGCGGAACTGCTCAGCGATGGTCAGACCTGAGAGCGCCACACGGGCACGGGCACCAGGAGGCTCGTTCATCTGGCCGAACACGAGGGCCGCTTTGGAGCCTTCGCCGCCGCCTTCCTTGTTCACGCCGGACTCGATCATTTCCCAGTAGAGATCGTTGCCTTCACGGGTGCGTTCACCCACGCCGGCGAACACCGAGTAACCACCATGGGCCTTGGCAACGTTGTTGATGAGTTCCTGAATGAGAACGGTTTTGCCGACGCCGGCACCACCGAACAGGCCGATCTTACCGCCACGGGCGTAAGGGGCCAGAAGGTCCACGACCTTGATGCCGGTGACCAGAATTTCCGCTTCCGTCGACTGCTCAGCAAAGGAAGGAGCCGGGGCGTGGATCGGGCGCTTGGCATCGTGCGGCACGGGGCCAGCATCATCGATGGGCTCGCCAATCACATTCATGATGCGGCCAAGGGTGCCAGCACCCACAGGCATCATGATGGGCGAACCGGTGTCGGTCACCGGCTGGCCGCGAACCAGACCTTCGGACGTGTCCATGGCGATGCAGCGCACGGCGCTTTCGCCAAGGTGCTGCGCCACTTCCAGAACGAGGCGGTTGCCATTGTTGTCGGTTTCCAGCGCGTTGAGGATCGGCGGCAGTTCACCGTCGAACTGCACGTCAACGACGGCCCCGATCACCTGATATACGCGCCCTGTTGCATCTGCCATGAGAAGCTCCACTAAGGTAGTTGTTTAGAGCGCTTCAGCGCCCGAAATAATTTCGATCAGTTCTTTGGTAATCTGCGCCTGGCGCTGCCTGTTGTAGGACAGCGTGAGCGCATCAATCATTTCACCGGCATTGCGGGTGGCGTTGTCCATCGCGGCCATGCGCGCGCCTTGCTCCGAAGCCGCGTTTTCCAGCAGCGCCTTGAACACTTGGACCGTCAAATTGCGCGGCAAGAGGTCGTCCAAAATGGCGTTCTCGTCTGGCTCATACTCATAGAAGACAGGATCCTCAGACACTTCGAACTTGGCCGGGATCAACTGGTGCGCCGTTGGCACCTGAGAAATCACCGATTTGAAGGCTGCATAGTAAAGCGTGCAGACATCGAACTCACCGGCTTCGAACATTTCCATGATCTTGGCCGACACTTCTTCGGCCTGCGCATAGCCAACCGATTTGACGCCGCGAAACTCGATGCGGTCCTCGATGCGCGAGGACATGTCGCGTTTCAACTGGTCATAGCCCTTTTTGCCGACGGTGAGGAGTTTGACCTCTTTGCCGTCTGCAATCAGCTCGCGTGCCTGCTTGCGGGCGAGCCGCACGATGGATGAGTTGAAACCGCCGCACAGGCCACGCTCGGCGGTGGCGACCACGAGCAGGTGAACCTTGTCGCTGCCGGTGCCGGCAATCAGCGGGCTGGCGCCTTCACCGCCACCGGACATCTGTCCCGCGGCGAGGTTGGAGAGAACCGCACTCATTTTTTCGGCATAGGGCCGAGCGGCCTCAGCAGAAGACTGGGCGCGGCGCAATTTGGCGGCCGCGACCATCTGCATGGCCTTGGTGATCTTGCGCGTCGCGGTCACAGAGGCGATGCGATTGCGCAGGTCCTTCAACGATGGCATTGGGCTTTAAGCCTCCGGCGTTCGTCTGTGTCGGCTTTAAGCGAAGTTCTTCAGGAACTCGTCGAGGATCGAGCGCAATTTTGCATCGATCTCGTCGGACACCTTGCCTTCATCGCGAATGGTGTTGAGCAGGTCGGTGTGCTTGTCGCGCACCAGGCTCAGGAACTTCTGTTCGAAGTCGCCAACCTGATCGACGTCGATCTTGTCGAGATAGCCGTTCACACCTGCGAAGATGACCACCACCTGCTCTTCGGTCTTAAGCGGCGAGAACTGCGGCTGCTTCAAGAGTTCGGTCAGGCGGGCACCGCGCGCCAGCAATTGCTGGGTGGTGGCATCAAGGTCTGAGCCGAACTGCGCGAAGGCGGCCATTTCGCGGTACTGCGCGAGTTCACCCTTAATCTTACCTGCGACCTGCTTCATGGCTTTGACCTGAGCGGCAGAGCCCACACGCGACACCGACAGACCAACGTTCACGGCCGGGCGGATGCCTTGGAAGAAGAGATCGGATTCCAGGAAGATCTGACCGTCGGTAATCGAAATCACGTTGGTTGGAATAAACGCCGACACGTCGTTGCCCTGCGTCTCAATGACGGGCAGTGCGGTCAACGAACCTGAGCCGAAATCATCGTTCATCTTCGCGGCGCGCTCAAGCAGGCGGGAGTGAAGATAGAAAACATCGCCAGGGAACGCTTCGCGGCCCGGTGGGCGACGCAGAAGCAAGGACATCTGACGATAGGAGACGGCCTGTTTGGACAGATCGTCATAAGCGATCACAGCGTGCATGCCGTTGTCGCGGAAATACTCTCCCATCGCGCAACCAGCGAACGGTGCGATGAACTGCATCGGCGCTGGGTCGGAGGCGGTGGCAGCGATGATGACGGAGTATTCCATCGCGCCGCGCTCTTCGAGAATTTTCACCAGCTGCGCAACGGTGGAGCGCTTCTGGCCGACAGCGACATAGACGCAGTAGAGCTTTTTGCTCTCATCGTCGCCGTCGTTGAGCGGTTTCTGGTTCAGGAAGGTGTCGAGAATGATGGCCGTCTTACCGGTCTGGCGGTCACCAATGATCAGCTCACGCTGGCCACGGCCAATCGGGATCAAAGCATCAACGGCTTTCAAGCCGGTGGACATCGGCTCATGCACCGATTTACGCGGGATGATGCCCGGCGCCTTCACGTCAACCTGGCGCATTTCAGCGCCTTCGATCGGGCCTTTGCCATCGATCGGGTTGCCAAGACCGTCAACGACGCGGCCAAGCAGGCCTTTGCCGACCGGCACTTCCACAATGTTGCCGGTACGCTTGACGGTGTCGCCTTCTTTAATGCCGCGGTCATCGCCGAACAGCACGACGCCGACATTGTCGCTTTCCAGGTTCAGAGCCATGCCCTGAACACCGCCTGGGAATTCGACCATTTCACCGGCCTGCACCTGGTCCAGACCGTACACGCGGGCGATACCGTCGCCGACGGACAGCACCTGACCAACTTCGGTGACTTCGGCCTCTTGGCCAAAGCTCGCGATCTGTTCCTTTAGGATCGCGGATATTTCAGCGGCGCGAAGTTCCATCAGCCAGCCTCTTTCATAGCGTATTTGAGTGCGTTGAGTTTCGTCTTAAGCGACGTATCGATCATCCGTGAGCCGACCTTCACAACGAGGCCGCCAAGGATGGAGGGGTCAACGGTCTCGCTGAGCGTGACCTTGCTGCCCAATTTTTCTTTCAAGGATTCCGACAGCGCCTTGCGCTGTGCGGCGGTCAAAGCAATCGCCGATGTTACCTGCGCGGCGATTTCGCCACGGCCCTCGGCTGCCATCTGCTTGAAGGCTTTGATCATGCCCGGCAGGGCAAATAGGCGGCGATTGTCGGCCACGACGCCGATGAACTGTGCGGTCAGGCCTTCGATGCCGGCTTTATCAAGAACGGCGGCCAGCGCCTTGCCTTGCGCTTCCTTGGTGAAGGCCGGGCTTTCGACCAAACGGCGAAGATCATCGCTCTCGTCGAGCAGGCCTTGAAGGCCCTCTAGATCGGATTCAACGGCGTCGATTGCTTTGGCGCCACCCTTGGCGTTTGCGGCAAGCTCATACAGCGCAGCAGCGTAACGTCCTGCAACACCGGAAGTCAGGGATGATGACGACAATGGAGCCCCAGCTGGTAGGTCGGAGTTGACGTGGTTAGCGAGGGGCTCGACAAGCCCAACGTAACGCATTGAAATTGTTTAAAATTTCCGCGGCCAAGCCTTTGTGAAAAAGGCGCTTTTCCCGGAAAGCGCGTGGGAATTAACACACGGTTTCATGGGACGCAACCAAGCCAAAAGGGCAAACATGTCGCGGGCTGGATGACTTATGTCTAAAGCAGCGCAGGCACGTTGATCGCCAGCAGCACCGCCGCAAAGACTGCTTCAACCACGAAGAAGACAACCGGCTGACCCTTGTTGGCGCCATCGGCGATGATGGCCGTCAACCGTCCGACGCTGGCGCCGAGCCAAACTGCGGCCAACATGACAAAGGCCGTTGGCGAGAAAAGCAGCAGCGCAAAGACGCCCGAGCCGACCCAAAGGCCGCCGGAGGCGGCGCGGATTTCTGATTTGCCCAGGCCCGTGTCGTCCGTCGATTTCAGACCAAGAACGTCCATCGTGAAATTTGGACGCACCCATCCGAACAGGCCGAGCCCGATTGTGGCGAGCGCGAGGACGATGTTGAGCCCGTTGACGATCATGTCCATGGGTCTGCTCCAAAGAGAGCGCGCCAGGGTGGGGGGAGACATGCGGGAATATGCATGGAGTGCATGGGGGGAACGCGCTTGTTAGAAACATTTACGCGCACCTGCCCGCGCTGGTTCACACAAAGCTTTGGGGATCGACATCGATATCAATGCGCATGTCGCCGCGCGTGCGCTCAGCCTTGGCGAGCCAGGCTTTGACGAAGCTTTGGGTTTCACGCCCCCTTGGTCCACGCACCAAAAGCCGTTGCCGATGGCGTCCACGCAACATCGCGAGCGGTGCATCTACTGGGCCGAGCACATCAATGGTGTCGGGCGGGCGGGCGATGGCTTTCAGATGATTGGCGTGTTTCTTGACCGCGATCCCATCGGTGCCGGAGACAATGACGGCGACGAACCGCACGAAAGGCGGCAGATGCGCCCGTCGCCGCGCCTCCTCCTCGAGCGCGTAAAATCGCTCGGTGTCGTGGGCAAGCAGCGCCTGCAACACCGGATGGTCGGGCATGTGGGTCTGAATGAGGCCAATGCCTGGTTTGTCGGCGCGCCCTGCTCGACCGGTGACCTGGGTGAGAAGCTGGAAGGTGCGTTCGGAGGCACGCGGGTCGCCCTGGCCGAAACCGACATCGGCATCCACCACGCCGACCAAGGTTAGGCCGGGGAAGTTGTGGCCCTTGGCGACAAGCTGCGTGCCAACGACAATATCGACTTCGCCATTGGCGACCGCTTCCAGCTCGGCTTTCAAGCGTTTGGGTCCGCCCATCATATCGGACGAGAGCACCAGCGTGCGGGCATCCGGGAACCGCGTCGCCACCTCTTCGGCGATGCGTTCCACGCCAGGCCCGGACGGCACCAGCGTGTCGGCGTTGCCGCATTCAGGGCAGGCTTTGGGCATCGGCTCGACATGGCCGCAATGGTGACAGTTCAGTGTCTGGGTAAAGCGGTGCTGGACAAGCCATGCCGAGCAGAGCGCGCATTCGAAACGATGACCGCAGGTTCGGCAGAGCGTTAGCGGGGCGTAACCGCGCCGGTTAAGGAACAGCAGGCTTTGCTCGCCACGCGCCAAGGTGTCGTTGACCGCCTCGATCAAGGGGGGAGCAAGCCAGGTGCCGCGCTCTGGCGGTGTGCGACGCAGATCGATGGCCGCCAGCGAAGGCAGGGGGCGCGAGGCATAGCGCGCCGGAAGCGGGATATGGCGATACCGGCCCGCCTTGGCGTTGATGCGGCTTTCCACCGACGGCGTGGCGGACGCCAAGATCACCTGCGCCTTTTCAAACCGCGCTCTGACAATCGCCATATCGCGGGCGTTGTAGCTGACCCATTCCTCCTGCTTGTAGGCGGCCTCGTGCTCCTCATCGATGATGATGAGGCCAAGGTCCTCGAATGGCAGATAAAGCGCCGAGCGGGCGCCGATCACCACCTTGATCTTGCCTTCGGCCGTGCCGCGCCAGACCTGACGACGGGTTTTGGGCGTGATGCCGGAATGCCATTCGCCAGGCATGGCGCCAAAGCGTTCGGCGAAGCGATCGAGCAGAGCGGCGGTCAAAGCGATTTCGGGCAGCAAGATGAGAGCCTGCCGGCCTCCTCTCAACGCGTCGGCGATGGCCTCGAAATAGACTTCGGTTTTGCCAGACCCGGTGACGCCTTCCAGCAGTGCGACATCCAGAGAGCCGTCCTTCGGCCCTTCGGCGATCAGCGCATGGACGGCATCGGCCTGACCCTCAGTAAGCGTGCGCGGGTCAAAATCCGGGTTGGGTTCAATACGGCCCGGCTCGCGCTGGACTTGGATGGTTTCCAGCGTCCCGGCCTTCACCAATCCATCGATGACAGCAGTCGAGACGCCAGCCAGATCGGCCAGACCCGGTTTGGTGTAGGCGGCATCCGGCCCGCCTTGGCTTTCCATGATCTCCAGCACCTTGGTGCGTGCTGGGGTCATGCGCTCCGGCGGCGCGCCGACTTTGCGCACGGCGGTCACCGGCGGGTCGCGCTGCATCAGCTCTTCGCCACGCGTCACCATGCGCGCCACCATGCCCGGCGCGGCCAAGGTCCAGTCGGCGACCCAATCGATGAACCCCCGCAACGGCGCCCGGATCGGCGGCGCGTCGACCACCTGCTCAATGGGCTTCAGACGTTTGGGGTTCACCGCATCCTGGCTCTTGCCCCAAACCGTGCCGAGCACGAGCCGTTTGCCGAGCGGCACTTTGACGATGGATCCATCGACGATGTGTTGGCCGTCTGCGACCTGATAGGTCAGCGCGGTCGGCATCGGCGCTGGCACCATGACGGCGACATTGGTCCCAGGCGCGTGTGTCAGCAAGGCCCGGTTCCCTCGGGCAAGGTCCTGCGGCGAATCAATCGGCGGGGAAGGGGATGACGAGAGCATTGAGACAGGTTAGAGCACCGGCAAAGTTGCGGGTAGTCCGCAAACCCTCCGGTTAGCAGCGTAAGGATCAAAGCCTATGAAGTTTTTCGTGGATACCGCCGACACCGCCGACATTGCCGAGCTCAATGATCTGGGCCTTTTGGATGGCGTTACAACCAATCCTTCGCTGATCGCCAAATCGGGCCGCGACTTCAAGGAAGTCATCGCGGAAATCTGCGGCTTGGTCGAAGGCCCCGTGTCTGCGGAAGTGACGGCGCTGGACGCCGAGGGCATGATCAAGGAAGGCAAGGAGCTTGCCAAGATCGCCAACAATGTGACCGTGAAGGTGCCTCTGACGCTGGATGGTTTGAAAGCCTGCAAAGCGCTGTCGGGCGAGGGCACGATGGTCAACGTCACGCTTTGCTTTTCCGCCAACCAAGCGCTGCTTGCGGCCAAATGCGGCGCGACATTTATCTCGCCGTTTATCGGGCGCCTGGACGATATCAACATTGATGGCATGGAACTGATCGCTGACATTCGCGCGATCTACGACAACTACCCGGCGCTGGAGACGGAAATCCTCGCTGCCTCGATCCGTACCGCCAACCATGTGAAACAGGCGGCGATCATTGGCGCTGATGTGGCGACCATCCCGCCTGCGGTTTTGAAGGGCCTGGCCAAGCATCCACTGACCGATAAGGGCATCGATGCGTTCATGGCCGATTGGGCAAAAACCGGCCAGAGCATTCTTTAATCGCTACTTCATGGCCGGGCTTCACCCGGCCATCCAGCTCGCTGGCAGTGTTGGTCAATGCTGCTGGCTCTATGCCCGCTGGAAAATCTGTTCGGTAACGGGCTGCCCCCAGGACGTTCCGGTTTGCTCGTGCACCAGAGTGAAACCTGCTTCTTCATAAAGCCCGCGTGCGGCATCCAGTCCAGCAAAGGTTGAGAGTTCGACCTGCGGGAATCCATGGCCATCGCAAAAGGCCATCGCCGAAGCCATCAGTCGATGGCCGATGCCGCAACCTTGCAGCCTCGGATCGACGATGAACCAGTGAAGGACAGCCGGTTTTTCGGGTGTGCTCTGTCCATCAATGGCAATGCTGGCAGCGATTGTGCCATCGATCGCGGCCCACCATATCGCGTTGTGAGGGTGGCACAGTCGATCGGTAAAAGAGGCCAGTTCGCTGGCCACTTTGATCTCGAAAGCCGCCCCGAAGCCTACCAGATCTGCATAGTAGGACGCGTGCATCGAGACGATCTGCCCGATCAACGTTGGGGTGTAACCGTCGCCAAAGGTTAGGCCCTCGCTCATAGCACCTTCGTCATGAAGACCGAGTTTGGGTCGAGCACATAGTCGCCGAACGGCTCGCAATAGCCGAAGCCGCGTTTCTCGTAGAGTTTGCGGGCTGGTTCGAAATAGTCGAACGAGCCGGTTTCTAGCGACAGACGTTCAATCCCATTGATCCGCGCATGGTCCATCAAATGGTCAAGCATCACAGCGCCGAGACCATTGCCGCGGTGGGCTTCGACTGTGCGCATCGATTTGATCTCGCCATGGCGGCGCCCGTCAGCCTCGGGCGCGATCTCCTTAACCGCGCCGATGACCAGCAGGTCTTTGGTCGAATCACCGTTTTTCCAGCCTGCAAAAAACGCTACGTCGGGCACCTTTAAACCGTCCAAATCAAGCGCATGAACGCTGCCCGGCGGCGTGACGGCGATGTTGGTGTCGAGATGGAATTTCAGAAGGTCGATGATGGCCGGATGATCGAGATCGCCAGGAACAATCTGCATGGGGGGCTCCGTCTGGTGCAGGCTAGTTGCGAGCCAGGGCGACGATGTAGGTGCACGGCTCATTGGTCGGGTTATGAAAGGTCACCTCGGCGGTTTTTGACAGGCCGTAGCTGTCGCCTGTCTCCAGGTGATGATTGATGCCGGCGTCGGTGATCGATAGGCGGCCATCAAGCACATAAATGACCTCGCGCATGATCTCGAAGGCGGTGGCGGGCAGAGTGACCGAGGCGCCGGCCGGGAGGTAGATCTTGGCCATCTCCACCGGGATATTAGGCGCGCGAAAGATCTGCCGACGCACATAGCTGGTTTCAGGATCTTGCCACATGGGTTGATCGGCGGCGCGCTGGACGGCGCCTTCTTCCTGCTCGGCGCGCATCAAAAGGCCAGCCAATGTCATGTCGAAGGCGTGGGCCAGACGCACGAGCACCGAGGCCGTGGGGCTCATTTCGCCGCGCTCGATTTTCGAGATCGCCGCTTTAGAAATATCGGAACGGGCGGCGAGGTCGGACATCGACCATTTGCGCGCTTTGCGCTCCAATTGGATGCGCCGCGCTATGGCCTGACCGGATGTGTCTACTAAAGTGTCCATTTGTCACTGATAGTAGACATGCGGGGCGCGCGTCAAGCCAAAGGCGAGACAATCACAGGGATCCACTCCAGCGGGCTTTCCTGAAGCGGTGCACGGCCGATCATCAGGTGGAATGGACCCCCGCCCCAAGGGCGAGGGTGACGGATGGAGAAGACAGCTTCGCTAAGGGCAGACGTTGGGACGCTGCATGTGCAGTTCGTTGATTGCCTTATCGAGATCGTCGTCCCAGGGCATCTCCCAAGCGGCAATGTCATGCTTCAACTGGTCCATCGACGTTGCGCCGATGATGGACGAGGCAACGAACGGTTTGGACGTCGTGAAGCGGATGGCGGTCTGCGAGTAATCGAGGCCCCGTGCATCGCAGAGGTCGAAATAGGCCTCCAAGGCCGCTTCGGCGCCAGGCGTCTGGTATCGACCCAAGCGCCCGAACAGGGTGCCGCGGGCACCTGCCGGTTGAGCGCCGTTTCGGTATTTACCGGTCAGGTAGCCTTGGCCGAGTGGCGAATAGGCGAGCAAGCTGACCTCTTCGCGCGTGCCGACTTCGGCAAGGTTCACCTCATAGGTGCGGTTCACGATGTTGTAGGCGTTTTGGATCGAGGCGATCCGCTCTTTGCCTGATTTTTCCGACTCGGTGATCCAGCGCATCGCCCCCCAGGAGCTTTCGTTGGACAGGCCAATGGCGCGCACCTTGCCGGATTTCACCAGCTCATCGAACGCATCGAGGGTTTCGGCTACTGCGACCTCAGGCCCGTCGGTCGGCTCCCAGACGATTGGATTGGTGCCGAAAATCGAGAAGGGCCGGCCAGGCCAGTGGAGCTGGTAGAGATCGATGTAATCGGTCTGGAGCCGTTTCAGCGAGGCATCGACCGCTTCAAAGACGTTTTTCTTGGAAGGAAGGGCGACGCCCTCTTCCTGGCCGCGGAACCATTTGTTGGTCGTGGCACCGACGACCTTGGACGCGAGAATCACCTTGTCGCGATTCTTGCGGTTGGCAAACCAAGAGCCGATGATGCGCTCCGTTGAGCCCTGGGTCTCGGCCTTGGGCGGGATTGCGTACAACTCGGCGGTGTCGAAGAAATTGATGCCCTGATCCAGGGCGTAATCCATTTGTTCATGGCCATCAGCTTCGGTGTTCTGCTGGCCCCAGGTCATGGTGCCAAGGCAGATCACCGACACATCCATGCCGGTGCGTCCCAGTGGGCGCTTTTCCATGGGTGAATTCCTTTGGTGTTTTTAAAAGTGGGGGACCTAGCCGCCGGTCTCATCGTTGGCGGCAACGCGGGAGAGGAGGTCTTCAACGTAGGGCATGATGCGCTCCACGATCAAGGCAATGCCTTCAGCGGTTGGATGGATGCCGTCATCAAGGTTGAGGTCGCGTTCGCCAGCGACGCCATCGAGGAAGAACGGGTAGTAAACCGCGTCATAGGTTTGCGCGAGGCGGCCATAGATTGGATTGAAGGCTGCGCCATAGGCTTCGCCCATATTGGGTGGGGCGATCATGCCGGCAAGCAAAACCGGTAAGCCGCGCTCGGCCAGGTTGGCCATGATCCCATCGAGTGACGCTTCAGTGACGCTTGGGTCGATGCCCCGCAGGGCATCATTGGCGCCAAGCTCGACGATCACCGCATCGGTGGCCGGGTCGAGCGACCAGTCCAGGCGGGCCAGTCCACCGGAGCTTGTGTCGCCGGAAACGCCGGCGTCGAGAACACGCACATCATGGCCGCGATCGATCAGGGCGGCCTCCAACTGGGCGGGAAAACCCTCGCCCGGCGCCAGACCGAAGCCGGCCGTCAGGCTGTCGCCGAGGGCGAGAAGGGTCACCGGTTCGGCGCGCGCCGGGGCTGCCATCAACAGGAAAGCTGCCAAGATGACAGAGAGTTTAGAAACGGGGCGCAGGAAGGGCGGTATGACATTCGCCAGCATTTTGCCTTGGAGCATGGGCTCGGCATTCCTATTTGATCGGGCACGATAGAAGCGACGTAAGGCGCATACCCCCCTTTTTCCAGCTTGAACGGAAACTCTTGTGACTTCTTCCTCCACCGATCCGATCATCGCGCTTGATGATGTGCATCTTTCTCTGGGCTCAGGCGCGGCGCGTGTCGACATTCTGAAGGGTGCCTCCCTTGCCGTTGCGGCTGGCACATCGGTCGGTCTGGTGGGACCTTCGGGCTCGGGTAAATCGACGCTTTTGATGGTGCTTGCCGGGCTGGAGCGACCCACGGCTGGGTCCGTCCGCGTCGCTGATGCGATGCTGACCGATTTGTCAGAGGATAAGCTGGCGGCGTTCCGGGGGCGGGAGATCGGCATCGTCTTCCAGTCTTTCCATCTGATCCCAACGATGACAGCGCTGGAAAATGTCGCCGTGCCGCTTGAGTTGGCCGGCCATGACGATCCGTTTGACACGGCGCGCGCTGAGCTTGAAGCGGTGGGCCTCGGCGAACGCACATCGCATTACCCGACGCAGCTTTCCGGCGGCGAACAGCAAAGGGTGGCCGTTGCCCGCGCTTTGGCACCCAAACCGGCGATCCTTGTTGCCGATGAGCCGACGGGCAATTTGGACGGTCCGACGGGCCGCCAGATTGCTGATCTGTTGTTCGAAGCACCGGCCAAGCGCGGCACGACCTTGATGCTGGTTACGCATGATTTGGACCTTGCCCGGCGCTGTGATCGGCAGGTCCATCTGGAAGCTGGCTGCATCGTTGAGGATACGCAGGACAAGACGCTGCCGGAGGCGGCGGAATGACCGACATCGCGGCGTCCAGCCATCATCGTGCGCCCTCGACGCTGGCCTTGAGCTTCATCTACGCCATGCGCGAGCTGCGCGGCGGACTGCGCGGCTTCGCGATTTTCCTCGCCTGTATTGCGCTCGGCGTTGCTTCGATTGCCGGCGTCAACGCGCTCGCCCAGTCGATGACAGGTGGCCTCGCCAATGAAGGGCGCGCCATCTTGGGCGGCGACGTTTCGCTGGAACTGATCCAACGCGAAGTGACCGAAGACGAACTCACCTTTCTCTCCACACGCGGCGCGACCTTGAATGTGCGTGCCGATCTGCGCGGCATGGCGCGCACGGGCGATGAACAGAACCAGACCGTGGTCGAGATCAAGGCGGTCGACGACCCCTATCCGATGGTTTCTGAGCTCATATTTGTGGATGGTGATGGCATTAAGTCTGCTTCCGTCCATCTGGCCTTGGAGGAGCGCGACGGTGCGTTCGGTTTGCTGGCCGAGGGCACCCTTGCCGCGCGGCTTGCTATTGAGATTGGCGACACGATCCGCCTTGGCGAACATACCTTCCAGCTGCGCGGTATCATCGAGCGCGAGCCCGATCGCCTGTCCTCCGGTTTTGGGTTCGGTCCCCGCGCGATGATTTCATCAGAGGGCCTTGCGGCCAGTGAACTGGTCCAGCCGGGTAGCCTTGTGGAATGGGAGTACACCTTAGCGTTTCCCGAACCACTCGATGAGGAAGGATTGGCGGCCTTTGAATTGGAGGCCAACGAGGCGCACCCCGACGCGGGGTGGCGCATTCGCGACCGTACCGAGGCGAGCCCGCGGCTTTCCAGCGCGATCGATCAATTCGCCCAGTTCTTGACGCTTGTCGGTCTGACCGCGCTGGTGGTCGGCGGCGTCGGCGTGGCCAATGCTGTGCGTGCCTTTGTGGAGGCCAAGCGCAAGGTGATCGCGACCTTCAAGTCGCTGGGTGCGGCGGGGCCGTTCGTGTTTCGCGTGCAATTTTTCCAGGTGATGGCCATTGCCTTCCTCGGGATTGCCATTGGTCTTGTCATAGGCGCGTTGGTGCCCTGGGCGGTGCAACTATTCTTTGGCGGCTTCCTGCCAGTACCTCTTGAAACCCGTCTCTATCCTGACGCTCTGGGGCTTGCCGCGCTTTACGGCATCTTGGTCGCGTTGGCCTTTGCCCTTTGGCCGCTTGGCACAGTGCGCGATGTCCCGGCGACGGCGCTCTTCCGTGACATTGGCGGCAATTCCAGACGCTTCCCGCGCTGGATTTATCTGCTTGGCGCAGCCGCCGCGATGATTGGGCTCGGCGTGGTGGCGTTTCTGGTCTCCGACAGCCGGTTTATCGCTGCGATCTATCTGGCAGCAGCGGGCGTCAGCTTCGTTATCCTGCGGCTGGTCGGATGGGCTGTCATGGCGATTGCCAAACGCAGTCCGCGACCGAAATCGACGGCGGCCAAACTGGCGCTCGGCAACATTCATCGACCTGGCGCGCTGACGCCCTCGGTCATCCTCTCGCTTGGTCTCGGCCTGACCCTGCTGGTCGCGCTGGCGCTGATCGATGCGAATTTGCGCCGCCAGCTCACCGGCTCGATCCCGGAGGTCGCGCCGAGTTTCTTCTTCCTCGACATTCAGAACAACCAGCTTGATGCCTTCACCAGCCTGGTGGCCGATCAGGCGCCCAATGCAACGCTGGAGAGCGTGCCGATGCTACGCGGGCGCTTGGTCTCCCTGCAGGGCATTCCGGCTGGCGAATTCGACGCGCCACCCGAAGCGGCCTGGGTGCTCAGCGGTGATCGCGGCATCACCTATGAGGCCGAAGCGCCCGAGGGCACCGAGCTGACTGAAGGTGAATGGTGGCTCGCCGACTATGCTGGCGAACCGTTGGTTTCGTTCATCGATGAGGAGGGCCGGCAGCTTGGCCTTGAGATCGGCGATGAACTGACCGTCAATGTTCTGGGCCGTGAGATCACTGCGCGGATTGCCAATTTCCGCGACGTGGAATGGCAATCGCTGGCGATCAACTTCGCCATGGTTTTTTCGCCCAACGCCTTTGCCGGCGCGCCACACGCCCATCTGGCGACGGTGACCTATGACAGCGAACAGAGCGATGAGACCGAGTTGGCATTGTTGCGCGACGTCACGGCGGCCTTTCCTGGCATCACCTCGGTGCGCATTTCCGATGCGCTCGATGAGGTGAACGCGCTGGTGGAGGATTTGGCGCTTGCAGTGCGCGGCGCAGCCTCTGTCACGCTCATCGCCTCGATCCTGGTACTTGCCGGCGCCTTGGCCGCCGGACATCGCCACCGGCTCTATGACGCTGTGATCCTGAAGACGCTTGGCGCGACGCGCGGTCGGATTCTAGGGGCATTTCTGCTGGAATATGCCCTGCTTGGGCTTGCGGCAGCCGTTTTCGGCCTGGCGGCAGGCTCATTCGCGGCTTTTGCCGTGCTTGAATATGTGATGACAGCCGGCTTCACCTTCCTGCCATCGGTGGCCTTTGGCGCGGTCGGCGTGGCGCTTCTGCTGACCGTCGGCTTGGGCTTGATCGGAACGTGGCAGATATTGGGTCAGAAACCGGCACCTGTGCTGCGGAATTTGTGACGCTTGGTCAAAAGGGCATGAGTATCAATTAGCTTTCTCTTGAGGATCAAGCGATTCCGCCCCGATTCCTCTTGAGATTGTTGCCATTCATATCCATATTCACGCCACTACCGAGTTTTACGGGGCCAGACACCGTGTTTGGCCTCACTTTTTGGCCGTTTACGACCATTTGGAGAGTGAAAACATGAACAACCCGCTTCGCGACGGTTACGTCCAACAGGGCGCACAAACAGCCGCAGGCATTGATGAAGGCCTTCGCGCCTACATGCTGAAGGTCTACAACTACATGGCCATCGGCCTTGCCATCACTGGCATCGCCGCGATGGGCATGTTCCAGCTGGCCGTGGTGCAAGACGCATCTGGCTCAGTCATCGGACTGACAGCCATTGGTGAAGCCATTTACACTTCGCCTTTGCGCTGGGTGATCATGCTGGCGCCGCTGGGTGCTGTGTTCTTCCTAAGCTTCCGCATCTCGAAGATGAGTGTGCCGGCTGCGCAGTTCACCTTCTGGGCCTTTGCGGCCGTGATGGGCTTGTCCCTGTCGTCGATCTTCCTGGTCTACACTGCTGAATCGATCACTCGGGTGTTCTTCATCACCGCCGCTGCCTTCGGCTCGCTGAGCCTTTGGGGTTACACAACCAAGCGGGACATTTCCGGTTGGGGTTCGTTCCTCTTCATGGGCTTGATCGGCATCATCATTGCCTCGATCGTGAACATCTTCCTGGGCTCGTCGGCCCTGCAGTTCGCGATCTCCGTGATCGGTGTTCTGGTGTTCGCTGGCCTCACCGCCTACGACACGCAGCGCATCAAGACGATGTACTATGAAGGCGACAGCGTTGAAGCCTCGGGCCGCAAGGCCATCATGGGTGCGCTCAGCCTCTACCTGAACTTCATCAACATGTTCATCATGTTGCTGCAGCTGTTCGGTCAGCGCGAATAGGCGCAAGCCAAATCGCTTGAAGATCAAACCCCGGTGGAAACACCGGGGTTTTTTGTTGCGCTCGAGTTTTCCATCAATTAATCATGATATATGGATATATTGGATGCGACCCAAGCCTTCGCCGCACTGAGTCAACCATCTCGGCTCGACGCGTACCGTCTGCTGGTCAAGGCCGGCGAAAGCGGGCTGATGGCCGGTCAGATCTCCGATTCACTGGGCGTGCGACAGAATACTATGTCGGCCAATCTGGCCGTGCTCCTCCACGCTGGACTGGTGCGCCGCGAGCGTCATGGTCGGACCATCCGTTACTTTGCAAACTTTGAGGTGATGCGCGCGCTGATGCAGTTCATGATCGAGGATTGCTGCAATGGCGAGCCGCAGATTTGTGCGCCGCTTATGGACGTTTTGACGGCGTGCGATGCCTGTGCCGCTGTCGCGCCTGAGCCCGCGATCGAAGGTGCAAAATCGTGAGCGCTTTCGACTTTGTCATGTTCGTTGACGTGGAGTTTGCCTGATGGGGCTTTTTGAACGCTGGCTCACCGTCTGGGTGGCGCTGGCCATGCTGGCTGGCATCGCACTGGGCTTCATTGCACCTGGCCTGGTGACCGCCGTGGCCGCCGCGGAGGTTGCATCAATCAATCTGGTTGTGGCCGTACTCATTTGGGCGATGGTCTATCCGATGATGGTGGGGGTCGATCTTGGATCCGTCAGCGGCGTGGCCCGCGCACCGCGTGGCCTTGTGGTGACGCTTGTTGTCAATTGGCTGATCAAGCCATTTACGATGGCAGGCTTTGCGGTCTTATTCTTCGAGGTCATTTTCGCCGACTTGATCCAGCCTGCCGATGCTCAGCAATACATCGCCGGCCTTATCCTACTGGGAGCAGCGCCGTGCACGGCGATGGTTTTTGTGTGGTCGCAGCTCACCAAGGGCGACGAGACCTACACGCTTGTCCAGGTCTCGGTGAACGATGTCATCATGATTTTCGCATTCGCGCCGATCGTGGCCTTTCTGCTTGGCGTCACGGATATTGTCGTTCCCTGGCAGACGCTGTTGCTGGCGACGGTGCTCTATGTCGTGCTCCCGCTGCTTGCTGGACTTGCCACGCGAAAGATTTTGGGGACGCCAGAGCGAATTGACCGCTTCAAGGCCGTCGTTAAGCCATGGTCGATTGTCGGGCTGATTGTCACCGTCGCAATTTTGTTCAGCTTGCAGGGCCGGGTTATCATCGAACGGCCGCAGACCATTGTGCTGATTGCGATCCCGATCATCCTGCAAAGCTACGCGATATTTGCCGTGGCATATGGCGCAGCGTGGGCGCTGAAGGTGCCTCATCGCATTGCCGCGCCGTGTGCGATGATTGGAACATCCAATTTTTTTGAGCTTGCCGTTGCTGTCGCCATCAGCCTGTTCGGGCTGAACTCCGGGGCAGCCTTGGCAACGGTCGTTGGCGTTCTTGTGGAAGTTCCTGTCATGCTTTCGCTGGTTGCGATCGCCAATAGGACTCGCGGCCGTTTTGCAAGACGTTCGGGCGCTGCTTTCGACCGCGGCTCATGAGCCCTCGTCCATTTGCCGGCGATGGTCGATTTTTGCTTATTTCCGGACCGTCAAAACGCCGGCCAGCACAATCAGCGCTAGCCCGGCGAGCGTCAGCAGGTCAGGCCGTTCGGCGAAAAAAAGGATGCCCCAGAGCACCGCGAAACCGACATAGGCGAACTCGAACGTGCCGATGATCGACGTCGGTGCTTTCTGATAGGCGATGGCCGTTCCGACCGAGGCGATGAGGATCGATAGGGCGAGCAGCCCCATGATCTGCCATTCCGCGCCGGTCAGGCTGTGCCAGGTGTCCGATAGAAAACTGTCGCCCGCGAGGCCGGGCACCAACGCCAAGACCAAGAGCCCGATGGCGCCGGCTAGAATGAAGGCGAGGTGCAGACCGACAACCATCGCCAAAGGATGTTCGTGTTGGCAGCGCGTGCGTGTGAGCACCATGGCGCCGGCAAACAGCATCGCGGCCAGGACCGGCAGCAGCGCATAGGGTGAGAACGCCTCGGTGCCCGGCCGCAGCACTAAGGCGACGCCGATGAAGCCAAGGGCGGCTGCCACGCCATGCAGCGGCGTCACCCGGTCATGGGTCCAGAGCGCGGAAAAACCGACGATGAATAGGGGCAAGGTGTAAAGCGCGGCGGCGGCGGCTGACAGAGGCAGGTTCGGCAGCGCGGCGTAATAGGCGATCCAGACCATGACCAGCAAAGCTGCGCGCAGGCCGACCCAGATGATCGATCGGGGCAGAAGGGCACCGATGCCGAAATACAGCCCAGCGGCCAGCAACACCGGCAGCACCAGCAGAGAGCGCAGGGCAAACAGCTGCCAGAGGCCAACGGTGGACGCCGCGCCCATGCTTTTGACGAGCGCGTCACCAGCCGACATGGCAAAAACGGTGAAGAGGATCGTGCTGACGGCAAGTGGCAGATTATCGGGTTTTGGCGAGGTCATGATGGGTGCAGCTAGGCGTTCTGAGCAGGCTTCAGCAAGGCCCTTTCGGTCGAATTGGGTTCGGTGACCTAAGGTTCTCTCGCTCTTGAAGTTCTGCCCGTTGATGTCATGTTTTGCCTATGAGCGGTTCGGGGAAAAGCAAAGAGATTGGGCCGCCAGTGCGCGCCGCGCGGCTGGAGACGCCCGCTGGCGGTGGCGCTTTCGATTTGCCCAATCTTTCCATCGGCGTCTTTTTGACCGATCAACCGGCCCACCAAATCTCGGTCGGTTCAGATCGTACGGTACACACCCCGCTGCAAAAGGATGAGGGGTTCATCCTGCCTGCCGGGTCGAGTGGGCTTTGCCATTATGAGGATGATCACAGCTATCTGGCGGTAGAGCTCGACGCCTCATTGCTGCGCGAAGTGGGGCTTGATGATCCGGGCGCTGTTGCGCCGACCTTTGGTACCTTCGATCCGCTGACCTTGCAGATGGCCAAAGCAACCCTTGAGGTGGCGGATGCGCCGAGCGCGCTCTACCGCGAAACCATGCATCGGGCCCTGGCGGCGCATTTGGCGCAGAGCGTCCAATCCACCCATCCAGACGTTGCGGCGCTTGATGATGCGCGCATGCGACGCGCGGCGGCCTACATCCATGATCATTTAGCCGAGGACATTTCATTGGATGTTCTGGCCAGCGAAGCGGCGATGAGCGCTTACCATTTTGCCCGCGCGTTCAAGGCCGCGCTCGGGGCTTCACCGCTGCAATATGTGATCGGCGAGCGGATGCGGGTGGCCGGTGTTCTGTTGAAGACAACGGGTTTGCCGGTTGCCGAGATTGCGCTGCGCGTTGGCTATGACGACACGTCGCGTTTCGGCAAACACTTCAAGCGCGCCTTTGGCGCGACCCCGGCGCAGCACCGCGCGGACTGACCTCTTCACATCAGCAAGAATGACCTAACCGACGGCAAGAATCGCGCCTGTGGGCCGGCCGGGCATTCGGCATTGTCTCCTCATCGCACTGACCAAACCGGACGGTGCTTCCGACAGGAGACAGACCCATGAACAATACGACCAAATCACTTGCTTCGACAGCCCTTGCTTCGGCGCTGATGACCGGTACGGCGCTGGCCGACATTCAAACCCGCACCGTCACGTTTGAAAGCAACGGCACACAGATGGCCGGCACGCTTTTCCTGCCTGCCGATCATGATGGTTCGGCTTTGCCCACGGTCGTTGTGACCGGCGCCTGGACCTCGGTTCAGCAGCAAATGCCAGCGACCTACGCCCGTGAAATGGCGACACGCGGTCTTGCTGCTTTCACCTTTGACTTCCGTGGTTGGGGCCAGTCCGGCGACTTGCCGCAGAATGTGCGCTTTGAAGAAAACCCAGCGGCCAAGATTGAAGATATTGAAGCGGCCATCACGTTCATCGCCGATCTTCCCGAAGTGGACGCCGCCAACATCCATGGCCTGGGTATCTGTGCTTCGGCCGGCTATATGATCGATGCCGTTGCCGGTAACCCGGTGATCAACCGCGTTGGCCTCGTCGCGCCCTGGCTTCAGAATGAAACGCTGGTGAATGCCGTCTATGGCGGTGAGGAAGGCGTGAATGGTTTGATCGACCTTGGCCGCCAAGCGCAAGCCGACGGTGGAATGATCATCCCGGCAGCTGGCCCGGAAGGCGCCGAAGGCGTGCTGATGCCGATCGGTGGCTATTATTATGAAGCCGACCGCGGTGCGATCCCTGAATATGACAATCAGTGGAACCAGACGAGCTGGGAAGGGTGGCTGACCTATCACCCGGCTGACCACGGCGCCGCGCTCGATAAGCCCTTGGCCATCGTGCACTCCGAAGCGGCCGCCATCCCGCAGGGTGTGCGTGACTTCCTGGGCGGGTTTGCCGGCGAGGCAACGCTGCAATGGTTGGAAGATGTCAGCCAGTTCGACTTTTACGACAACCCAGAAGACGTGACGCGCGCCGCCGACACCATGGCCGCCCACTTCGCTTCTTAACCCCCCAATTTCGTGGCGCGCTGGCTTCGGTCAGCGCGTCCAGAAAGGATCAACCCCATGAAACTGACCGCAACCACAATCGCCGCGCTTGCCATGAGCGCTTCTGCCACTCTCGCCAGCGACGTCACGCTTGGCGGCTCACCCATCACCCAGACCAATCTGGTCGATCAAGCCGAGATGATCCGCATCGCCGATGCCATCGATGCCGGTGTCGATGCCAAAGACTGGGAGACGACCCGCAGCTTTTTCACCGACGAGATCACCGTCGATTTCACATCCCTGGTTGGCGGCGAGCCTGCCACCATTCCTGCCGACGGATTGATCGCCGGTTGGTCGGGGAATTTGACCGAGGAGAAGTCATCTTTCCATCTACGCGGCAACCACCGCGTGACGTTCCACAGCGCCGACAGCGCGACGATGGTCTCGCATGGCTATGCGTGGAACCAGATGGAGCGAGGCGCGCTGGCGGAGAATGGCAGTGAGGCCCTTTGGGAGGTGTGGGGCACCTATGTGCACGGCTTTGAGCGCACCGAGGACGGCTGGAAAGTGAATGCCATGACCTTCACGGCCACAGCCCAGCGCGGGAACTTCTTTGTCCGTGACACGCCAGGGTCTTAAGGGCTCTGTTTCCCCACTAACCAAACAAGCAAAACCCCGGCCGATCGGTCGGGGTTTTTTCTTGGCTGTCAGACGTCAACAACTGTCTCAAACCCGCCGTAGATCAGGCGTTTGCCGTCGAAGGGCATTGGGTTGGTGTCTTGGCTCATCGATGGATCAGCCATGGCTTTTTCCATCCCGGCATTGCGCGCCTCACGCGATGGCCAGACGATCCAGGAGAAGACGACCACCTCATCGTCCTTGCATTGCACAGCCATCGGCAAAGAGGTGACCTTGCCGTCCGGCACATCATCGCCCCAGTTTTCGACGACCTTCAACGCGCCGTGTTGTTTGAAGCTCGCGGCCGATTGTTCCGCATGGTCGATGAAATCCTGCTCACGGGCCTTGGGAACAGCGGCGACAAATCCGTCAATGTAGGTCATTCGATCCTCCTTCGAACTGCTTGTGACTTGCAATCGGTTGAAGATCGCCTATCTGATTGTAAAATGCAAGCAGTTTATGATTCGAGGTGGTGTCGCGTGAAGCTACGGTCCGGGTGTCCGATCAATTTGTCGGTGGAATTGCTGGGTGACGGTTGGACGATGGTCATCATGCGCGACATCATGTTCGGCAATTTCCGCACCTATCGCGATCTGCTCACCAACTCGCTGGAAGGCATTGCTTCGAACATTCTGGCTGACCGGCTGAAAAGTATGGTCGCCGAAGGGCTTCTTACTAAAGCGCCAGACCCCGGCCACAAGCAACGCGCGATTTTCAGCCTCACCGAAAAGGCAATCCAGCTTGTGCCGCTGATCGTCCAGCTTGGCGCTTGGGGCAGGCGCCATCTGCCCGCTACCGAAGAACTGAGCATCCGCGCGCAGGTGTTGGAGGAAGGTGGGCCGGCCATGTGGGAGGATTTCATGGCCTATCTGCGCGCGATCCATCTCGGTGCGCCTCAGGCCCCGGACCGGCCGCTGGTAATGGAGCAGCTATAGGCGGCTTATGACGCCAAAGTGTCGGGCGCCTAAACCAGTTCCAACTTCGGCTTTTTGTCGAAGACTTTGAGGACCTGTTTCAGATCGTGGCCGCGCTTCAAAATCTGACCGGAGGCTGCCACCACTTTGTAGGCGCCTTGGCGGCGAGCCATTTTTGGGTCTTTTTCGATGGTGTAGAGCGGTACTTCCGCGGCGCGGCGAAACACCGAAAACACCGCGCGGTCCTTGAGCAGATCAATGGCGTAGTCGCGCCACTCGCCCTCAGCGACCATGCGCCCATAGACATTGAGGATCATGTCCAGCTCGCGCCGGTTGAAGCTTATCTGCGGTGGCTGGCTGGCCGATGGGGGCGCGTTGTTGGAAGTGACGATGCGGACGATGTCGTCAGAAGGGTGGGTGCTTTGATCGGCTTTGGTGCGCTTGTCATCGCGATGAGCAGGTGATCGTGCCTGTCGGTGAGCGTCCAGTTCGACAGGAAGCGATGGGTCCGTGGTGTCCGTCATACGATCTCAGTGTTCGTGTGATCTTGAACGAACGAGTCTTTCAGGCAGTTTGGCCCTTGGCAAGCCGACAATTCGCGCTGGCTGGACCGAGAGATTGGGAACCAGCGAGGGCAAACGGCGCTGGTCGTTTCCTCTGTGTTATCCACAGCGCCACATTATTGCCCAGAAACAGCCCCGATCGCGCCCTTTACCGAACAAACTGGCGGGTTCCATTGCCCATGTTGCTTGGTAGCGCGGCGCTGGGTCATCAGACCCTCCAGCCCCCAGCCCCTGATTTCTCGGCGTCGTGCACCATAGCAGCGCATACGTAGCGCCGTTCCTTTGGAGCGACCGCTATGCGAGCCAGACACCCGCGGCATGCACAAAGGTGGGGCGGCTCTGATCAGGCCAGACTGACTGTTTTCCAAACCCGCCTTGGCGCCTGTCGCCCTGGCGGGTTTTTTGGTTGGCGTTTGCAATTGGAGAAGGGACCGGACGGCAATGGAGGTTGCGGTCCGCTTCGACCCTGACCTAAGAGTCCCAACATGGTCGTTCAGTTGATCCTTGGCAGTGGCCTTATCATCCTCACCGCTATCGTGGCCGCACTTTCCTGGTGGGGGCTGGAGGCTTTTTTGAACCACACCCATAGCTGGGTGGAGCGCCAACCGCACGGTCCTAAGCTCACCGTTGTGCTCTGTCTGGCGATGCTTTGGAGCGTGGCCATGGTGACGGCTTCGGTTTGGATTTGGGCGCTCACGCTTCGGGTGCTGGAAATTTTCCCGACCACCGAAGCCTCGGTCTACTTTTCGTTGGTCGTCTTCACCACGCTTGGCTTTGGCGATGTACTGCTGCCCGTGGAGTGGCGCCTACTCGGCGGACTTGCAGCGGCCAACGGATTGTTGGTGTTTGGCCTGCTGACAGCGATGCTGGTGGAGACACTGCGTCAAACGCGGATGCGCCAGCGCGGACGGTTCCAGTAACCGGCTGACGCCTAGGCCGCCACGCTGGGGTCTGTGGACATGGCTTTGTGGGATTCGACCACGGTTCGGAACGAGCGCAACAGCTCTTCGTCGATCTTACCCTTCATGGACACCAAGATCTGGTAGGCCTCATCGGGGCTCATCGCGCGCTTGTAGGCGCGGGTATCGACCAGCGCGCTGTAGATATCGATGATGGTCATGCAGCGCACGACATCGCTGATATCAGCGCCTCTGATGCCGCGTGGATAACCCGAACCATCCAGGAACTCATGGTGAGAATGGATGATGTCTTTGACAATCGGACTCACATCGAGCTCCTGATTGACGATCTCCAGACCGTCGTCAGGATGGCGGTCGATGATGGCGCGCTCTTCGTCGGTCAGCTTCGTTGGCTTGTCGAGGATCGAAAGCGGCACGTTCATCTTGCCGATGTCGTGCAGGAGACCAGCCTGTGTGAATAGTTTTTGGTCGTCGTCACTGAACTTGAGCTTGTGGGCCCAATCGGCGGCAAAGCCTGCAACGCTCATGCAGTGACGCGCGGTATAGGAATGATGCAGTCCAACGGCTGCCATCCAGCTTTCAAGCCCGTGGGTGCGCACGACCTTGCTGACGTCGGACCCGGCCTCCGCAATCTGGTCGACGGTGCCCTTAGCTGGAGGTCTTTTTCCGCTGAGCACGGAAGCAAAGCTGCTGGCCAGCGTCTGGACCGACCGGGCGGCCGGTGAAGAAGCTTGGCGGCGGAAACCGCGAAATGGCCGATAGCACTTTTCGACCGCGTCGAGCAGCGTGTCCGACGTGGCAGGCACGGAGACGATGGTCGCCGAAATCTGCCGCATGGCACTGGAAAAACGGGCGACCTCCTCAGCCGTCAGGCACAACACCACCGGCGCGCGCCGTAGGCCCTGGTCGCGCAGCCAATCGAACAGTTTTTCCAGCGAGCGCGTCGGGAAATGGTCAAAGGCAAGCACGATGACTTCGGCGCGCTTGATCTCATTGGGAATCGGATGCGGCAAGACATGCATGTCGATCGGCACGATGCCGTTGAGCGGCTCGATAATGTCGAGCGCTGCAATCGATCCATCAGTAATGGCCAAAATTCTCATTGGACGTGCCTCCAACCCAGGGTTGTACGTCCAGGCTGTTAATAAGTGATAAAACGGAACGGGTTGCGCCCTTGGACCAGACACGAAAACGCCGGAGCTTTCGCCCCGGCGCTTATCGTTTCAGCGTTGATCGCGGGTCTTAGGCGGCGAGGTTGCGCAGCACATAGTGCAGCACGCCGCCATGCTCGACATATTCGATCTCAACTTCGGTATCGATCCGGCAGAGCAGCTCGATCTCCTTGGTCGAGCCATCGGTGTACTCGATCGTGGCTTTGACGTTCTGACGCGGTTTCAACTCGCCGGAGAGACCATCGACGGAGATGATCTCTTCGCCGGTGATGTTCAGCGACTCGCGGCTATCATCGCCGGTGAACTGCAGCGGCACAACGCCCATGCCGACCAGATTGGAGCGGTGGATGCGCTCAAAGCTCTCGGCGATCACGGCTTTCACGCCAAGAAGCGCGGTGCCTTTGGCCGCCCAGTCACGCGAGGAGCCGGTGCCATACTCCTTGCCGGCGATGACGACGAGGGGTGTGCCCTCTTCCTTGTACTTCATCGCCGCATCGAAGATCGGCATCTGCTCGCCCGACGGGATGTGCTTGGTGTAGCCACCCTCAACGCCTGGCACCATCTGGTTCTTGATGCGGATGTTAGCGAACGTGCCGCGCATCATCACCTGGTGGTTGCCCCGACGGGCACCGTAGGAGTTGAACTCGCGCGCAGGAACCTGGCGTTCGGTCAAATAGGTGCCGGCTGGCGTTTCAGAGGTGAAGGATCCGGCCGGAGAAATGTGGTCGGTGGTGATGGAATCCGCCAGAACCGCCAAGATGCGGGCCTTCTCGACATTGTCGATCGAACCAGCTTCCTTACCCATGCCCTCGAAGTAAGGCGGGTTCTGCACATAGGTTGAGGCGGACGGCCAGGTGTAGGTGAGGCCACCGGAGGTTTCCACGCCCTGCCAGGCTTCATCGCCGGCAAACACGTCGGCATACTTTTCCTGGAAGCTTTCGCGCGTCACGGTCTGCTCAACCAGATGGGCGATTTCAGCCTGGGTCGGCCAGATGTCTTTCAGATAGACGTCATTGCCGTCCTTATCCTGGCCGAGCGGCTCGCGGGTGACATCCTTGAGCATCGTGCCAGCGATGGCATAGGCGACGACCAGCGGCGGTGAGGCCAGATAGTTGGCCTTCACATGCGGGTTCACGCGGCCTTCGAAGTTGCGATTGCCCGACAGCACGGAGGCCGCGACCAGATCGCCTTCATTGATCGCGTCGGAAATCGGCTCATCCAGCGGGCCGGAGTTTCCGATACAGGTCGTGCAGCCATAGCCGACCAGATTGAAGCCGAGGGCGTCCAAATCCTCTTGCAGACCGGCAGCTTCCAGATAGGCCGAGACGACCTTGGATCCCGGTGCCAAAGAGGTTTTCACCCAAGGCTGGCTGGCTAGGCCTTTCTCGCGCGCCTTGCGGGCGACGAGACCGGCGGCAACCATGACATAGGGGTTGGAGGTGTTGGTGCAGGAGGTGATCGCGGCGATCACCACATTGCCGTGGCTGATGCTGTAATCGGCATCCTTGACGGCAATCTCTGGCGTGTCGGATTTTTCAAACTCGCCTGCCAGCGACTTTTTGAAATCGGAGGTGGCGTTGGTCAGCAGCACGCGATCTTGCGGGCGCTTGGGACCGGCGAGCGAGGCAACGACGGTGCCCATATCGAGTTCCAGCGTCGCGGTGAACACCGGTTCGGCGCTGTCATCGCGCCAGAAACCACAGGTCTTGGCGTACTCTTCGACCAACGCGATGCGGTCTTCATCGCGGCCCGAGACGCGCATGTAGCGCAGCGTTTCATCATCGATCGGGAAGAAGCCGCAGGTCGCGCCATATTCCGGCGCCATGTTGGCGATGGTGGCGCGGTCAGCCAGCGGCAGATCAGCCAGGCCTGGGCCATAGAACTCTACGAACTTGCCGACGACGCCCTGCTTGCGCAACATCTGCGTGACGGTGAGCACGAGGTCGGTGGCGGTAACGCCTTCGCGCAGCTTGCCGTTCAGTTTGAAGCCGACAACTTCTGGGATCAGCATCGAGATCGGCTGACCGAGCATGGCAGCTTCAGCTTCGATGCCGCCAACACCCCAGCCAAGCACGGCAAGGCCATTGACCATGGTGGTGTGGGAGTCGGTGCCGACCAGCGTGTCGGGATAGGCGACCGTTTCGCCATTCTCGTCCTTGGTCCAGACGACCTGGGCGAGATATTCCAGGTTCACCTGGTGGCAAATGCCGGTGCCGGGAGGGACGACGCGGAAATTGTCGAACGCGTCCTGGCCCCATTTCAGGAACTCATAACGCTCGCCATTGCGCTCATACTCGCGCGTCACATTGGCCTGGAAGGCGCGTGGATTGCCGTATTCATCCACCATCACCGAGTGGTCGATGACCAGATCGACTGGTGACAGCGGGTTAATCTTTTCCGGGTCGCCACCAAGCGAAACCATCGCGTCGCGCATCGCGGCCAAATCGACGACGGCCGGCACGCCGGTGAAATCCTGCATCAACACGCGGGCGGGGCGGTAGGCAATTTCCTGGGTCGAGGTCTTGGCCTCAACCCAGGTGCTCATCGCTTCGATGTCGGCCTTGGTGACGGTCTTGTCGTCTTCATTGCGCAGAAGGTTTTCCAAGAGCACCCTTAGCGAATAGGGCAGCTTGGAAACACCTGTAAGCCCATTCTTTTCGGCTTCCAGCGGGTTGTAGACGGTGACCGTCTGACCGCCTGCGGTCAGGGTCTGGCGAGACTTGAAGCTATCGAGCGACATCGGCGTCCTATCGTGTCAAAAAACTGTGTCTGGCGGGTTTTCACCGGCGCTGCCATGGATAATCCGGCTTGTCGATCCGGTTTGTTGGTCTGCACCTGGTTCCTGCGTTCCCGATTTTGGCAGGTTGCGCTTGAGATAGCCGGTTTTATAAGGCTTTCAAAGGGCAACAAAGGTCGCGGCCATTCCGGCGCGATGGTCGGGAGATGCTGTGTGGGTTGACGCACGATTGGTGATGGACGCGCTGGCGCTTTCGCGCGGCGAGCGGGCGCTGGTGGCCGGGCTTTGCCTGTCACTGATTGGCGGCGACGCCGTGGCGTTGGTTGGGCCGAATGGCTCGGGTAAAACCTCGCTCCTGCGCGTGTTGGCAGGACTTGCCGAACCGACGGCGGGGGACCTCACCGTTTCGATGCAAGGTGGCGATGCTGATTTACCGCGCAATGCGTTGGTGCATTTGGGCGGCCATCAGGATGGGCTGAAGGGTGCGCTTACGGTCCGGCAGAATCTTGGGTTTTGGATCGACTATTTCGGCGGTGGCCATGGCGCAAGCATTCCGGACGCGCTCGACCAACTTGATGTTAAGCACGTGATCGACTTGCCGGCCGCTATTCTCTCACAGGGGCAAAAACGGAGGGTCGCCTTGGCTCGTCTGCTGGTCGCGCCGCGTCCGATCTGGTTGCTCGATGAACCAACGGCAGCGTTGGACACCGCATCGACGGCGCGGTTCTTGGCCTTGGTTGAAGCGCATCGCCAAGCCGGCGGGATCGTGATGGCGGCCACGCACACCAAGCTCGATCTGGCGGACCTCAAGACACTCGATCTTGGCGACTATCCAGCGCACCAGTCCGACGGCGCCCACATCGTTCAAGATGGCGAGAGCTATTGGCTGGACGGCGTTTCATGAGCGCGTTTCGAGCTCTAATCGCCCGCGACGTGCGGCTTTCGACCCGCGTTGGCGGCGGCGCGCTGACGGGCACGCTGTTCTTTCTGGCGGTGATCGTCACCATCCCGTTTGGCGTTGGGCCCGATCTCAATCTGCTATCGCGTATCGGTCCGGCGATCATGTGGATTGCGGCGCTGCTTGCCACGCTGATCGGGCTGGAGCGGCTTTTTCAATCGGACAAGGATGATGGTGCGCTCGATCTGTTGCGCCTCACCGATAGCCCTGTTTCCACCTTGGTCATCGCCAAGGTGATTGCGCACTGGCTGGGGTCGAGCTTGCCGCTCGTTTTGGTGACGCCGCTGCTCTCGCTGCTCTTGGCGCTGGAACCGCGCGCCATCCTCGCGCTGACGGCGACCCTTGCCGTTGGCACGCCCGCGCTGTCGTTCCTGGGCGCAGTCGGTGCGGCGCTTGCTGTGACCTTGCGTCGCGGCGCGCTTTTGATGGCGGTCATCATTCTACCCTTTTCCATTCCGGTACTTATCTTCGGTGTCGCTGCCACCCGTGCTGCCATCGTTGAGCCTGATCCGTTTTGGCCGCCTTTTGCGCTACTGACGGCAACCAGCCTCATCTATGCGGTGATCGGCACGTTGGGCGCGGCAGCCACATTGAAGATCGGGGACGGTTAGCCCCAACTGGATAGCCCGCCACTGGCATGCTAAGCGCCTTGGCAGATCACAGGATGAGACGGCTCTTATGGGCATTCTGGACTATGCCAATCCAACGCGGGTGATGCGCTTTTCGCGTGCTGTGAAGCCCTGGCTTCTCGGACTCGGTCTGATTACGCTGGCCGCCGGGCTCTATGGCGCGTTCGTCACGGCGCCGGCGGATTATCAGCAGGGCGAGACGATCCGCATCATGTATCTGCATGTGCCGATGGCCTGGCTTGCGATGATGGCCTATTCGATGATGGCGCTTTCAGCGATCGGCACGCTTGGGTTCAAACATCCCATGGCCGATGTGTCGGCCAAGGCCTTGGCGCCGATTGGCGCGACGTTCACTGCGATTTGCCTTATCACCGGATCCCTCTGGGGCAAGCCGATGTGGAACACTTGGTGGGTGTGGGATGCGCGGCTGACCAGCGTGCTTATCCTGTTCCTGGTTTATCTCGGCATCATCGCGCTTTGGCAGGCGATTGAAGAACCAATCAAGGCTGGCAAGGTAACCGCGATCATCACGCTGGTGGGCGCGATCAATCTGCCGATTATCAAATTCTCCGTCGATTGGTGGTACACGCTGCACCAGCCAGCCTCGGTGTTCCGCGTGGATGGGCCGACCATCTATCCGGCGATGCTCTATCCGCTGCTCATCTGCGCAGTTGGGTTCATGTTGATCTTCTTCTACCTGCACTTTGCCGCGATGGAGAATGAGCTGAAGCGTCGCCGTATCCGGGCCATGCAGATGCGTGCCGCGCGCCGCGTTGATCCCTCCAGCGCCGTGCCAGGTGGTCATACTGCTGGAGGTGCAGCCTGATGGTGATCGATCATCATTTTGGGTTCATCGCTTTTGCCTGGTTGTCCGGCATTATTGGTTTTGCGGGCTTGGCGATTTGGATTTGGCGTGACCGCAAGACACTGGACGCTCAGCTTGTTGAGCTGGAAGCCAAGGGCTTGGATGTCTCACGCGCCAAGGATGCCTCATGAGCGACCAAACCGTCGAGCAGACGCCGCCGCAGAAACCCCGACAAACGCCCTCAAAAACGCCCCCTGCGCCCAAGCGCAAGGTCAGTTGGCTGGCGCTGTCGCCGCTGCTGGTGTTTCTCGCGCTCGGTGGCGTGTTTGGGTATCAACTTCTGTTTGGTAATCCGGCCAATGAAATCCCTTCGGTGTTGATCGGCCAAGAGGCACCGGCCGTGATCTTGGCGCCGCTGGAAGACAGCGGTGTTCCCGGCTTCGGTCCGGCAGATTTCGAGGGGCAGGTGACGCTGCTTAACGTCTTTGCAAGCTGGTGCGCACCCTGTCGCCAGGAGCATCCGATGTTGATGCAATTGTCGCGCGATGATCGGTTTCAAATTATCGGTATCAACCAGAAGGATCAGCCGGCGGATGCGCGTCGTTTTCTCGCGACACTCGGCAATCCCTATGATCGCATTGGCGTCGATCCCAACGGTCGCGCGTCAATCGAATGGGGCGTTTACGGCGTGCCGGAGACGTTCATTGTCGGGCCCGATGGTGTGATCCTGCACAAGCATATCGGCGTTTTTGATGCACGCCACGTTGAAGAAGATTTTCTGCCCATCATCGAAGAGGCGCTTGCGGGCGCAGCGCCCGCGTCCTAAGCCGCTGGCATGAACGCCAAGCTGAACAAAAAACCATCGCAAGACAAGGTCACTGAACTTTACGTGTCGCCCATCAAAGGCGGCGTGCTTGCGGTGTTTTTGATCACATTGGGCTTGGCGCTGGCTGCGCTGCCGCACTATCTGATGTTCATCACGCCCAGTGCTCAGGCGACTCCGCTGACCGCGATTTTGGCGCTGGTGTTTCTGGCCTTGGGCGCGGTATTCATCTGGCCGGGCTATAAGTTCGCCAAGGCGATCTTTCTGCGGACACCGCTGGCGACGACCGACGGCGTGACCATATACCGGATGCGGCTTGGGCTCGGCACGACCGAGTTTAAGTGGGAACATGTTGGCGAGTTGGTGGTGCGCGGCGTCTGGCTGATCCTGCTGGACGGCCGCATTCCGCAGAGCCGGTTCACCCGTTTCATGTTCGGCGCTAAGGGGCTCTGGATCCCATCTCTGTTCGTCTATGGCGGTGGGCGTAAGGTGATGCAATTTATCATGGATCACAGGCCGGACTTGATCGATCCGATGCTCAAGCGCCTCAATCGGGGCAAAAAGTGACACGTTGGCTGGCCGCCGCACTGATGCTTTGGCCAGGCGTTGCAGTGGCCGAGGATCGGCTGGGCTGGCCGGTTCGGTGCACACTCGGCGAGACCTGTTTCATTCAGCAGTTTGTGGACCTTGATCCTGGACCGGACGCGCGCGATGCGGCCTGCGGCTTCGCCTCCTATGAAGGTCACACCGGCACCGATATTCGCACGCCCCAGATCGTTGATCTTGGCAACGCTGGGACCGTTGTGGCAGCTTTGGCGGGCACCGTGCGAGCGATCCGCAACGATAGCGCTGATCGGCTGACACTGTCGCCCGACGACCGCGCGGCGGTTGGCGATCAGCAATGCGGCAATGGTGTCGTGATCGACCATGCTGGCGGCCTGCAAACGCAATATTGCCATCTGGCACGCAGCAGCGTTTCGGTATTGCCCGGTGATGCCGTTGAGGCGGGGCAGGCAATTGGTGCCATCGGTCTTTCCGGCAATACGCAATTCCCGCATCTGGAGTTCATCGTCCGAAAAGATGGCGTGGTGGTGGATCCGTTTTCCGGGCACCAAGCCGGTGGCGGTTGCGAGGCCGCTGGCGCCTCTTTGTGGGCTGACCCAGAACTGTTGGACGCAGCGCAATCATCGACGCAATTGATTGGGGCCGGCCTTTCTTCTGCCCCGATCGACCATGCGACCTTGATGCAGGCCGATCCATTGCCGCTTTTTGCTGGCGCGGATGCCGTGGTCGCGTGGGGATGGGCGATCAATGTACGGACTGGCGACCGGTTCGCACTGATGTTCACCACGCCCGATGGCAGTCGGTTCGACCACGCCAGCGATCCCTTCGCGCGCAATCAGGCCAGTCGATCGGCTTTTGCCGGTGAGCGGCGAATGGTGGTGCCCGGCCTATACCGTGGACAAGTTCAGTTGATCCGCGATGGCGTTGCGATCGATACGCTTACCTTTGAGGTTCTGGTCGACTAGCCTCGCCGGCGTTTGGCAGTGACTTCGATTTCAACCAGCATCGCCTCTTCAAGCAAATCGCAGATGATGAGCGTTGCGGCGGGCCTAATGTCGCCGAGCACCTCGCCGGCGACGGCCATAAGCGCTGCGGCATCCTCGCGCTTGGTGATGTAATAATGCACCCGCACAATGTCGGCCATCGATGCGCCGGCTTCCTGGAGCGCGGTTTCAATGGTGGCGAAGGTGTTGCGCGCCTGCGCATCCACGCCCTCAGCCATGGTCATGGTCTCATAATCGTAGCCGGTGGTGCCGGAGACAAACACCCAATCGCCATCGACCAGGGCCCGGGAATAACCAGCCTGTTTTTCGAACGGCGAGCCGGATGATATCAGTTTGCGGGTCATCGAAATTCGCCTGCCGCCCAGCGTTCATAGAGTGCCTGCGCCGCAGGGCTCCACTCGTCAAGCGGTGGGCGAATGGCGGGTGCGCCTTCATTGAGGAGGGCCGAATAGACCACCTCCTGCGCGGGATCGACGGCGAGCATGCCGATGGCAAACGCGCACTGTCCCGGCAGGCAGCCAGTCTGCAGCAACAAATCGCCTTCGATCACCGGAATGGTGCGAATGCCCAGATGGCGGGCAAAGACGGCCAGCTCATCTTGCCACTCGACCCATAGTGCGTCGTGGACAGGTTGTGCCGCATAAAGATCGAGTGTCGAGAGATCATTGTAGCCGCCGACTTCGCCACCCAAGGCATCCCAGCCGCGACCTGCTTGCGGGGCGTAGACAATTGGTCCCAAACGCACGATTTGTTCGTCGATGGCGAAGGTGATGGCATCGCCCGGCTGCGCCAAATCGGGTTGGCTGACAAAGGTGACCATGCCCGGACGGGCGGTTGCCACATAAGGCAGGCATGGGTCGCCAATCGGGCCGCGCGCCCAGGGTGTGCCAAACTCGACGGTGACGACCCAGGCGGCGGGCGCACAGCCGGCTTCATCATTGTCGGCGTAGAGCACGACGGCGGCCGGTTCCCCGTCCATATTGGTCACGATCAGATCGCGGGTGATCACCGGGGCGCTGAGCAGCGTCGTCTCGCCGGCCACCAACGCCTGCGTGCCGGTTTGTCCGTCGCGGGTAATCGTCAGGTCGATGCCGTCGGGTAGCGCGATGACGTCCAGCGTTTGCGCGAGCGCCGGTGAAGCGCTGAGCGCGAGAAGCAAGGCGGCGGTCCGGATCATTATGGGGCTCTCCAAAGCGTCATGAGGTTGTTGGCGGGCATGGCGAGTGTATCGTGTTTGATCATGAGGTGGCCGGACAGTTCAGTTTCCACCCAACCAATGTCCTTATACCCAGCATCAGGATGTTCGGCGCGGATGGCCGCATCGAACCTTGCATCGCCCTCGCTGGCATAGTCCGCACCGCGTTTGAACGGCCCATAGATCGCAAGAACCCCGCCAGGCACCAGAGCGCCTGCTACATGGGTGAGAAGCTGTTTGGCCGCCCCCTCCGAGATCAAATGGATGAGGTTTGAGAGGAAAAGCACATTCATCGGTGCGCCCGGCCAGGCCTCCTCAACCGCGTTGTAGGCGAGCGGGGCCTGGATGTTTGTAGCGCCGCTATGCGCCGTCCAGGCGGCAATGCTGGTTAGCCGCTCAGGATCGATGTCGGTGGGCTGCCAAACCAGGCGAGGGGTGGCTTTGGCCAGGCGTATGACATGCTCGCCCGTGCCAGACGCAACCTCCAACGCAATGCCGGACGTTGGCAGGTGCGGCACCAAGGCCGCGAGAATGGCATCGGCGTTGCGTGCGGCTGCGGGCGCAAATAGGCGGCCATCACCATCGTCGCCGGATGTCGCGAAGGAGATCTTCTCAGTTGCCATCCTCTACACGTCCCCGGTCCACGCCACTCTAAAGTCGCCCTTGCCGCAGTGCAGCATGGCGGTTCACATCAGCCCAACTGATGGCACAGCTTGGGAGTTGGCAGAAGCATGTCGAAGACGAATGCGGGCAATTTCTTTGAGGATTTCACCGTCGGGCGTGTGCTCAACCACGCCACGCCGCTGACGCTGACCACCGGGGACGCGAGCCTCTATCGCGCGCTCTACGGCACGCGCTATGCTGTGCAATCGGCTGACAGCTTTGCTCAGGCGATTGGCTACCCCCAGGCGCCGCTTGATGATCTGCTCGTTTTTCATGCCGTGTTTGGCAAAACGGTGCCCGACATTTCGCTCAATGCCGTGGCCAATCTCGGCTATGCCGAAGGTGTGTTCCACGCTGCGGTTTATCCCAGGGACACGGTGGCCTCAGTTAGCGAGGTCATCGGCGTCAAGGAGAACTCCAACGGCAAGACCGGCACAGTCTATGTGCGCACGACCGGCACCAACCAGCGTGGCGAAATGGTGCTTTCCTATGTGCGCTGGGTGATGGTGCGGAAGCGTGATGCAACCAGTGTCGCGCCCGAGCCGCAGGTGCCGGACCTGGCAAGCGCGGTCGATGCATCTGCTCTGGGTAAGGCCGTGCCGGCGTTGGATAGTGCCAAGTGGGATGCCGCGTTGTCAGGATCTGACTTTTTCTGGGACGACTACCTAGTTGGCGAAAAGATCGACCATGTCGACGGCATGACGGTGGAAGAAAGCGACCACATGCTCGCCACCCGGCTCTACCAGAACACCGCCAAGGTGCATTTCAATCAGCATACCGAAGGGCAAGGCCGCTTTGGGCGGCGGTTGATCTACGGCGGGCATGTGATCTCGCTCGCGCGGGCGCTGGCGTTCAATGGCTGCGGCAACGCGTTTCATTTGGCGGCGATCAATGGCGGGCGGCATGTTGCGCCGCTGTTTGCCGGTGATACGGTCTATGGCTGGAGCGAGGTATTGGATCGGTCTGAGATTGCTGGGCGTTCGGATATCGCCGCAACCCGCATGCGACTGGTGGCCACCAAGGATCGCTCTTGCGCTGATTTTCCGTACAAGAGCGATGATGGCTATGACGACGGCGTGATTTTGGACTTTGATGCGTGGTTTGCGCTGCCGCGGCGAGGATAACGTCAGTGGGTGGTGCTAATTTCTACCCGTCCCAAACCGCTTCTCAATATAGTCCTCAACTAAACCCTTAAAATCATCGGCAAGGTTGGGGCCACGCAGGGTCATGGCTTTTTTGCCATCAATGAACACAGGCGCGGCGGGTTGCTCGCCGGTGCCGGGTAGGGAGATGCCGATATCGGCGTGCTTGCTCTCGCCCGGGCCGTTCACGATGCAACCCATGACAGCAAAGGTGAGCTGCTCAACGCCCGGATAGCGCTCTTTCCAGCTTGGCATCTTGTCGCGGATCATGGTCTGCACGTCCTGCGCCAGCTCTTGGAACGTGGTGCTTGTTGTGCGCCCACAACCCGGGCAGGCGGCGACCACCGGCACGAACGAACGGATGCCCATGGTCTGCAAAAGCTCTTGGGCGACCTGCACCTCTTTGGTGCGATCCCCGCCAGGTTCGGGCGTCAGTGAGATGCGGATTGTGTCGCCAATGCCTTGTTGAAGCAGGATGCCAAGCGCCGCGGACGAGGCGACGATGCCTTTCGAGCCCATGCCCGCTTCGGTCAGCCCCAGATGCAGCGCGTAGTCGGAGCGGGCGGCAAGCGCCGTGTAGCAGGCCACCAAATCCTGCACTTGGCTGACCTTGGCCGACAGGATGATCTTGTCGCGGCCCATCCCTAGCTTTTCGGCGTATTCGGCCGAGAGCAGCGCGGATTGGACCATCGCTTCGTGCGTCACCTGGCGGGCGGTCAGCGGTGAGCCATTGTCAGCGTTTTCGTCCATCAGCTTGGTCAGGAGAACCTGATCAAGCGAGCCCCAATTGACCCCGATCCGCACGGCCTTGTCGCGCTTCATCGCCTCTTCGATGATCGCGCCGAACTGCACGTCTTTCTTCGCCTTAAAGCCGACATTGCCGGGATTGATACGGTATTTGGCTAGCGCGTCGGCGCAGGCAGGATGATCCTGCAAAAGCTGGTGGCCGATATAGTGAAAATCGCCGACCAATGGGACGTCGACGCCCCACTTATCGAGCTTCTCCTTTACATGCGGAACGGCGGCGGCGGCTTCATCGCGATCCACAGTGATGCGCACCAGTTCCGACCCGGCTTTTGCCAGGGCTGCCACCTGGATCGCGGTGGCGCGGATGTCGGCGGTGTCGGTGTTGGTCATCGATTGGACGACAACCGGCGCATCGCCGCCGACAACAACGCCGCCAACGCTGACGGGCACGCTCTTGCGGCGCGGCAGGATGGTGGAGAGATAACCGGTCAAACCGGGCTGTGGTGCGGGTCGATCAAGCATGGTTTAGGTATAGGGATGGTCTGATGGCATCGCAACCAAGAGACAAGGTGATCTGAGCGAATGGGCATGCTGATTGATGGCCGATGGCAAGAAGATGCTGATCGGACCATGCAGAACGGGGCATACAGGCGGGAGGCGAGCGCGCTGCCCTCGCGGTTGGGCCAAGAGGTCCTGGCGGCACTTGCGCAGACGCCGGAGCGTTTCGTGCTGGTGGCGTCGTCGAGCTGCCCGTGGTCGCATGGCGCGATGCTTGCCTGGCAACTGAAAGGGTTCGCCGATCGCATGCCGCTGCAGATGGCTGGCGGGCCGCGCGTGGAAGGTTATGCGATCCTGCCTCGCGGGCCGCTTTCTGTCGATTTTCGCCATATTCACCAGCTCTATGCGGCGACAGACAAGGTCTATACCGGGCGCGCAACGGTTCCCGTGCTTTGGGACGCGCATGAGCGGATCGTTCTTTCCAACTCCTCCGACGACATCATGCAAGCGTTCGATGCAGCGGGGACAGAACCAAGGCTTTTTCCCACTGAGCTGGCCGAGGAGATGGCCGCATTCCTGCCAAGGCTGTTTAATGGTCTTTCAAACGCCGTTTACCGGGCAGGGAAAGCTCAGCGGCAGGATGAGTATGAACACGCAACGGCGTCCGTCTATGCCACGTTGCACGCGCTTGAAGAGCGCTTGTCGAACCAGACCTATCTTTTTGGCGAGGCAATCACGGCAGCTGATTTGCGCCTGTTTGCCACGTTGGTGCGTTACGACACGGTGTATGCCACGCATTTCCGCTGCACCCGTTACCGGCTGACGGATTTTCCTGCTCTGTGGCGTTTCACGCGGCGCATTTTCCAGATACCGGGCATCGCGCAGACTGTCGATTTTGATGAGATCCGGCGGGGTTACTACCTCAATGATGGCTCGCACAATCCGTTTGGTCTCGTCGCCGACCAACCCGAGATCGATTGGCTGGACCGGTCGGGCCTGTGACGATGAGATTGTGATGTGTGATCGGGCTTGAAGCGAAATTACGCCGCGCCATCTTCGCCCCCATGCCCAAACGCTCGCACGCCGTCACCGCCACCCGTTTGCTCACCGAAGAGGAGGTGGAGGCCGTTTATCGCGCGCTTGAAGCAGCCATGCCCGGTCGTACGGCGACTGCCAAAGGCCCAAAAGGTCAGCCGGACGCGTTTCGCTCCTGCATCTCGTGCATGCTGTCGGCGCAAAGCCGCGATGCCAACACAGCCAAGGCGGCGCGGCAATTGTTTGCCTTGGCCCAAACACCGCAGGCGATGCTGGCGCTGGAGGATGAGGCCATCGCACAGGCCATCAAACCGGCCGGCCTCTACAATATGAAGGCGCGGAACATCCGCAAATTTTGCGCAGCCTTGTTGGAGGAGCATGATGGCATGGTGCCGTCCACCCGCGCGGGCCTTTTGAGTCTGCCGGGCATTGGGCGCAAATGCGCGGACATCGTGATGAGTTTTACTTTTGGCGAGGATGTCATCGCCGTTGATACCCATGTGCATCGTGTGGCCAACCGGATGGGTATGGCGCGTGGCAAGACCGAGGCGCAAACCGCGCAAAGCCTAGAAGAGCGCTCGCCGGATTGGGCCAAGCGCGATGGGCATTTTTGGCTGTTGCAGTTTGGCAAACAGGTTTGCATCGCCCGCGCACCCAAGTGTCATGCCTGCGTGGTGCGGGGCTGGTGCGCGTATCCGGCGAAGAGTTGAGGTTTGCCGACACACGTCATCTCTGTGCCTGTCACAGAGATCCATTCCAATGAATGTTCGGCAGACATTGGCGGGCCGGACTCCATTTGTTGGAATAGATCCCCGCCATGGAAGCGAGGCTCGCGGCTCGCGGACCGGCGAGGATGACGCGAATGACGGATCAATGCTGCATTGCAAAATGAAGCCAGGCGCGTATGGTCCGGCCAAACCTATCTCATGAATTTGGAGGCCATCATGGCTTTGACCCTCGATCTTTCCGGCCACGTCGCGGTCGTCACTGGTTCCACCTCCGGCATTGGCCTTGGTATCGCGAAAAGCCTGGCGCAGGCGGGCGCGAAGGTGGCTCTGAACAGCCATCTGGATCGCGAGGAAGACTATAAGATCGCCGCCGATCTTGCTGAAGAAACCGGCACCGAAGTGATCTATGTCCAAGCCGATATGTCGAACGGCGAAGCCTGCGTGAAGCTGGTCGAAACGGCCACTGAAAAGCTCGGCACGGTGGATATTCTGGTTAACAATGCCGGCATTCAATATGTCGCGCCGGTGGAAGACTTCCCGGTGTCGAAATGGGATGCCATCATGGCGATCAATTTGTCGTCGGCCTTCCACACCATCCGCGCCGCTGTGCCCGGCATGAAGGAAAAGAAGTGGGGCCGGATCATCAACATCGCGTCGGCGCACGGCCTGACCGCATCGCCCTATAAGAGCGCTTATGTCTCGGCCAAGCATGGCCTGGTGGGTCTCACCAAGACGATTGCACTGGAACTGGCCGAATGCGGCGGCACCTGCAATGCGATCTGCCCTGGTTATGTGCTCACGCCGTTGGTTGAGGGCCAAATTCCCGACCAGATGAAGGCGCACAACATGTCGCGCGAGGACGTGATCAAGAATGTCATGCTCGACCGTCAGCCGACCAAAGAGTTCGTGACGGTGGAGCAGATGGGCACGTTTGCGGTGTTCCTCGCCTCCGACATGGGCGCGCAGATCACCGGCGCGGCGCTGCCCGCCGATGGCGGCTGGACGGCAATGTAATGGCGAAGATGTAGGCCCGGCACGTGGCGCAATCGAAAAAAATGGTCAATCTCGCCCTGCAAGGCGGTGGTGCGCATGGGGCGTTCACTTGGGGCGTGCTCGACAAATTGTTGGAAGATGGGCGTCTGGGCTTTGAGGGCATTTCCGGGACCAGCGCCGGTGCGATGAACGCGGTCGCGCTCGCCGATGGTTGGTACGGCGGAGCCGACGGCAAGGGTGGCGCGGATGGCGCCCGCGAGAAACTGGAAACCTTCTGGCGTGCCATCTCGCGCAACGGCTCGTTTTCGGTCACCGACCAGCAGCAGGAAGTGCTTGATCGGTTTTTGAGTTTTTGGATGTGGCCGATGCGCAATGGTGGCGGCGCGCAGGCCTTTGCCAAGCTTTTTCCGCTCGCGCCATGGGCGAACCCCTTCACCTCGCAGCTGACCAGTCCCTATGAGGTGAACCCGCTCAACATCAATCCGCTGCGCGATGTGGTGGAGCGGTTGGTGGATTTTGAGCGCGTTGCCAAATGCAATGATTTCAAGCTCTTCATTGCGGCGACCAAGGTCCATTCAGGCAAGATCCGGCTTTTTCGACGGGATGATGTGACCGCCGATGCCGTGCTGGCCTCGGCCTGCCTTCCTTATGCCTTCCAGGCGGTGGAGGTTGAGGGTGAACCTTATTGGGATGGCGGCTACACCGGTAATCCGGCGCTCTATCCCTTTTTCACCGAGACGGAATGCGAGGATATTGTGCTCATCCAGATCAATCCGATTGAGCGCAAGGAAACCCCGAAAACCAGCCAAGAGATTCTGGAGCGGGTTTCTGAGATCACTTTCAATGCCTCGCTGCTGCGCGAGTTTCGTGCCATCGATTTCGTCAATCGCCTGATCGATGACGGCAAGCTTGAGGCTGGCGAGTATCAGCGCAACCGGGTGCACCGCATCGATGCCAGCGAGGAGTTGGCTGCGCTGGGTGCCGGATCGAAGTTCAACACCAGTTGGGCGTTTTTCGCCCGCTTGCGTGACATTGGACGCGAGGCGGCAACGCAGTTCTTGGATGCCCATTACAGCGATATTGGTAAGCGCGGCACGCTCGATTTGCGCGAGGCTTTCTCGTAAGCTCTCCTGATGATGGATCGCGCCGCCTTTGACGCCTTGTGCGATAGCCTGCCGGCCACCTTTATGGTGGTGCAGTGGGGCGATGCGCATGTGTGGAAGGTTGGCGATCAGACCGCCAAGGGCAAGAACAAAGTTTTTGCCATGTCCACCTTCTGGCTTGGCAAAGATGGTGGCCCTGACGATCCGAAAAATGGGCAGCATGGCATTGTGCTCAAGGTCGCGCCGATGAGCTTTGAGTTGCTGACCCAAGAGGCGGGCATTGCCCAAGCGCCTTACATGGCCAAGGGTCAATGGATCCGCGTTGTCGAGGACAACCCTCTGAGCGATGAAGATCTTTCCGCCTATATCCGCGAAGCGCACCGGATCATGGCGGGCGGACTGACCAAGAAGCTGCAAGCTGAGCTTGGCTTGACTGATTGGGTCGCAGGGACCGCGTGATGCGCGCGGTCGCAGCGATTGTATTTGCGGCCATGATGGTGCTGCCCCTGCGCGCCGAACCGCTGACCGTGTTTGCGGCGGCAAGCCTGAAAAATGCCTTTGACGCGATCGGTGAGGCATTTACGCGAGAAACTGGCGTTGAGGTGGTGTTTTCCTACGCCGGCACGTCGGTTCTCGCCCGCCAAATCGAGCAAGGGGCGCCAGCGGACGTGTTCGTTTCCGCCCACTCCATCTGGATGGACTATCTGGACGAGCGCGGGCTGATCAACGCCGACACGCGCGGCACAATCGCTGGCAACCGTTTGGTGCTGATCGCGCCGCAATCCATGATGTTCGAGATGCCGCCCGATCTCACCTCCGCCAATGATCTGCTGGCGATCTTGGGCGAGGATGGTCGCCTTGCCGTTGCTCTGGTGGATGCCGTGCCCGCCGGTATCTATGCCCGCGAGGCCATGCAAAATCTCGGCGTTTGGGAGGTGTTGGAGCCGCGTTTGGCGCAGTCTGACAATGTGCGTTCGGCCCTGTTTCTGGTTGCGCGCGGCGAAGCACCGCTCGGAATTGTTTATGCCAGTGATGCGCAGGTTGATGAGGCAGTATTTGTGGCTCAAACCTTCCCCTCCGATAGCCATTCCGCCATTCAGTACGCCGCATCGAGTGTTGCGCAATCCGATAACGGAGCAGCAGCACCTTTTTTGGCGTTTTTGGTGGGCCATGACGCGCAGCAAATTTTGACTGAGAACGGTTTCTCACCCCTCCCATCGGGTGAGGGCGGCTAATGGGAATCACAGACTGGCTCGGTCCGCAGGAATGGCAAGCAGTTGTCCTGTCGCTCCAGGTGGCGTTGGTGGCGACACTGGCAAGCCTGCCGCTCGGCCTGTTCATCGCCTATGCACTCGCGCGCTGGCGGTTTTTTGGCCATGGGCTACTCAATGCTGTGGTGCATCTGCCGCTGGTTCTGCCGCCTGTGGTCACCGGTTATCTGCTGCTCATCGGCTTTGGCCGCCAAGGGCCGATTGGTGGGTTTTTGGATGAGACCTTCGGCATCCGCTTTGCCTTTGAATGGACTGGCGCGGCGCTCGCCAGTGCCGTCATGGGGTTTCCGCTCATGGTGCGGGCGATCCGCCTGGCATTTGAGTCCATCGACCCAAAGCTGGAACAGGCTGCCTCCACTTTGGGCGCTAACCGTTTCATGGTGCTGTGGACTGTGACACTTCCTCTGGCGCTGCCCGGCATCATCGCGGGCATGGTGCTCGCGTTTGCCAAGGCAATGGGCGAGTTCGGCGCGACGATCACATTTGTTTCCAACATTCCTGGCCGCACGCAGACTATTCCCTCGGCGATCTATGCGTTCCTGCAAGTGCCCGGTGGTGAAGAAAGCGCGTTTCGTCTGATCCTGGTTTCCATCGCCGTTTCGATCGGTGCCGTGCTGATCGCTGAGCTTCTGGCCCGCCGAGTAACCGCAGCGCGGGTGGATCGGCCATGACGCTTCAGATCGCCATCAAGAAACAGCAGGGCGATTTCACGCTGGATCTCGATCTTACTGCTGGTGACGGGGTCACTGCTTTGTTCGGTCGCTCAGGCGCTGGAAAGAGCACGGTGATCAAGGCGGTTGCTGGGCTGGTCACACCCGACAGCGGGCATATTCAGCTCGGTGACCAAGTCCTGTTCGACAATGCCAGCCACACCAATCAGCCGGTCCACAAACGGCGCATTGGTCTTGTTTTTCAAGATGCCAGGCTCTTCCCGCATCTGTCTGTACTGAGAAACTTGCTCTATGGCGCGCGTTTTTCCGATGGGTCAGTGAAACGGGCCGACGCGGTGGCGATGGCGGAACTGTTGGGGCTGGACGGGTTGCTCAGCCGTAAGCCGTCTGGACTGTCCGGCGGTGAGGCGCAGCGGGTAGCGATTGGTCGGGCGCTGCTCTCCAAACCGAAACTTCTGATGATGGACGAGCCATTGGCCGGGCTTGATCAGGCGCGCAAAGCTGATGTGCTCGCCCTCATTGAGAAGGTCCGCGACGTGGTCGGCGTGCCAATCCTTTATGTGAGCCATGCCCGCGAGGAAGTTCTGCGGCTGGCCAATCAGGTGGCGATCATCGCCGACGGGAGATGTGTGGATCAGGGCCCGCCGGATGCGCTGCTCGGCGGCAGTGGGACTGGGCTGGCCCGTACGGTCTGTGCACGTCTGGTGATGAAAAACAGCTCCGATGGTCTGTCAGAACTGGCACTGGCCAGCGGGCGGCTCTTCGTACCGCAGGTGGATGCGCCGCTCGGCTGGGTGCTGCAAGTCGAGATCGCGGCGCGCGATGTGATGCTCTCGCTGCGTCTGCCGGAGGGTCTCAGCGCACTGAATGTGCTCGCCTGTCAGATCACCGAACTGCGCGCATCGGGCACCAACCCGTCGGCGATTGATGTGATGCTCGCCTGTGGCGAGGACAGTTTGGTTGCGCAGGTCACCCGTCGCTCGGTGGAGCAGATGGGTTTGCAGCAAGGCATCGGTGTCTATGCGGTCATCAAATCTGTGGCATTGGCGCAGACATCCGGGGCCGTTGATACCGTGGATGTTTAGGCAGGCTCGATCAGGATCGCACGGAAATCGTTGACGTTGGTGAGTGTCGGGCCGGTGATGACTTGATCGCCAATGCTGGCGAAGAAATTGTGCGTGTCATTGTTGGTGAGAGAGGCTTGCGGGTCGATACCTTCGGTCCGCGCCTTGGCGAGTGTTTCCGGCGTCACCATTGCGCCGGCCACCTCCGCCGCGCCGTCCACGCCATCGGTATCGCAGGCAAGCGCATGAATGCCTGGCGCGCCATCAAGCGCAACAGTGAGCGATAGAGCGTATTCAGCATTGGGGCCGCCGACACCGTCGCCGGTGCGGGTGACGGTGCATTCGCCGCCGGAGAGAAGTAGGAGCGGTTGGTTGATCTCACTTTGCAGTTTGAGTGCGAGAGCGGCCTGTTGACGAGCGAGGTCGCGGGCCTCGCCTTCCAGCGCATCGCCAAGAATGGTGACCTCGATGCCCTCGCTTTCCGCGATCTTCTTGGCAGCGTCTAGGGACTGGGAGGGTGCGGCGATGATGGTGTTGGTCGTCGTCGACAGGTGTTCATCGCCTGGTGGAATGACACCAGTTTCACCATCGAGAACGGCTTTGGCCGAAGCAGGCAGGTCAATGGCGTAGCGCGTGATGATGGCCAGCGCATCGGCAGGCGTCGAGCTGTCGCCGACGGTTGGCCCAGAGGCGATGTAGGCCGGATCATCGCCCGGGACATCGGAGATCATCAGGGCATGAAGCGTGGCAGGGTAAGCGGCGGCTGCGAGTTGCCCCCCCTTGATGCGCGAGAGGTGTTTGCGCACCACGTTCATCTCATCGATCGGCGCGCCTGAGGCAAGCAAGGCGGCGTTGACGGCCATCTTGTCCTCCAGCGTCATGTCGCCCGCCGGGTCGATCATCAGCGAGGATCCGCCGCCAGAGATGAGGGCGAGGATGAAGGTGTTCTTGTCAGCCTGCTCAAGCATGGCGCGGAGGTCTCGGGTGGCCAGCAAACCGGCCTCATCTGGCACGGGATGCGAGGCGCTTTTGAGTGTGATGCCCTGCAGCGGGCGTTCATAGCCGTAGCGGGTGATGATTAGGCCGTCGCACGGCCCCCAGGCGCTTTCCAGCGCTTCGCCCATCCGCGCCGATGCCTTACCGGCGCCGATGACGAGCAGCTCGCCGTCGGGCTTGGGTGGCAGGTGGGCGGGCACGCAGATCATCGGGTCGGCGACCCGAACGGCTTCGTCAAAGAGCGAGCGGAGGAGGTTTTGCTGGTTCATGGCCGCTTGTTAGCAGCGCTCTTACCGCCAGGGAAGCGTGCCCTTTGGAAGCCTAGGATGCAGGCTGTCGAGCGCGATCACTAGCGCCAGAACGACCAGCACCGTGACCACGGCAACAGCCGATGCCAGCGTGGTGTAGCCGCCATCTTCAAAGTTGAAGAGAACAACGCCGAGCGTTTCGGTACCCGAGGACCAGAGCAGCGCCGAAACGGTGAGCTCGTTGAAAGCGGTCAGGAACACAAGTACCGCGCCGGCCGCAGCTGCCGGCAGGACACCGGGAACCAGAACCAAGTTGAAACGCTGCCAGAAGCCAGCACCACACATGGCCGCTGCTTCCTCAAGCCGTGGATCCAATTGGCTGAAGGCGGCGGTCACCGGGCGCAGCGCAAGAATGTAGAAGCTCGACAGGTAAGCGATCAGAATGATGCCGTAAGTGCCGTAAAGGCTGACGCCAATCACCGGCAGAGGGCGGATGAAAAGCAGGATCATCGCGATGGCAAGCACGATGCCGGGCAGGGCGTAAGGCGTTTCCACCAGCGCTTCGAACAACACGCGGCGGCGCCCTGATAGCCGAGAGAGCGCGTAACCTGACGGCAGCGAAAGCGCCATCAGGATCAGCGCCGCGCTGCCAGCGAGCATGAATGAGTTCATATACGCCCGCGTTGTCACGTCCTGGCGGAACAGCACTTCGACATAATTGTTGAGCGTGAACGTCTCAGCGTTGAGTGCCATGCCGTAGGACGGTAGCAGCGAAGCGGCGATGAGCGCGGTTAGTGGGGCCACCAGCAAGAGGGCGTTGAGTGTCCACACCCCGATTTCGGCTGGCAGGCGAAAGCGACCTAAAGCGAACGGGGTCAGCGGTTTGTCGGCCTCAATGCGCGTGGCGTAGCGGGCGAGCACGAACGCGGTGATCATGGTGCCGATGCCAGCGATGAATGACACCAAAACCGCCAGCGTCGCGACGCGTGGGATCATGCCGGTGCCGAAGCTTGCCAGGCGTTGATAGATGAGGGTGGGCAGCGTCAGATAGTTTTCCGGCATGCCGAGCAGGGCCGGGATGCCGAAGTTGCCGATCGAAGAAACAAAACAGAGCGCGAACGCAGCGGCCAGAAACGGCGCCAGCATCGGCAGACCAACAAAGGAAAACGCGCGCCATGAACTGGCGCCACAGGCGCGGGCGGCTTCGATCACGTCGCCGGGGATAGCGCGCAGGCCGGCGCGCAAGGTGATGAAGGCGAGCGCGGTGTGCTGAACCCCAAGCAGCAAGATGATGCCTTCGCGGCCATACATCGGATTGGCAGAGCCGGGCGGTGGGGCAAGGCCAAACGTCTGGAGCAAGGCCGAGGATGGGCCAAACAGTTGGAGCCAGGCCAGAGCCGTGACCTGCGGGGCGATCATCAGCGGTAAAAGGAATGCCACCGACAGCAGCCGTTTGCTGCGCATATCGGTGGCGCCAACCAGAAAGGCGAGCAAGCCGCCCAAACCAAGTGACAAGAAGGATGACCAAAGCGCGACGTCAAACGTATTGAGGGTGGCGCGCGCGGAGGCCGTACGGCTGATCTCTGTCCAGAAAGCTTCCAGTCCCGGCGCGAAAGCTGCGATCAGCAGGCGCGCGATCGGCACAAGGGCAAGCAACAGCACAGCAATGCCCAGGACCAGATAGGGCGTGAAAGCATCCATGCGCGAGAGCGCGAAGGGGACGCGTTGGCTTAGGCTTCTGGCCGGGTCTTTGGGTTCCACATGGTGGCGTGTGCGGGGCAGTACTGGCGCGCCTATCGTTTGGTCACTCATGATAGGTCTTTCATGGAGCGATCTTGCGATCTGTTTGAAGTGGCGCGCCTGCCCATGTCAATGTCGGTCTCTTTGGTTGGGTCTACTGGCCAAACAAATCAGCGAAACGGATGCGGTTTTCTTCTGAGCTTGCCAGCGCCTGCGCCGGATCAAAGTCCATCACTGTGATCTCGTCGCGGGGCGGAAAACCGGCAGGCAGTTCGATGTCTGGATGGGCAGGTACATAGCCCTGGTCAGCGGCAAGCTGCTGACCAGCCGGTGAGAGCAGAAAATCCACAAAGGCTTTGGCCGCTTCCGGGTTTTGCGCGGTCGAGAGAATGGCAACCGGTTCGGTCACAGCCGACACGCCTTCGCTTGGGAAGACAAACTCCACTGGGGCGCCATTGGCCTTTTCGCGGATGGCCAGGAAATCAACGACCATGCCGAACAGTTGCTCGCCGCCGGCCACGGCATTGAACGTGCCGCCATTGCCGCCAGCAGCGATCGTGTCGCGGGCGGCGAGCAACTCATAATATTCCCAGCCCATGTCGAGGTTGCTGGTCAGGGTTTCCAAGTGGATGAGCGCAGCGCCTGACGTCAGTGGTGAGGGGATGCGTACCTGGCCAATGGCCTCATCGCGCAACAGATCAAGCCAGTTGTCCGGTTGGAACGGAGCGGCGGTATTGTAGACGATGCCGGTGGTGATGAGTTTGGTGGAGAAGTAATAGCCTTCTGGATCCATCAGGCCCTCGTCATAGGCTGATGTGTCGGCATCGGGATGCGCCATCAGACGGCCTTCCTGTTTCAGGCCCTCCATGGTCACCATGTCAGCGATCAGAAGCACGTCAGGCTGCGGGCTGCCGGCTTCAAATTCGGTGGCGAGACGGGCCATCATTTGGGTGGTGCCATCGCGCACCCATTCCACCTCGACGTCTGGATGGGCAGCGGTGAACGCGTCCACGGTTGCCTGCGCGTCGGCGTTGGGCTGAGAGGTGTAAAGTACCAGACGGCCTTCGGCGGCCTGAACTGCCAGCGGCGCGGCGATGGTCAGCGCGAGTGCGGCTGCCAAGGATTTCAAGGGACGCAAAGCGGACATGTCAAACTCCAAAGATGGGAAAGATGATTGGTGCGGTGCCTAGTATGGCTTGATCACAGGGCTATGACGTTAGCTCGGTTTCCTTTGGGACATCTTTAGGGCGCCAAGACTCGCGGCGTTTCAGATGTGAGGTCAAGCCGGGTGGTGTCGCCCGCCTCAAGCGATGTGTCGGGCGACGTGTCGACGATGATCGGTGGGCCATTATCAAGCGTGATGTGCAGTCGCTTGCGGTCGCCGAAATAGGTCGCCGCCGTCACTTCGCCTTGCAGAGGACCATCGCTGGCCGGGGTCAGGTCTTCCGGGCGGGCGACGAGAAAGACATCGCCGCGCTTGTCGGGATAGGCGGCGATGCGCTGGCCTTGGACGTGGATGCTGCCATCGTGGGCGTGGGCCGGGATCAATGCCGCTGCGCCGATGAATTTGGCGACAAAGGGCGAGGCGGGTTGCTCGTAAATCTCAAAGGGCGTGCCGACTTGGGCGATGGCGCCTCGGTCCATGACCACGATCCTGTCGGCCAACGCCATCGCCTCGGCTTGGTCGTGGGTGACATAGATCGCCGTGACGCCGAGCTTTTCGAGCAGTCCCGATAGCTCGGCGCGCAACCGCTCGCGTAGGCTGGCGTCAAGGGCGGTCAGCGGTTCGTCGAGCAGAAGGATGCGTGGCTCAACTGCGAGCGCCCTGGCCAGCGCGACGCGTTGTTTTTGCCCGCCGGACAGTTCGTGCACCTGCCGATGTTCGAGGCCCTCGATCCCGACAAAGGATGCCAGCTGCGCGAGCCGCTCTGCCTGCTCGGATTTGGGCACTTTTTTAAGATGCAGCGGAAAGAGGATGTTGCCGGCCACGGTGAGCGTGGGAAACAGCGCATAGGATTGAAAGACCATGCCGACCCGACGGGCTTCGATGGGCAGGCCGGTAACGTCGTCCTGGTCGAAATGAACCGAGCCTTCAAGGTCGGGCGTTTCGAGGCCAGCGATTAGGCGAAGCAGGGTGGTCTTGCCGCAGCCGGACGGGCCGAGGATCACCATCTTCTCTTGTGGGGCAATGTGAAGCGAGAGCGGCAGCAGGGCCCGCGTGCCATCGGGAAAGGTCTTTGCGCAGTCTGTCAGCGTGATCCCGGCGCCGCCGTTCATTGCGGTAAGGCTGTCTTGCGGACGTGTCTGTGCTGAGGCGGCGCCTGTCATACTTGTCGCTTATGTCTGGTGTGTGAAGGATCAATGACATCCTATCCACCATACACACTACAATGCCATGACCGCCCTGCGGACGGCCACGGCATAGGTGGCCTTAAAGAATTTGATTGAGAAATTCTTTGGTGCGCTCGTTCTGCGGGTTGTCGAAGAAGGCGTTCGGCTCGTTCTGCTCAACGATCTCGCCCTGATCCATGAAGATCACCCGGTCGGCAACAGCTTTGGCGAAGCCCATCTCGTGGGTCACGCACAGCATCGTCATGCCTTCTTTGGCGAGGTCGACCATGGTGTCGAGCACCTCCTTGACCATCTCTGGATCAAGCGCCGAGGTCGGCTCGTCGAAGAGCATGATTTTCGGTGTCATGCACAGGGCGCGGGCGATGGCCACGCGCTGTTGCTGGCCACCGGAGAGCTGGCCTGGATACTTCAGCGCTTGCTCGCCAATGCGCACACGTTCCAGATATTTCATGCCCAGCGCTTCAGCCTCGGCCTTGGGCGTTTTCTTCACCCAGATCGGTGCGAGCGTGCAGTTGTCGAGCACCGAGAGGTGCGGGAACAGGTTGAAGTGCTGGAACACCATGCCGACTTCGGCGCGAACCGCGTCGATGTTCTTGATGTTGTCGGTCAGCTCGATGCCATCAACGCTGATGTCGCCTTCCTGATGCTCTTCCAGGCGGTTGATGCAGCGAATAAGCGTTGATTTGCCGGAGCCCGACGGTCCGCACACAACGATGCGTTCGCCGGATTTCACCGACAGGTTGATGTCCTTCAAGACGTGGAAATCGCCATACCATTTGTTGACGCCCGACATGGTGATGACGTCGGCGGCGCCCATGGTGGAGGCGGCGGTTGAAGCGGGTGCGGTGGTTGCCATTGTCTGGTGTCCTTACGCAAAAACGGTTGAGGGCTGTTGGCGCTTAGGTGCGCTTGTGGCCGCGATGCAATTCGTGCTCCAGCCATTGGCTGTATTTCGACATGGAGAAGCAGAACAGGAAGTAGAGTATGGCGACGAACACCATGCCCTCGATGTAATAGGCGCGCCATTCCAGATCGTTGATGGCCACGCGCATCGTGAACATGAGATCGAATATACCCACGATGAGCACCAGCGAGGTGTCCTTGAACATGCCGATGAAGGTGTTGACCTGCGGCGGAATGGTGATCTTCAGCGCCTGTGGCAGGACGATGAAGGTCATCGACTGCCAATAGGACAGGCCCATCGCATCTGCGGCCTCGTACTGACCTTTTGGAATGGCCTGAAGACCGCCGCGCACGACTTCTGCAAGATAGGCAGCGGCAAACATGATGATCGCGACCTGCGCCCGCAGCAGCTTATCGATGGTGATGCCTTCGGGCATAAACAGCGGGAACATGACCGAAGCCATGAAGAGCACCGTGATCAGCGGGACGCCGCGGATCAGTTCGATGTAGCCGACGCAGAACGCCTTGACGATCGGCATTTTGGAGCGACGGCCAAGCGCCAAGGCGATGGAGATCGGGAAGGCCAGGCCACAGCCGATCACGGCCAGCATCAGGGTGATGGGCAGACCGCCCCAGAGGTTGTTGGGCACATAGTCCAAACCGAAGATGCCGCCTGAGAGTAGGATCCAGCAAACGATCAGGCCAACTGGCCAGATGACCAAAAGGCTCTTGTTCCACATCGGCTTGAAGCAGGAGATGATGACCAGGCCGATGAAGATCGTGACCGCCGCGCCGGGCCGCCATTGCTGCTCAAACGGGTAGGTGCCGAACAGGATAAAGCGCCATTTTTCGTAGACAAAGGCCCAGCAAGCGCCGGCCACTTCGCGGCAGGCGTCAGCCGGTGCGGCTTCCCAAAGGGCGCTGGTGACGAACCAGTCAAACAGGGCTGGAATCCAGTTGGCCAACGCCCAAATGGCAAGCAGTGTGAAAAGGGCGTTGTACCAAGTGTTGAAGAGGTTTTCCTTCAGCCACGTCATCGGGCCAGGGCGGATGTAGGCCGGCGCCGGACGGGCTTGGGCTGGTACAAAATTGGCCGCGTCGGCGAACGGTGCCGAGGTTGTCGGGCGGTCGTTGACGGCGGAGCTTGTTGTATCGGTCATGTCTTACGTCCTCGCCCTAGCGCTCTGTCAGCGCGATGCGCCCGTTGTACCAATTCATGAACAACGAGGTGATCAGCGACAGTGAGAGATAAACAGTCATGAAGACGGCGATGATTTCGATCGCCTGGCCTGACTGGTTGAGCGCGGTGTTGCCGACGGAAACGAGATCGGGATAGCCGATCGCGATCGCCAGCGAGGAGTTTTTGGTGAGGTTCAAATACTGGCTGGTGATCGGTGGAATGATCACCCGCAGGGCCTGCGGCAGAATCACCAAACGCAGCGTGTTGCCGGGGTTGAGGCCAACGGCCTTGGCCGCTTCGGTTTGGCCGTAGTTCACCGCCTGGATGCCTGAACGCACGATCTCGGCGATGAAGGCGCTGGTGTAGATGGTGAGGCCGAGCAGCAGGGCCAAGAACTCCGGTGACAGCGACTGCCCACCGGCGAAGTTGAAGCCGCGCAGTTCAGGTGCGTTGACTTCGGTCGGTGCGCCACCGATGAGCCAGACTGCGGCACCTAGACCGAAGATGAGACCCAGCGAAGGCAGAAGCGTCTTGGGTCGAACGCCTGTATCGGCCTGAATCCGATCGGCTCGTCGCGCCAGGAAATAGGCGCCGACGGCACCGGCAAGCATGGCCAGAAGGACCCAGGTCCAGATCTGGTGGTCCGCCATGACGGGGTATTTCAGGCCGCGGTTGGAGAGGAACACGCCAGGCAGCAGCGTCCAGCTGTCGCGCGGCCGCGGCAGAATGTTGATGAGCAGCCCGTAGAGAAAGAACAGGTGCAAGAGCAGCGGGATGTTGCGCAACACCTCCACATAGATCGAGGCGAATTTCGCGATCAAGAAGTTCGATGACAGTCGGGCGATGCCCATGATGACGCCGACGATGGTCGCCAGAATGATGCCGAAGAACGCAACCTTGACCGTGTTCAGGATCCCGACCAGCAGTGCGCGGCCATAGGTGTCGTCATTGGTGTATTCGATAATGGCTTCGCCGATATCGAAACCGGCGCGCACATCAAGAAAACCGTAGCCAGACTGAATGCCGCGTGCGGCAAGATTGGCCAGCGTGTTGGAAACCAGAAAGAAGCCAACGCCGATGACAACGGCGATCAGGACGACCTGATAGATGATGGCCCGAAATTTCTCGCTGTAGAGGAGATTTGTCTTTGGTGCGGCCTTAGGTTGCGGAGCTGACGGCTCCGGAAATCCTGCTCCGCTATGCGCGTGATCAGTCATGCGTGATCTCGAACCTGTTCCCTGTGCGCGCTGTTGAAAATTGCGAACGTTTTTCCGTTCGTCGTATCAGCGCTGGACGCATTGGCCGTTGGAAAGGTGCGGGTGCCATGGTGCGCTCATGGTAGCGCATCGCAGCCCCGGTTCCCCGCAGGCTTGAAACGGAAACGGGCCACAATGCGTGTGCACCATGGCCCGTCCTTAGTTGCCGTCTTAGCGAACCGGCGGAGCGTACTGGATGCCCCCTTCGGTCCACAGCGCGTTCAGGCCGCGCGGCAGGCCGAGCGGCGTGATGTTACGCTCATACATTTCGCCGTAGTTGCCGAGTTCGGTGATGATGTCCAGCGCCCAGTCGTTGCGCAGGCCAAGCAAGGAACCCATTTCACCGGAACCGCCAAGCAAACGCTGAACGGTTGGATCGGAAGAGTTGGCGAGCATGTCAGCAGCATTTTCTGACGTCACGCCCTTTTCTTCAGCTTCCAGTGTTGCAAACAGAATCCAGCGAGCGATGGCATAGAGCTCATCGTCGCCGCGGCGCAGCATTGGGCCAAGCGGTTCTTTGGAGATGAGATCCGGAAGGATCACATAATCATCCGGGTTTGGCGCGTTGGCCGTACGCACAGCGGCCAGAGCCGAAGCGTCTGTCGTGTAGACGTCGCAACGACCTTCGAAGAAGGCGGTCAGAACTTCCTGAAGCGCTTCAAACAGGACTGGCTCATAATCGATGCCGCGTGCTGCAAAAACGTCTGCCAGGTTCAGCTCGGTGGTGGTGCCGGATTCGACACAGACCGAAGCGCCGTTCATGTCTTCAAGCGACTCGATGCCGTCTTCAGCACGAACCATGAAGCCCTGGCCATCATAGAACCATGTGCCGGCAAAAGTTGCGCCAAGCGAAGCGTCACGGGTCAGAGTCCAGGTGGTGTTGCGCGAAAGAATGTCGACTTCACCGGCCTGCAGGGCGGGGAAACGTTGCACCGATGAAAGCGGAACATATTGCACAGCGCTGGAATCGTCGAAGAGCGCGATTGCCATGGCTTTACAGTAATCGACGTCGAAGCCAGTCCAAACGCCTTGGCTGTCTGCGATGCCGAAACCAGCCAGGCCGGTGTTCACGCCGCAGATCAGTTCACCGCGATCAAGGATCGCATCAAGCTGCTCACCAGCCTGGGCCGGCATTGCCGATACGGTCAGCGCGATGGCCGATGCTGCTGTTGCAGCAATCGTAAGTTTTTTCATTGTTGGTCCTTCCCTTGTTTACGCAGACACGCGTCAGGAGCATTGGCGAGCAACAGAGATTAACCCGTCAGTTTCGCCCAACCCCTCAGCGGACACGTGCCACCCTCGCGTCAGAGGCCGAGTGTTCTCGGTCCGTCCTGACAAAAGGATAGGAAGGGCTAACACAGGGGTTGGGGGTGCTCAAGGTCTGTGCACCGCACAAAATGCAGGCGCATTGCTGCGTTATTGCGCATTGTCAGCACTGGGCCGGCGGGGTGGAGTCCTCGACCTACGCTGGAATCGATTGATAGGCGCCGTTGCTGGTGAGGCTCAGTAGGGCAGGACCTTGCCATCATAGGCGACAAGCTGTCCCGATTGCGCGGTGCTTGCGTTGTTGATGACCTGCAGCATTGACGCTGCGGACTCCTGCGGCGTTTGCAGGCGAATACCGTTTTTGGCGAATGGATCGGACAGAGGCGTAGCAACCGTTCCGGGATGCAACGCCAGGCAGATCGCCTCTGGTCGCTTGCGGGCCAACTCAATTGATGCCGTTTTGACGATTTGGTTGAGGGCTGCTTTGGCAGATCGGTAGCCGTACCATCCGCCAAGTTGATTGTCGGAAATCGAGCCGACTTTGGCGGAAATTGTTGCAAACACGGCTTTGCCGTCACGCGAGAAGAGCGGCAGCAGATGCTTGATCAAGAGAGCCGGGCCGATTGTGTTGACGGCAAACTGATGCGCCAAGGCAGCAGGGTCGATGGCCGACCAGCTCTTCTCCGGCCCGCCTTGAGCGCCATGCAGATACCCGGTCGCATCGAAAGCCAGCCTCAGATCATGACCTGATGCTTTGACCTTTTCGGCGAGGGCAGCGACATGGTCCTCGCGGGTGATGTCATAAGATGGCTGGCCGCTGCGCGATGCCTCGATGACATGCGCAAACCGCCCGCTCGACCCAATGGCTGCCGCAACCGCTGCGCCAATGCCGCCGCTCGCTCCGACCACGACTGCCAGGCCGCCTGAAGGAAACGAGGTGAGCCTCATCTCATCGGTCATAGGTGAACAAACTCATTCTTGCTGCGGTGCGGTCTCGGTAGCTGTCGCGAAGGCCGCGTTTGGCAAGGGCCGGCCCGAATGGCTACCGTCGCTCGTGTGACAAATGTCACAAACCGATTGTGGAGCCTGTGCTTGGCTGGCCATGTAAAGGAACCCGCCAAATGGCGCGGTTTGACATGCTGCCCAGCAGGATTTTCAATGCGGGCATCGGGGACTGGTGGATCGAAGACGGTCTGTCGGAAAGTTAGGGGTTTAACACAATGAAACGAACATTTTTGTCCATGCTGGGTGGTGCAATGGCTGTTGCGCTAGTGGCCGTCGGCGGCTCTTTGTCCTTCGTGAGTGACGCCAATGCGGCTTGCCCGACTTACCAAGGCAACCCCCATTTCGGGACCGTCAATCTGACGGAAGGTTTTTTGCCAGATCCCTGGAACCGCAGCGTGACGGCGGGCGGACAGAACGAAATCTCCAACTGCGGCATTGGCGCGTGGGGATGGGTAGCGCGCCGTCCAGACTATCGCGTTCAATATCGCACCTCGGGTGCGTCGGCGCTGACCTTCATCATTCAGTCGAACGTGGACACGGTGCTTTTGGTCAACGATCCGTTCGGCAACTGGTACTTTGATGATGATGGTGGTGTCGATCTTGGCGCTCAGTTGCGGATCGCCAATGCGCCGGCAGGCCAATATGACATCTGGATCGGGTCCTACAATCGCGGCAGCGGCATCCCGGCAACGCTGCAAATTTCCGAGCGCTACTAAGCTTCCCTCTACTGAAGGCTTGCTTTTCCAACTCCGCCCTCTCGGGCGGAGTTTTTTGCATTGAACGGGTCATCCCGCTTGCTCAGGTGAACTGCGCAACGCCCTTTATCAACCCAAAATGGGACACCTGCATTTCAGCAGAACTAACTGTTTCCTAAGGGTCTTTTTAGGGAACGTTAAGGTTAATGATGTCTGATCTGAACCCGAAGCAGCGTGTTCTTGCTGCGATGTTTTGCGTTTCGGGGTGGGTGTCGTGTTTCGTTCGGTCGTTAACAGGCGTTCGGCATGGGTATTGCCGATGGTCGCCGCCTTTGCCCTTGCCGGGTGTATGACCCGCCCGCCTGCTGGCGCCGGCCTTTCCTGTCCCGTCACAGTCCCGCAATGCCATGGACCGGTCTATTCGGTCGGCGGCTTTAATGATGATGCCACCCTAACAACGGGTTCGATCGGCAATGCCGCCACGGCCGCCGTCGCGCCAGATGCCATTGAGGACGCAGGCGAGGACCCGATGGGCTTGGCTGCGCAGGCTTTGCCAGATCGCGTTGACCCAGGAGATGAGCCAACAGCCGAGCTAGCCCTCGGTCCGGCCTTGCGCTTAACACCGCTCACCGCCAGCGATGCGTCGGAGTTGCCAGCTGCAACCAGCGATCCGCTGGAGCTCAACCAGGCACCTGAATCGCCCTCTGCCACATCACCGATGGCCAATGCCGATGAGTTGGAGCTGCGGGCCAGCGACTCGCCTCTGACGCTCGATCCGCCGGTCCAGGATGCCTCGTTCGCCGCGCCGCAACTGGCCGGGCAAGGAGAGGGCACTGACGAAAGCAATGTCGAACTGGCTGGCGCGGATGGTTTCGACAGCAATGATCCCCTGCCGCCCGCCCGACAGTTCGATGGCGATATCTCGGTCTCAGCCGATCCGGGTGATGGACCGCGCATGACGCTTGCGGATGTGGTAACGCGCGCGGCGACCATGCACCCAGAGATCACGCTTGCATTGGCGCGAGTCGATGAGGCGCGTGCCGGTGTGCAACGCGCGCGATCCGGTCTTGGACCGCAGGTCGATCTGACCTTGGCGGCCGGGCAGACCGCATCCGGCACTTATGACCCGACGGATTTCGACCTCAACAATCGCACCGCTGACGCGGAAGCGCGTTTGGACGGCACGGTGCGCCTGCGCCAGTTGCTGTTCGATTTCAACGTAACGCGCGACCAGGTGCTGTCGACGCTTGCAACGTCCGATGCAGCGCGATTGCGCACCATCGATGTCACCGAAGATTTGGCCTTGCGCACAGCGCAGGCTTATCTGCGGATCTTCCAGCAACGGCAACTGCTGGCGCTCATCGATCGCAACATCGTCGAGCATGAACGGCTGCTTGAGATTGTTGAGCTCAATGAAGCCGATGGCAACTCGACCATGGCGGACGTCAATCGTGTGGCGGCGCGGCTTAGCGAAGTGCGCTCGGCGCGTACCGATCTGGCCGCCGGCCTCGATGCCGCTGAGGATGCGTTTGAACGGTTGGCGCGCATCGCTCCAGGCCGGCTTCAGCCGCCAGCGCCGGTGGTTTCCAACCTTGCGCCGTCTGCCGATGACGCCATCGATCGGGCCTTGTCCGGTAACCCTCGACTGCTCTCATTGGCCTATACGGTTCGTGCCGCCCAGCACGAGCTTGATGTGGTCAATGGCGATGGTCGCGCGCGAATCGACTTGGAACTTGAGGCCAACTCCAAGACCTATATCTCCTCCGACACACGCACCGAGAACGATGCCCGCGGGATGGTGGTGTTCTCCTACTCCTTGTTTGATGCCGGCAACGCCGAAGGCGAGCAACGCGAAGTCGAGGCGCGCATTCGCCAGGCGCGGGCCCGCTACACCGACACCCGCGACCAGGTTGAGGCTGACATCCGCCAGGCCTACCGCGCTATTGCCTCGGCGCGACGCAAATTGGGTGACCTGCGGTCCGGTCTGCAATCGAGCCGCCAAGTTCAGTCGCTTTACACCGAGCAGTTCCAAGCCGGCGAACGGACGATTTTCGAACTGCTCGACGCGCAAAACGCGTTGTTCTCGGCTGAGCAAGAGCTGATCATGAGCCAGTTCTCCGAGTTGGAAGCCGCTTACAGCGTGTTGCGCTCAACAGGCAGACTGACCTCGACGATCCTCAATCAGGGCGGTTGAACTCTATTGGGCCGGCGGCCAATGTTTTTCCAAGCTTTTCGGGCACTTGCCGCAGCGCGTTAACCGCTTGGTTAGGGGCCTGTGATTCCATGGTTAATGGGGAATTACGCCCGGAAACCAGAGGCTCTCGTCAGAGCCATTTCTTTCCCCATCTGGTGACCGGCGCGTTGGAGTATCGCGTTCGATCATGACCAATGATGATGAGACCAATGACATAGCCGTTGAGGAGCTCGATCCGTCGGCTGCCGACGAGGCTATCGAGGTCGCGCAAGCTCAGGTTCCCGGGTTACCAGGTAACGAAGACGACGACGAAGCCGGTGAAGGCGAGGCAGCGGTTGTTCAAGTCGCTGATGGTGCTGGCCGGATTGTCGTCAACAAACCTGAGGCTGGCGAGGTTGAGGTTGTCGATACCCAACGCGCCTCCGACATTGAGTTCGCCTTCAATGTTGAAGATGCGCAGATCGTTATTCTCGACGTCGATGTCTTGATGCTTTTCCCCGACGGCTCGCGGATCATCCTGCCGGGCTTTGCCATGTCGGTGGTCAGCCCCAATCCGCCAGCGGTGCATTTCCCAGAAATGTCCCTTGATCCTCAAGGGTTTATGGCGCTGATCGAAGATGTCCGCCTGGTCGAAGACGTGCCCGCCCTTCAGATCACATCGATCGATTCCAATGAATCGGAGAGTGAGTCCGAGGCGCAGGACGAGGCCCAAGATCAAGCGCAGGCTCAAGCCCAGGCGACACCGACGGCCACCAACACGCCCGTTCAGCAACAGGGTGCGGCGGCGTCGACCGCCGAGGACGACAACATCAATACCTCAACGCTTGATGGCGTGGCCGAGTTCGACACGACGGCGCCGTTGACGACCCCTGGAACGCCGCAACAGCAAGAGGAAGTCGAAACCAACACCAATACCAGCAACAACGAAGCCAACGTTCCCCAGGCGGATTTGATTATCGAGCTTTTGTCGCTGGTCACGCCAACCGTTTCGGTGTTGCCATCGGGTGGGCTGGAAATTCGCGGTATGGGCGCGGCCGTTCCGGCCGATACCGATCCGGCCTATTCCGTGCAGGCCGGTGTGGAAACGCTGACCGGATCGTCGGGCAATGACGTCATCTACGCCGAAGACCCCGATATCTTCGCGGCGGGCACCTTTGTGCGTGTCCTCGACATCGATATCGAGATGCCGGAGGACGATTACCTGGCGCTGGCAGCACGGATAAGCGTGCCGCTCGGCTATTCGGTCACCAACGCCGTTCTTGAGGACGGCGTCTATGTGATGGATCTGGATGAAGACGCCGAGCCAAACGAGATGCGGCTCGAACTCGCCTACTCCCTGCCGGATGAGGGAGACGCAGTCGGCGCAGAAGACTTCTACAGTCGTAACTCTTTCACGATCGATTTTGTCACCGAAACGCCGACAGGAACGAGCACCGTCGCGGGCACCGTTTACACCGGCGTGCGGGACGTCGACAGCGCAGATGACGCGTTCTACGAAAACCCACTCACGCTCGACATGGTCCAAGTGCTCTGGGCCGATCCGACGGGCAACATCATCGAGGCTGGCGATGGCGACGATCTGGTCTATGCCGGTGCGGGCTCTGACAGCCTGACCGGTGGGGCAGGAATAGACACGCTGTCCTATGCCTATTCGCACATTGGCGTTGATGTGAATCTGAGCACAAACAGCGCGTCAGGCGGCTATGCCAAGAACGACACGATCACTGGGTTCGAAAACCTCACGGGGTCAGCCCATGACGATACGTTGACAGGTGACGGCGGCGCCAACGTTTTGGAAGGTGGCGCTGGCGCCGACACGCTTGACGGGTTGGGCGGAACCGACCGTCTGGAATTTGAAAATGCCGCCAGCGGTGTTGGCGTTGACCTTTCCACTGGTTCGGGCACTGCCGGCGATGCGCTTGGCGACAGCTATGCGAACATTGAAGATGTTGGCGGTTCAGCCTTCGATGACACGCTGCGCGGTGATGCCAGCACCAACGTTTTACAGGGTCGCGACGGGTCGGATCGCCTGTTCGGCGGTGGTGCGGCCGACATGCTAAGCGGTGGTGATGGCGATGATCGGTTGGAAGGCGGTGCTGGAGGCGACACCCTGCAAGGCGGTGACGGCCGCGACATCGCCTCTTACAGCGAGGCTGGCTCGGGCGTGGTGGTGTCGCTCGTCACCAACACTGGCACCGGCGGCGATGCCGATGGCGACACGTTTTCCAGCATCGAAGGTGTGGCCGGCACGGCGTTCGATGACACGCTGACGCTGAACGATGATGACAATGGCATTCTGGAAGGCCTTGGCGGCAATGACACGCTGACCGGTGGTGCTGGCATCGACACGCTTGAAGGAGGCGATGACGATGATGATCTGATCGCTGGCGCCTCGGCCGATACGCTGCGCGGCGGCGCCGGGAACGATACATTGGATGGCGGCGCGGCTGGCGATGTGATCGACGGTGGCGAGGGCTATGACGCAGCCACCTATGCGTCCTCGGCGACGGCAGTCGATATCGATCTGGCCGCTGGAACATCAACTGGCGGTGATGCCGAAGGCGATACGCTGACCGGCATCGAACAGCTGATCGGCTCCTCGCACAATGACAGGCTCGCCGGTGATGCCAATGACAATGATTTGGCTGGCGGCGCGGGAAACGATGTTCTGATTGGTCGTGGCGGTGCTGATCGTTTGGATGGCGGCGATGACGTCGACACCGTCGATTACGCCGAGTCGTTCCAGGCCGTGCGCGTCGATCTTGAGGCGGAAACCGGCGAGAACGGTGACGCGCAGGGCGACACGATCTTAAACGTTGAGAACGTCACTGGCACCGGTCGCAACGACATTCTGCGTGGTGACGATCAAGCCAACACTCTGCGCGGCGGTGAGGGCGACGACACGCTGGAAGGGCGTGGCGCTGGCGACACGCTTGATGGCGGCGATGGCACCGATGTGGCGACCTATGAAAGCTCAACCGTCGGCGTGAACGTTGATCTGGCCCTCGGCGGCAACACGTCTGGCGATGCGGCTAGCGACTCATTGATCGACATCGAGAATCTTACCGGTTCCGGTCAAGGCGATACCTTATCGGGCGATGAGTTCGTCAACCGGCTGGATGGCGGGGCGGGTGATGATACGCTGCTTGGCCGAGGCGGTTCAGACACGCTGGTAGGTGGCGATGGCACCGACACGGCAGCTTACACAGGCTCGACGGCTGGTGTTTCTGTTGACCTGCAATCGGGTTTTGGAACCGGCGGCGATGCGGACGGCGACACGCTTTCCAGCATTGAAAACCTGACCGGCTCGGCGCAATCCGACACGCTGACCGGCGATGCCTCGGTCAACACGCTGTCCGGCGCGGCGGGAGATGATGTGCTTGTCGGGCGCGGTGGCGGTGACACGCTTGATGGCGGCATTGGGCTGGATACGGCCGACTACACCTCCTCGTCCGACGCGATCACGATCGACCTGGATGCAGGAACAAGCAGCGGTGGGCACGCCGATGGCGATACGCTTGTGTCGATTGAGCGTATCATTGGCTCGGCCTATGACGACACGATCACCGGGGATGGCCAGACCAACCGCTTCGATGGTGGCGATGGTGTTGACACGCTGTCTGGTGGCGATGCGGATGATGATCTTCGGGGTGGCAGCGGCAACGACGTTCTGGAAGGCGGCGCGGGGTCGGATGCTCTGGCTGGTGGCGATGGCCTGGATACGGCGAGTTACACCGGGTCGACCTTTGCAGTTGCCATCGATCTGCAGGCTGGCACGGCCTCAGGCGGTGATGCTGATGGCGACACGCTGAGCAGCATTGAAAACCTGCTTGGGTCGGCTGAAGGCGACAGTCTCACCGGCAACAGCTCAGCCAACTTGCTTGAAGGTGGTGCGGGCAACGACACGTTGGTCGGACGCGATGGTCAGGACACGCTGCGCGGTGGTGCAGGCGATGACACGCTGGAAGGTGGCGCCAACGAAGACATAATGGATGGCGGCGATGATTATGACATCGCCACCTATGCCGGATCGGGCACCGGCGTCACGATCGACCTGCAATCGGGCATCGGCCAAGGCGGCGATGCGCAAGGGGATCAGCTCTTCTCCATCGAGGAAGTTGTCGGCTCGGGGCTCGCGGACACGCTGCGCGGTTCAGCCAATGATGATGTGCTTTCGGGCGGTGGTGGCAATGATGTCATTGAAGGGCGCGCGGGTGCGGACACCTTGCGTGGTGATGGCGCGAATGATCGCATCGTCGGTGGCGAAGGCGGCGACAATATGGATGGCGGCGCCGGCCTCGATACTTTGGATTATTCAGGGTCGAACGCCGCCGTCACGGTGGATTTGGATGCCGACACGGCCTCTGGTGGCCATGCCGATGGCGACACAATCGCGAATTTTGAGAACGTTATCGGTTCGGCCCACAATGATGATCTGACGGGAACCGACAGCGCCAATGTGCTGACCGGTGGCGTCGGTGATGATGTGCTCGATGGGCGCGGCGGTGGCGACGAACTGCGTGGCGAAGGCGGTCTCGACACAGCCGATTACGGGCTTTCGACCGGGGCGGTCACGGTCAATCTGCAACTTGGCACCGGACTTGGCGGGCATGCTGAAGGCGACCAGCTGTTTGACGTTGAAAATGTCATTGGATCAGGCTTCAGCGACACACTGACTGGCACCTCTGGCACGAACCAGCTGTTTGGCGGTGCGCTCAACGACACGCTGATCGGGGCTGGCGGGGCTGACGCGCTGGATGGCGGCTCCGGCGTTGACGTTGCGGATTATTCAGCGTCCGTCTCCGGCGTTCAGATCGACCTTACCAGTGTGACGGGAACCGGGGTCGGCGGTGATGCCGACGGCGATACGCTGACGGCTATTGAAGACCTGATCGGCTCCTCGCAATCCGATACGCTCATCGGTAGCGGAGACAACAATGCGTTTTGGGGCGGTGGCTCCAGCGATATTTTGCGTGGTGCCGGCGGCAACGACACGCTGCGCGGTGAGGGCGGCGATGATGTTCTGGAGGGCGGTCTTGGATCAGATGCGCTGATCGGTGGCACTGGCCAGGACACCGCAGACTATACCAATTCCAACGATGCAGTCGTTGTCGATTTGCAGGTGCCATCGGCTTCAGGCGGACATGCCGATGGCGATACCCTTTCGTCCATTGAAAACGTTACCGGGTCAGCGCTTGGCGATACGCTGACCGGTGATGGGCAGGCCAATGTGCTGCGTGGTCTGGCAGGTGATGATCTTCTGACAGGCGGCGCCGGTGGGGACACGCTGGATGGCGGCGATGGGTTCGACACCGCCAATTACGCCGGGTCGAGCGTTGGGGTCACGGTGCATTTGGATACCGGGCTTGGCTCGGACGGCGACGCACAAGGCGACAGCTACACCGACATCGAGCGGGTGATCGGTTCAAACCATGATGATCGGCTTTACGGTGATGCGGCTGCCAACACGCTGGAAGGCGGGCTTGGACAAGACCTGCTGGAAGGCGGTGATGGCGACGATCAGCTGCTGGGTGGCGGTGAAAACGATACGCTTATCGGCGGAGCTGGCGGTGACACACTAACGGGCGGTGATGGTACCGACACGATCGATTATTCCACCGCTGGTGCTGGCGTCACGATCGATCTGGAGAACAACACCGCCGCGGGCAGCGATGCCGATGGCGACAGCTTTTCGGGCATTGAAAACATTTCAGGTTCCGGCTTTGCCGACACATTGACCGGCGACGACAGCGCAAATGTTCTGTCGGGCTTGGCCGGTGATGATGCGCTTGCTGGCGGCCTGGGGGCTGACACGCTGGAAGGCGGCGACGGCGACGACACCTTGTCCGGTGGTGCAGGTGCCGACAGCTTGGTCGGTGGCGATGGCATCGACACGGCTTCCTACACCGATGCCACGGGTGCTGTAACCGTTGATTTGTCGGCGCCTTCGGCGAGCGGAGATATTGCCGCTGGCGATACGTTTTCGAGCATTGAGAACATCACCGGCGGTGATTATGCCGACACGCTGACCGGCAGCGGCCAGGCCAACCGGTTGGTCGGCGGCGATGACAACGACACGTTGATCGGGCTTGGCGGCGCCGATGTGCTGCAGGGTGGCGCTGGCGATGACACGCTGGAAGGTGGCGCGGGCAGCGACACGATGGAAGGCGGCGATGGTACCGATACGCTGTCTTATCTGAATTCCTCTGGTGCCGTGACGGTCAACCTTGAGACCGGCACCGGCTCGGGCGGGCACGCCGATGGCGACAGCTACTCCGACATCGAGATCGTTGAAGGCTCGGGCTTTGCTGACCTTCTGATTGGTGATGAATTCGTCAATGTCTTCGATGGCGGCGTCGGTAACGACACGTTGGTTGGCGGTGATGGCGGTGACTCGCTCACCGGCGGCGCCGGGTCTGATACGGTCAGCTATGCGGATTCCGATGCGGCAGTCACTGTCTCGCTCTTGGCCGGGTCAGCCACGGGCGGCCATGCTGATGGCGACGTGCTTGCCGGCATCGAAAACCTCACCGGATCGATCCATGCCGACACGCTCACCGGCGATGCGACCGGCAACGCTCTGCGCGGCGGCGATGGCGGCGACGTTCTTGATGGTGGGGATGGCGTCGACGCGCTGTTTGGCGAAGGCGGCGATGATCGTTTGATCGGCGGCGATGGCGGCGACGGGATCTATGGCGGTCTTGGCGAGGACACCGTGGATTACTCCTCGTCGGGCTCCGGGGTGACGGTCGATCTTGCCAGCGGCACCGCATCGGGCGGTCACGCGCAAGGCGACACGTTAAGCTCGATCGAGCGCGCCATCGGCTCGATCTATGCCGACAATCTGTCCGGAACGGCTGACGCTAATCTTCTGCAAGGCGGGCTTGATGCCGACCAGCTCTACGGTCGCGATGGCGATGATACGTTGGAGGGCGGTGCAGGCGACGACAATCTGTTCGGGGGCGTCGGTGCCGACACCTTGGATGGTGGTACGGGCTTCGACACCGCCGATTACACCGTTTCATCAGCGTCAGTTCAGATTGACCTTGCAGTCGGCAGCGGGACGGGCGGGGATGCGGATGGCGATACCTTCATCGACATTGAACGCATTCTCGGATCTGGCTTTGCTGACACGATCATCGGCAATGCGCTGGACAATGATTTCGCCGGTGGCGCCGGTGACGACATTCTACGCGGCGGTGACGGCGCCGATCGTCTCGATGGCGGTCTTGATGATGACACGCTGGAAGGCGGACTTGGCGCCGACACGTTGATCGGTGGCTTTGGCACCGACCGTGTGACCTATGAGAACTCGAACGCCGCCGTCACGATCAACCTTGAGGATGAGCTTTACTCAGGTGGCCATGCTGATGGCGACAGTCTGAACTCCATTGAAGAAGTCACCGGCTCCGGCTTTGCCGATATCTTGATCGGTGATGGCGAGACCAACCGGCTGGATGGCGGTTTGGGGGATGATCAGCTGACCGGCGGCGGTAACGCTGACTTCCTGTTTGGCGGTGATGGCGAAGACACCGCGCTCTATTCCGATTCACTCTCCGGCGTCACAGTCAACCTTTCCACCGGCACCGGCAGTGGCGGCTCCGCCGACGGTGATCAGCTGACCGATATTGAGAATGTTGTCGGTTCCGCGCAGGCGGACACTTTGACCGGCGATGCGGCTGACAATGACCTGACTGGCGGTGCTGGAAACGACACACTGGCCGGTTTGGCGGGCGCCGACCAGTTGATCGGCGGCGATGGCGAAGATCGCGCCGATTACTCCGCGTCCAACGCGGCAATCTCGATCAACCTCACCTCAGGCACGACCACTGGCGGCCACGCAGAAGGCGACGTGCTTTCCAGCATTGAGATCATCGCCGGCACCACATTTGCCGACACAATGATCGGCGATGCGAATGCCAATATCTTCGAAGGTGGATTGGAGACGGACGCGCTGTCGGGCCTGGCTGGCAATGACGTTCTTTACGGTCAAGCTGGCGACGATGTTCTGATCGGCGGCGCCGGTGCCGATGAGTTGCGCGGTGATGCCGGATTGGACACCGCCTCCTATGCCGGCTCGACCGCGGTGACCGTGAATTTGGGCAATGGGTTCGTCAGTGGCGGGGACGCTGTCGGCGACACATTCTTCAACATTGAAAATCTGATCGGCTCGGACCAAGCCGATACGCTGACTGGCGATGAGTTCGCCAATGTCCTTGATGGCGCATTGGGCGATGATGTCCTCACCGGCGGAATTGGCGCCGATAGTCTTATTGGTGGCGATGGCTTTGACACCGCCAGCTACGCCACCGCGCTAGGCGCCGTGTCGATCGACTTGGCGGCCGGCACTGGTTCGGGCGCGGATGCTGCGGGCGACACGCTGACCTCGATTGAGCGGGTGATCGGCACTTTCTTCGGCGACACGCTGACCGGCGATGATGCTGACAACACGCTGGAAGGCCGCGGCGGTGCTGACACTTTGATCGGCGGCCTTGGCACCGACACATTGCTTGGCGGCGACGCCGATGACCAGCTGACCGGTGGCGCCGGGGCCGACACGCTTGATGGCGGGCTCGGGGACGACACCGCCGACTATAGCGGCTCCGATGCTGCGGTTAACGTGGACTTGCTCAATGGCACGGCGACCGGCGGCCATGCTGAAAGCGACGTTCTGACCTCCATTGAGGATCTGCGCGGTTCGGCCTTCGCCGACACGTTGCAAGGCAACAATGACGCCAACGAACTGAGCGGCGGTGATGAAGCCGACACGCTGACCGGCCTGGATGGCGATGATCGTCTCGACGGGGATGCTGGCGATGACACGCTCATTGGTGGCGATGGCTCTGACGCGTTGCGTGGCGGTACCGGCACCGACACCGCCGACTATTCAGGTTCCTTGGGTGGCGTGACCGTCGATCTTGATGGCGGGTTCGGCATTGGTGGCGACGCGCAGGGCGACACATTCAACTCGATTGAGAATGTCATCGGTTCGGCGGCTGGCGACACGCTGATCGGGGATATTGCCGACAATGTGCTGACCGGTGGTGGGTCGAACGATGATCTGCGCGGCGGCGTCGGTGCCGATACGCTGGTTGGGGGTCTTGGCGATGACACGCTGCTCGGCGGTGCCGATGGCGACACCCTTCAGGGCGGCGATGGTGTCGATACGGCCAGCTACGCCGGAACGTCGACCGGCGTGACGGTGGACCTTGACGCCGGTACGGGTGCCGATGGTCATGCGCAAGGCGACACGCTGAGCGACATCGAAAACCTCATCGGATCCGACGGCAACGATACGTTGAGCGGCGATGCGGGTGGCAACCAGTTGGAAGGCGGTCTTGGCGCCGACACGCTGTCGGGCGGCGATGGTGTCGATACGCTGATCGGTGACAATGGCGCCGACGTTTTGCGCGGGGGCGCCGGGGCCGACAGCTTGCAAGGTGGCCTGGGATCCGACACCGCCGATTACACCGGATCAACAGCCGTGGTTGTCGATCTTGCTGCCGGGTCCGCTTCTGGCGGCGATGCCGATGGCGACAGCCTGGATGACATTGAAAATGTCACCGGCACGGTTGGGGATGACACGCTGCGTGGCGATGTGCAGGCCAACCGGCTGGTTGGTGCAGCAGGTGCGGACATTTTGGTTGGGCGCGACGGCGACGACACGCTGGAAGGCGGCGACGGTGACGACACCGTTCAGGGCGGCGCTGGGGCCGATGATCTGCAAGGTGGCGATGGCCTGGATACCGCCGACTACACCGGATCAGACACCGGCGTTGATGTTGATCTTGGGACAGGCACGGGTCTCGGCGGCGATGCCGCCGGGGATAGCTACTCCAGCATTGAGAACGTGACCGGCTCAGGGCAGATCGATACGCTGACCGGTGATGGCGGCAGCAATGTTCTCTTCGGTGCTGGCGGTGATGATGTTCTGGAAGGGGCTGGTGGTGCAGACACGCTTCAGGGCGGCACTGGCGAGGATGCTGCTGACTACAGCAATTCCACCAATGCGGTAACGGTCGATCTTTCGGGCGGTCCCGGTGTCGGCGGCGATGCAGAAGGCGACACGTTCGACAGCATTGAAAACCTGATCGGGTCGGCCAATGGCGACACCCTGACTGGCGATGGCGCCGACAACACGATCAATGCCGGGCTTGGCGATGACACTGTGCGCGGCCTTGGCGGCGATGATCAATTGTTCGGCGAAGCGGGCGATGACACGCTGGAAGGCGGGCAGGGCAATGATCTGCTCAATGGTGGCGATGGCACCGGTGACACGGCGTCCTATCTGAACTCCTCGGCTTCGGTCGAAGTCAATCTTGGCACCGGCCAAGGCTCCGGCGGCGACGCTCAAGGCGACACGCTGGTCGATATCGAGAATGTCGATGGGTCGGCACAAAACGATACGTTGATCGGCTCCAACGGCGCCAACGTTCTGCGCGGCCTCGGCGGCACTGATTTGCTTCAAGGCGGTTTGGGTGATGACACGCTGGAAGGTGGCGATGGCATCGACACGCTGGAAGGCGGCGGTGGTGCTGACGATCTTGATGGTGGCGATGGGGTTGATACCGCCAGCTATGACGATGCCGGTGCGGCCGTTGATGTCAGCCTGACGACCGGCGCTGGTCTGGGCGATGTCGCGGAAGGCGATACGCTCACCAACATTGAGAACCTGATCGGTTCAGATTTCGCCGACACGCTGACCGGTGATGCAGGCGCCAACACGCTGCTCGGTGGTCTGGAAAACGACACCCTTGATGGTGCGGCGGGCGATGATCGTCTGGAAGGTGGGTCGGGCGGTGATGTCCTGGAAGGCGGTGCGGGATCCGATACGCTGCGCGGCGACGGTGGTACGGACACCGCGTCCTATGTCAACTCCGATGCGGGTGTCTCCGTCAACTTGGCGACTGGCGATGTGAGCGGCGGCCATGCGGTTGGCGACACGTTCGACAGCATCGAGAACCTCACCGGCTCTGATCACGACGATGTGCTGGTTGGCACGTTGGGCATCAACGCTCTGTCGGGTGGCGCGCTGAACGACACGCTGGAAGGCGGTGGTGCGGGCGATACGCTTGATGGCGGCGGCGGGATCGACACGGCCAGCTACGCCTCCTCGTCCAGCGGTGTGACGGTCAATCTTGGAACCGGCGCGACCAGTGGCGGCGATGCCGGTGGCGATACGTTCACCAGCATTGAAAACCTCACCGGGTCATCGAACGCCGATAGCCTGACCGGGGATGGCAACGCCAATGTGCTTGATGGTGGCGCCAACAATGACCAGCTCTTTGGTGGCGGCGGTGTCGACACGCTGATCGGCGGATCAGGCGATGACACGCTGCAAGGTGGTGCGCTCGGCGACAGCCTGTCGGGTGGCGATGGTATCGATACGGTTGATTATGGCGGCAGCCTTGTCGGTGTGACCATCGATTTGGATGCCAATACGGCCAGCGGCGGCGACGCCACGGGCGACACGTTCACCGGCATTGAGAACGTTACGGGCAGTGACCAGGATGACGTGCTGACCGGTGATGCCGCTGACAATGTGCTCCTTGGCGGTGTTGGCAATGACACGCTGCGTGGTCTGGCTGGTGCTGACACGCTCACCGGCGGTGATGGTTTCGACACGGTTAGCTATGATGGGTCCGACACGGCCGTCAGCATCAATCTGCTAACATCGACCGCATCGGGCGGACACGCTGGCGGCGACGTTCTCAGCGGTATCGAAGGCGTTATCGGTTCAACTCACAACGACCTTCTGACCGGCAACAATCTCGACAACACGCTCACCGGCGGTGCCGGCAACGACACGCTGTCGGGGCTTGGCGGCGCAGACTCCCTTAATGGCGGCCTTGGCGACGACACCTTGGTCGGTGGCGCTGACGGCGATGCGATCGATGGCGGTGACGGCATTGACACGCTGGACTTTACCACGAGCACCTCGGCGATCGCGCTCAGCCTGACAGCGGGCACTGGCACGGCTGGCGACGCCGACGGCGACACCTACACATCGATTGAAAACATCATTGGAACGGCGGAAGCCGACACTCTCATCGGTGATGCGAGCGCCAATGAGATCAGCGGACGTGGTGGCGACGACACGATCGAAGGCGCTGGCGGTGGTGACACGCTGCTTGGCGGTGATGGCGTCGATACAGTGTCTTACGCACTGTCGGATGCTGCAGTCACGGTGAACCTTGCCACCGGTGCGGCTTCCGGCGGTCATGCCGATGGCGATACGGTCACCGGTTTTGAACGGGTGATCGGCTCCGATCATGCCGACACGCTGATCGGGTCAGAAGGTGCCAACCAACTGACTGGCGGTGCGGATGACGACACGTTGATCGGGGCCGGCGGCGCGGATGCGCTGTTCGGCGGCACCGGCGATGACACGGCCAGCTACACGCTGTCCACCTCCGGTGTTGAAGTCAATCTGACGGTCGGCACCGGCACCGGCGGCGATGCAACAGGCGATACCTTTGATTCCATCGAACGCATTCTTGGTTCGAACCATGCCGATACACTCATCGGCAGCGCCGCGGCCAACCTTTTTGATGGTGGCGCGGGCGATGACATCCTCGATGGCCGTGCTGGCGGTGACACGCTAATCGGTGGCGATGGCCTGGATACCGTTCGCTACACGCAATCGAATGCCGGTGTGACGGTGACGCTTGGCGGGGGGGCGGGTGCCGGTGGGCACGCTGAAGGTGACATCATCACCGAGGTGGAGAACATTGAAGGATCCAACCTTGCCGATGTCTTGGGCGGTGATGGCAACGCCAATGTGCTGAGCGGTGCACTAGGCAATGACCAGCTCTCTGGCGGTGGAGGTGCTGACCAGCTTTTTGGTGAAGGTGACGATGATACGCTCGACGGTGGTGCGGGCGCCGATGTGCTCAATGGTGGCGGTGGCACCGACACTGTGACCTATGCCGGCGCTGCCTCGGCAGTGACGGTCAACCTGACCACAAACAGCGCGTCTGGCGATATCGCCGATGGCGACACCTTCACCTCGATTGAGCGGGTGGTAGGCTCCGACCACGCAGACACAATCACCGGCGGAACGGCTGGTGAGGAATTGCTCGGCGGCGCAGAAAACGACACGCTTTTCGGCATGGCTGGTGCGGATACGCTGCGCGGTGAAGCTGGTGATGATGTTCTGGAAGGCGGTGCTGGCGCCGACCAATTGATTGGCGGCGATGGCAGCGATACCGCGTCCTATTCTCTGTCGGGCGATGGGGTCACGGTTGACCTTGCCAGTGGTCCTGGGGCCAACGGTGACGCGCAAGGCGACACCTACACTGGCATAGAAAACGTCACCGGTTCGACGCGGGCCGATACGCTGTCCGGGGATGCCAATGCCAACCGGTTGGACGGTGGCGACAGCAACGACGTTCTCGTCGGTCGCGGTGGTGGTGACCAACTGATCGGTGGTGCTGGCGAAGACACGATCGATTACACCGGATCGGCCGCCGTCACGGTTGATCTAGGTGCCAACAGCGCCTCCGGCGGCGACGCGGATGGGGACACCTTCTCCTCTATCGAGCGTGTGATCGGCACGGCCAACAATGACACGCTGACCGGCGACGTTGAGAACAATGTGCTGCGCGGTGCAGGTGGCGATGACACACTTGCCGGCCTGGGTGGTTCTGATCTGCTTGATGGCGGCGATGGCACCGATACGATCACCTATGCTGACTCATCGGTCGGCGTAACCGTTGATCTCGACCAGGGCCTTGGCAGCAATGGTGACGCGCAAGGCGACAGCTATCTGGACATTGAAAACGTCATCGGTTCCAACCAGGCCGACACGCTGATTGGTGAAGCTGGGGCGAACCGACTAGAGGGCGGTGGTAGCAACGATACGCTGTCCGGTCTTGGCGGAGCCGATGAATTGATCGGCGGCGATGGCCTGGACACCGCCGACTACAGCGACTCCGCTGCCGGGGTCACCGTCGCGCTTGGCGCGACCGGCCAAGATGGCGATGCGCAAGGCGACACCTACGCTAGTATCGAGAACCTCACCGGTTCAGGCCAAGCTGACAGTTTAACTGGCGATGCCGGTGCCAACAGGCTTGTAGGCGGTGGCGGCGACGACACGCTTATCGGGCTTGCTGGTGGCGATGATCTGGTCGGCGGAACCGGCACCGACACAGTCGATTACACGGCATCGGATGCTGCCGTGACGATCGATCTTTCCAATGGCGATGCCAGTGGCGGTCACGCGACAGCGGACACGCTGACAAGCATCGAAAATGTCACCGGTTCGACGCTTGGCGATACTCTGACCGGTTCGGCGGGCGTCAATGTGCTGGCCGGTGGAACAGGCGATGATGTGCTGTCTGGCGGTGATAGCGACGACACGCTGCAAGGCGGCGCCGATGACGACACTTTGGAAGGCGGCGCTGGCGCCGACACGCTTGACGGGGGCACTGGCACCAACACAGCCGTTTACACAGGTTCGGCGGCTGGCGTGGATGTCACCATTGGCGGCGTCAACACCGGTGGGGATGCGGAAGGCGATACGCTCACCAACATTCAAAACGTGGTGGGCTCGAACAGCGATGACACGCTGACTGGCGATGCAACCGCCAACGAGCTTTCCGGTGGTGGCGCCAACGACACCTTGATCGGACTGGGCGGTGCCGACCGTTTGGACGGCGGCGCCGGCCTCGATACCGCCGACTATAGTGGATCGACAGCGGTCCAGATCGACCTGCAGGTGGGCACGGCGACGGGCGGGGATGCCGAAGGCGACACGCTGATCAATGTGGAGCGGATCGTCGGCTCGGCGCAGGCCGACACGCTGCGCGGCAACGCTCAAGACAATATTCTGGTTGGTGGCGCGCAGAACGATGTTCTCGAAGGTCGCGGCGGCGCCGATGCGCTGACCGGCGGCGACGGGATCGATACGGCTGACTACTCAAGCTCGGTGCAAGGCGTGAGTGTTGACCTTGAGGGCGGGACCGCTGGTGGCGGTGACGCGCAAGGCGACACGCTGACCGAGATTGAGAACATCGTCGGTTCCAACGCGGGCGACACGCTGACCGGTGATGATGCTGTCAACGTGTTGGAAGGCGGCCTTGGCAATGACACGCTCGATGGCGCTCTGGGCGCGGATTCGCTGGATGGCGGCGACGGGATTGATACCGCCGATTATCGCAACTCTGATGCAGCGGTTCAAGTCAGCTTGGCGAGTAACTCCGGCACTGGCGGTGACGCTGAAGGTGACACGCTGGTCAGCATTGAGACCGTGCGTGGCTCGGGCCTTGGTGACACACTGACCGGCGGTGCGGACGCGGAAAGCCTATTTGGCGAAGGTGGCAACGACACGATCGTGAGCTCGGCGGGTGCCGACTCGCTTGATGGCGGAACCGGGTCGGACACGGTCACCTACGATTCCTCCGGCCAGGCGGTGCAGGTCAATCTTGATACCGGTGACACGGCTGGCGGCGAAGCGACGGGCGACACGCTGACCAGCATTGAGAATCTGATCGGCACCGATTTTGCCGATACGCTCACGGGATCCTCGCAGGTCAATCAGCTGGATGGTGGCGCGGAAGCCGACACGCTGCTTGGCCTTGGCGGTGACGACACGCTCAATGGCGATGCTGGCGATGATATTCTAATCGGTGGCGCGGGATCGGATGATCTGGATGGCGGCACCGGCAACGACACCGCCAGTTATGCGACCGCCTCGTCGGCTGTTTCAGCAAGCCTGTTCACCGGCATCGGCTCATCGGGCGATGCGGCGGGCGATACCTTTACCAACATCCAAAACCTCACCGGGTCGGTGCAAGGTGACACGCTGTTCGGCGACAACAATGCCAACATCTTAGATGGCGGCGATGGCAATGACACGCTCGATGGCTGGGTCGGCGCTGACACTCTGATCGGTGGCGGAGGCGAGGACACCGCCCAGTACACGGCCTCCGACGCTGGCGTGACGGTCAATCTTGCCCTTGGCACTGGCCTTGGTGGGTATGCTGAGGGCGACACGCTCAGCCAGATCGAGCGGATCACTGGGTCTGGCCACAACGATGTTCTGACCGGCGATGCCAATGTCAACGAACTGCGCGGCGGCGGGCTCGATGACGTTCTGGACGGCGGCGCTGGTGGCGATACGCTCGACGGTGGAACGGGGACAGACACGGTCACCTATGCCAATTCTTTGGCAGCCGTTACCGTCGATCTTGGCAGCGGCTCGGGCTCAGGTGGCGATGCGCAGGGAGACTCGCTCATCGCAATCGAAAACGTCATCGGGTCAGACCGTTCCGACACGATCACTGGGTCGGATGGTGTCAATGATCTACAAGGTGGCATCGGCGATGATCGCCTCGAAGGCGGTGCTGGCGGCGATGCGCTGGATGGCGGCACCGGCAATGATATAGCCGATTACACCAACTCCGATGCCGGCATCACCATCGACCTTGCCAACAATGCCAACAATGCTGGCGGGCATGCAGCCGGTGACACGCTGACGTCTATCGAAGAGGTGATCGGCTCAACCTTCGCCGACGCTCTCAATGGCGATGCCAATGCCAACATTCTGCGCGGCGGCGCCAATGATGACACGCTGATCGGTCTTGGCGGCGCGGACACGTTAGACGGAGGTGCCGGTTTCGACACCGCCGACTACTCGGGCAGTGCTGCCGGCGTCACGGTCACGCTCGATCCGGGCACCGGCGCTGACGGCGATGCGGCAGGCGACACCTTGATTTCGATCGAGCGTGTTCTCGGCTCGCTGACGCAGGCTGATACCCTGACTGGCGATACCTTTGCCAACACGCTTGAGGGCCAAGGCGGCAATGACACGCTGCGCGGTGGCGGCGGTGCCGACACGCTGCTCGGCGGTGACAATGATGATCTGCTCTATGGTGGCGCGCTGGGTGATGTGCTGACCGGCGGCGCGGGCAATGACACGATTGCCTATGATGACAGCTCGGTTTCGGTGACGGTTTCGTTGACCACGAACAGTGGTACCGGCGGCGAAGCGGATGGCGACACGTTCAGCGGTATTGAGAACGTTATCGGCTCGACTGGCAACGACACCATCGATGGCGATGGGGGTGCCAACCGTCTCGACGGATCCAGCGGCGATGACGTTCTCGAAGGTCTTGGCGGCGCCGACCAATTGGTTGGCGGTGCCGGTTTCGATACGGCCGATTACCGCAACTCGGCCGCGGTGACGATCGATCTTGCAAACAACACGGGGACCGGCGGCGAGGCTGAAGGCGACACGTTCGACTCCATCGAACGTCTGCTAGGCTCGGCTAACAATGACAGCCTGACCGGCGACACCGGTCAAAACACGCTGGAAGGCAATGCCGGTGACGATACGCTGATCGGTGGCGATGGTGGTGATAGCCTGATCGGCGGCGATGGCATCGATACCGCCGACTACACCGCCTCCAACAACGCCGTTCAGATCGATCTGTCGCAAGGGATCGGCTCTGGCGGACACGCGCTCGGCGACACGTTCTCAACGATTGAGAACATCATTGGCTCGACCTTTGCCGACACGATTGAAGGCGATGACGCGGTCAATGTTCTGACTGGCGGTGATGCTGATGATGTCCTGATCGGCAATGGCGGGGCTGACCAGCTTGTCGGCGGCGATGGCAATGACACGGCGGACTATTCGTTCTCCACGACAGCCGTCACGATCGATATGGGCACCGGTGTCCATGTGGGTGCCGATGCGGTCGGCGATGTCTACACGTCTATTGAGCGGGTCCGCGGATCGAACCTTTCTGACAGCCTGACGGGCGATGACAATGCCAACCGGCTGGACGGTCATGGCGGCGATGACACGCTGCTCGGTTCACTCGGCGCCGACGAAATGTGGGGTGGTACCGGTTTCGACACGGCCGACTACTCTGCCCAAACGGTCACCGGCATTTCGGTCAATCTGGACATCGGGTCGGCCACGGGTGGGCTGGCAGAAGGCGACACGTTCCAGGATGTGGAGCGCATTGTCGGCACCGACTTCAATGACACGCTGATCGGCAACGCAGCCGCCAACACGCTGGAAGGCGGTGCGCTGGACGACGTCCTGCAAGGGCTGGTCGGAGACGACACGCTGCGTGGCGGCACGGGCGATGATGAACTGCGCGGTGGCGATGGCGCCGACCGTTTGGAAGGCGGCGATGGCACGGACACGGCCGTCTATCTGGATGCCGAGGCCGCTGTCACGATCAATCTGGCGACCAACACGGCCAGCGGTTCGTTCGCCGCAGGCGACACGTTCGACAGCGTCGAAAACGTCATTGGCTCCAGCTACTCCGATACACTGACCGGGGACGATAACGACAACACGCTGGAAGGCCGCGCATCAAACGATGCTCTGTATGGAGGCCTCGGCAATGACACCATGCTTGGTGGCGATGGCGTCGACAGCTTCTACAGCGATGTCGGCAATGACCATCATGATGGCGGCGCAAGCACGGACACAATCTACTACACCGATTCCGATGCGGCGGTGACGGTGGACCTGGAAGCCGGGACCGGTTCGGGCGGCCACGCCGACGGTGACACCTACACCTCCGTTGAGCGCGCTGAAGGCTCGGCGCACAACGATACCATCCGAGGCACCGATGGTGGCCATGCCCTATGGGGTCTTGCTGGTGACGATACGATCGAAGGTCGTGGCGGCGCAGATGCGATTGATGGTGGTGATGGCACCGACACGATCGTCTTCGATAGCGCGACAGCGCGGGTCGTGTTGTCGCTGGACTCCGGTAGCGGCACCGATGGCGATGCCAATGGAGACACTTACACCAGCATTGAAAATGCCATCGGCACCCAATGGGACGACATTATTGATGGGGATGCTGGCGAGAATGTCATTGAACTTGGCAGCGGCGACGACACCGCCCGCGGCAATGGGGGCAATGACACGCTAAGGGGCGATGCGGGCGACGACAATTTGATTGGTGGGTGGACCACCGGCGCCAGCGGCGACGATGTTTTGGAAGGCGGCGCGGGCGATGATCTCCTGCGTGGTGGTGATGGTGCCGATACACTGGATGGTGGGTCAAACAGTGGCAACTACCGCAACAACTCAGCGTTTCTCGGCGACACCGCGGACTATTACTATTCAACCTCCGCTGTGACCGTGAACCTGTCGACCGGTGTGCACAGTGGCGGGTATGCCGAAGGCGACACGCTGATCGACATTGAATCGATCCGCGGGTCGCTGAACCATGCCGACACGCTGACCGGCGATGACAATGCCAATGATCTTCAAGGCCTTGGCGGCAATGATGTGCTCTATGGTCTTGGCGGCAATGACGACATGTACGGTGGCAACGGCGCCGATACCCTGTGGGGTGGTGACGGGGCTGACACGCTGCGTGGTGAGAACTCCAACGACACGATCTATGGCGAGGCGGGCAATGACAGCGTCTATGGCGGCAGTGGATCAGACGTCATTGACGGCGGTGATGGCGACGATGTGTTGCGTGGTGAAAACAACGACGACCGGTTCGTTGGCTCGGCGGGTAGCGATCAAAACATCGGCGGCTCGGGCACCGATACTGTGGACTACACCGGCTCCGCCGCCATCACAATCAACCTGACCGCCAACACGGGCAGCGGCGATCAGGCGCAAGGCGATACCTTCAGCTCCATTGAGCGCGTTCTTGGTGGAACCGGCGACGACATGGTGACCGGCACAGTTGGCGCGGAGACGTTTGAAGGCGGCGACGGCGATGACAGCTTTGATGGCTTTGCCGGTGGCGACACCTTCCTGGGTGGTGATGGTAGTGACACCATTATCTACCAGCTCTCCTCCAGCGCGGTAACGATCGATTTGCAAAACGGCACGGCGACTGGCGGTGATGCGACAGGCGATCTGCTCAACTCGGTTGAAAACGTTCGCGGGTCCAACCATGCCGATACGATAAGTGGCAATTTGGACGCCAACGTTCTGGAAGGCGAGGCGGATAATGACATCTTGCAAGGCTATGCCGGCGATGATCGCCTTGAGGGCGATGGCGGCAATGACACCCTGATCGGTGACGAGGGTGTGGATACGCTTCTGGGCGGTAATAATGACGATGTGCTCGATGGTGGTTCGGGCGGCGATACCCTCGATGGCGGCGCTGATACCGACACGGTGACCTTTGCATCAGCGACGAGTGCGGTGACGGCCAGCCTTGCGACAGGCACCGGGACACAGGGCGATGCCGTTGGCGATACCTATACAAGCATTGAAAACCTGACCGGGTCGGATTTCGATGACACGTTGACCGGTGATACTGGCCGCAACGCGCTTGATGGGGGTGCCGGTGCCGATACGCTGTTTGGCGGCGATGATGTCGACACGCTGAGCGGCGGCGCTGGCGATGATGTTCTTGATGGTGGTGCCGGTGCTGATTCCTTCGATGGCGGCGCTGACACCGACACGGTGACCTACCTCAATGCCGGTGGAGCCGTGACCGTGAACCTCACCACGGGCGGGACCGTCGGCGAGGCTGCTGGCGACACCTACGTTTCGATTGAGAACCTTACCGGCAGCAACAGTGGTGATGATCTGACCGGTGATGGCGCTGCCAACATCATTCGCGGCGAAGGTGGCGGTGACACGATCGATGGCGGGTTGGGCGCCGACACGCTTTACGGCGGCGCTGGCGCCGACGTCATCGATGGTGGTGACAATGACGACATCATCTATGGTGGTGCCGACGGCGACACCATCGATGGTGGGGCCGGCACGGACACCGTGCGGTTCACTTCGGCGAGCCTCGTCAGCTTGGTCAATCCTGCGGCCAACACCGGTGAGGCGGCTGGCGATACTTACACCAACATCGAGCGCTATGAAGGGTCGGGCGACGATGATTACTTCATCGGTGATACGAATGCCAATGTCTTCCTGGGTGAAGGTGGCAATGATCAGCTGAGCGGCGATGCTGGGACCGACACGCTTGATGGTGGAGCCGGCGATGACACGCTGACCGGTGGTGCCGATGCCGATACGCTCATCGGGGGCAGCGGTACCGACGTGGCAAGCTATGCTGGGTCGGCTGGATTGACCGCTGATCTCTCCAATTCGGCCAACAACACTGGCGATGCGCTGGGCGATACCTATTCGGGCATTGAAAACCTGATCGGCTCGTCCTTTGCAGACACGCTGCGCGGGGATGCCGGTGCCAACATGCTGTCCGGTGGCAATGGCGATGACACGCTCGATGGTGGTCTCGGCGGCGATTTTCTCGTCGGTGGCGGCGGTACCGATACTGTTACCTATGCTAATGCGGCAAGTGGTGTGACCGCGAACCTTTCAAGTTCAGGTGGCAACACTGGCGAAGCTGCTGGCGATACCTATAACAGCGTTGAGAACATTATCGGGTCGAGCCAAGGCGATACGTTGACCGGCGACGGCAGTGCCAACGTTCTGACCGGTGGTCTTGGCGATGACACGCTGACCGGTGGCGGTGGCGCCGATAATCTGTTCGGGGGTGACAATGATGATGTCCTGGTCGGTGGATCGGGTGGCGACGATCTGGACGGCGGGTCGGGCACCGACACCGCGAGCTATGTGAGCTCGAGTGCTGGGATCAACATTACGGTCGGGTCGGGCACGGGGAGCGGCGGCGATGCGGCCGGTGACACGCTGACCAATATCGAAACCGTGCTTGGCTCCTCCCATGGTGATGTGATCGATGCGTCCTCGACTGCGGTGCGTCTTGAAGGCAATGCCGGCAACGACACGCTGACCGGCTCCGCGCAAGCTGATACGCTTTTGGGTGGCGCCGATGATGACACGCTGCAAGGCGGTGCAGGTGCCGACACGCTGGACGGCGGTGCTGGCAACAACGACACGGTCTCCTATGCCGGTGACGGCAGCGCGGTGACCATCGATCTGGGCGCGAGCACGGTCAGCGGCGTGGGCGATGCCAATGGCGACACGATCACAGGTTTTGAAAGCGCAATCGGCACCGCGCAGGCCGACAACCTCACCGGGTCTGGCGCGGCCAACAGCTTGGATGGCGGAGCCGGCGGCGATACTCTGGTTGGCCTAGGCGGTGCTGACGATATTGATGGCGGTGCAAACAACGACACCATCACTGGCGGGTCGGGCAACGACACGATCGACGGCGGAACCGGCACTGACCGCGCGATCTACACCGCAACCGCCAGCCAGATAAGTGCCTCTGCGTCCGCCGATGGTGCCACCGTCACTCTTGATGCGTCGGCCACGGGCGAAGGTTCGGACACGCTGTCCAATGTCGAGGAACTCGATCTTGGGGGCACGGTCCACACACTTACAACAGGCAATGCTGGCAACGACACGCTGACCGGCGGGTCCGGCGCTGACGTGATGTTTGGTGCCAATGGCGACGATGCGATCGAAGGCGGTGGCTCCGACGATCTGATTGATGGCGGTACTGGCAGCGACACGGCGGTTTATGCCGGCAATCGCGCCGACTACACCATCACCGATTTGGGCGGCGGCGTGTACACGGTTCAAGACGATGTGACCGCAGGTGGTGATGAGGGCACGGACCGGCTGGAAAATGTCGAGTTCGTTCAGTTCGACGATGTGCGGCTTAACCTTGCCACTGGCGCGGTTTCCATCACTGGCACGTCCGGCCCGGACACCATGACCGGCTCGGCCAATGACGACACGTTCAATGGTCTTGGTGGCAATGATACGATCACCGGCGGCGGCGGTAATGACGTTATCGATGGCGGCGCGGACACCGACGTCGCCGTCTATGCGCAGGCCGTTGGTGAGTATTCGGTCGATGCGTCCGGCGGCACGATTACGGTGGTCGATACGGTCACCGGCAATGGCGATGAAGGTACGGACACGCTCACCAATGTTGAGACGCTGCGTTTCAACGGCGTCGATTTCGATGTGTCGAGTTTTGTCACCAGCGGCACGGCGGCGTCCGAAACCATCATCGGCACGAGCGGCGATGATTCCATCATCACGGTTGATGGTAGCGACGTGGTGTTCACCGGCGCCGGCGCCGACACGATCGATATGAGCTCCAATGACAGCTCGCAGATCTATGCCGGTACTGGTGATGACATCTTGATCAACTCCTGGGACACTGGATCGTCTTACCTGCCGGTGTTCGATGGGGGAGCAGGCACAGACACGTTCCGCTATACCGGCGGAACAGCTCCGAACCCGCGCATTTGGGACCTCACCACCGGCGAGATCACCTATCAGGGCAATCCGCGCGGCACGATTGCCAACATCGAGAACGTTGAGATCCTGACCGATGGCGGCACTGTGATCGGCGATGGTAACGACAATGTCCTGACCGGCGGCTCAGGATCGTTCACGCATACGTTCAGCGGTGGCGGCGGCAACGACACGTTGAGCGGTGGCGGTGGCGACGACACGCTGGATGGCGATGCCGGCGATGATATCATCTACACCGGCTCTGGGTCTGACACGGTCGATGGCGGCGAGGGCAGCGACACGATCTACTTCGATGGAACCGGAATATCCAACGAAAAAGACATCACCGATTCAGGCACCACCGGCTCTGACACGATGATCTTGAATGGCGGCAATGGCGACTACTATCTGCAGCACACGTTCAACGACACGTCGGGCATTGAGGTCATCAATGGCGTTTTGGCCAGCGGCGAAACGATCGGTTCGACGTCATCCAGTGCAATGAACTGGGACCTCACCAATGTCACCCTCATTGGTGTCGATATGGTGGAGGGTAGCAACAACGGCGATACCATCACTGGTAGTGCGGGTGACGACACCATCGATGGCGACTTTGGCGTCGATACGGTCGATGGCGGGGCAGGCAACGACACGCTGATCCTGCGCGATGATGGTGATGACGACAATTATGCAGGCGGTTCGGGCAACGACACGTTCCTGGTCGATGCCGACCAGATGGTGAACTTGAACGCTGACTCCATTGATGGTGGGGCTGATACCGACACGGTCTCGTTTGACGCCAATTCCGGCAGCCTGACCGAAAGCCAACTCGTAAGCGTGGTCAGCAACGTTGAAGTGATTGATTTCAGCAATGCCGGCATCAACGAGACACTCAGCCTGGAAGGCTCGCAGGTTCAACAGATGACCGATGGCAACAATGTGCTGCGGATCAATGTCAACGCAGTCGGTGATGATGTCACCGGTGTGGCCGGTGGCGGTGAGTTCATGCAGAGCAACACCAGCGGCTCTGAAACCATCTACACCTTCTATTCCGATGCCGGGTTTACCAACCAGATCGCCCAACTCATCGTCGACGAGGTGGCTTAAAGCGCTGGCGTCTATTGGCGCAGCGCGTTGTCGGCGATGTTGCGCACCGGCGAAAGGATTGTGTCCAGCACTGTGCGCTCGCCGGTGATGATGTCGATATCGGCTGTCATGCCCGGCACAATGGGCAAGTCGGGACCAAAGCCGCCGGCCTCCGCTTCAAGGCGTACGCGGAAATAGGGCTCGCTGTTTTCGTCGGTCAACGCGTCCGGTGAGATTTCCACGATGCGTCCCTGAAGCCCGCCATAGACGGAATACTCGTAGGCGGTGATCTTGATGACCGCTGGCAGGCCCGGCCAAATCTCGGCCCGATCTGAGGGAGAGAGCCGTGCCTCGACCACGACGGCGGCGTCGGCGGGCACGAGCTCGATCAGCGGTTCGGCAGGGCGGACGACGCCACCAAGCGTGTTGACATAGATGCGGTTGACGATACCGGCGACCGGCGCGGTGACATCGGTGCGCGCGGAGCGGTCCTGCATCGCGTTGGCCGCTTCCTGGAGTTGCGCCATTTCGAACGCTGCAACGATCAAATCCTCTTGCGCGGCTTCCCGGAAACCGAGGCGAGATTCCTCCATGCGCTGGCGGATTTCTTCGACGGCCGACTCGGTGCGCGGAACGGCGAACAAGAGATCAGAAAGACGGGTTTCGATCTGCTGCAAGATGCGCTCTTCGTCGAGAAGAGCATTGTTGGAGACGGCGCCGCGTTCGGCCAAGCGGCGCATGCTTTCCACGCGTTCGCGCACAAGTTCGCGCTCGCGCTGCGTGTTGGTCCAGCGGGTTTCAAGCTCAGACAGTTCCAGCTCTTTTTGCTGGAGTTGCGAGGCGAGGATCTGCATTTCCGCCACATGGCTCTGGCGGCGGCTGGCAAACAGTTCGCGTTCCCGGCGCACAATGTCGGGAATGGTTGTCTCCAGCCCAGGCTCGAACACCACCTGTTCAAGCCCGGCCACTTCGGCTTCCAGGCGTTGTGAACGGGCGCGGATCGCAGTGATCTCAAGGCGGGTCTGCGAGAGTTCGGCTGACGAGAACGAGTTCTCCACCCGCATCAGCGTCTGGCCGGCTTCGACCAGCTCGCCCTCGCGCACCAGAATGTCAGCAACGATCCCGCCCTCGAGATGCTGAATGAGCTGGTTCTGCAATTGCGGCACCACGCGTCCGGCGCCGCGCGTCACCTGATCGACTGTGGCGAAGGTCGCCCACAAAAGAATAGCCGACAGGGCACAGCTGACCGCGACCAAAAGCATCGTGTCGGCGCGCTTGGCGAGTGTGTCGCACCGGCGGGGAAAGGGAAGGGCACGGTTGTGTGTCGCGGCAACGGACATGGGCGCGGACCTGGTGGACTGGCGAATGGTGCAAAGCGTCTGCCAATGACCATGCACGCCTGCCGGTTCATGAAGTGTTAAGCATAAAGGCGCCATTTCTTAAGGCGGGTTTACCGACCTTCCGTCCCGGCGTTTCCACGTTTGATCGACACCTATGACTATTGAACGCATCCAACGTGTGCTCGGGCGTTCCAGCCAGCCAGATGATGTTGATCTGTCCAGTCGGCGCGTGCCGCCCGGCGAGCATGTCTTCGCAGCCTTGGAGCGGATCGCGGGCAGTTGGTTCGGCGATAACGCAGTGCGTCGCAGTGGCCTCGCGCCATCGACGCCAGGCGTGCCAACGCCGGAAGAGTTACGGCGTCGCGCCGCCGATTGCGACATGGCGCTGTCCTATGAAGAACGTGCGCTGCGCTCGCTGACCGACGATGAGTTCCCCTGCATCCTCCTGTTGGACGATGGGACGAGCCTCACGGTGACCGAACGCGGAGAAGGCGCCTTGTTCGTTGAGGACGGGTCGCGATCAGCCAAACCGGTCGCGATTGACGCGCTCGAGGCGCGCTATGCCGGCGTTGTGTTCCATGTTCGCCCGAAGTCGCACGCCGATGATCGTTCCGGCGGCGGCGTGCATCCGGCCGACGGTCAATTGGCCGACGACACAATAGGTGATGCCGTCGGGCTCTACCGCCGCGTGCTGCACCTGGCCACGACCAGCCACCAGTCGGCGCTCGGCAAGCTGGCTCTGGCGGCAGGTCTCTCCAATCTTTTGATGCTCGCGCTGCCGCTTTTCACCATGGCCGTTTATGACAGGGTGATCCCGCACGGCGCGATGGAAACGTTGTGGGCGCTGTCGATCGGCGTCATGATCGCACTGGCCGTCGACCTCTCCTTGCGCTTCGTGCGCAGCCGGTTTTCCGATGCCGTCTCGCTCAAGGTCGGGCTTGAGCTTCAAGCCAAACTCTATGGCCGGATGATGGGCGCCAAGCTCAGCGATGCACCGCGCGCGCCAGGCGGACTTTCGCGGCTGGCGCAAGAAATCGATGCCGTCGCTCAAGCTGTGCCCCAGCTGGTCGTCTCCCTGATGATCGATGTGCCGTTTTTCGTGCTGCTGCTGGTTTTGCTCTACTCGATCGGCGGGCCGATCCTGGCGGCGCCCTTGCTCGGCCTCTGCCTGCTCAGCCTTTTGCATATCTACGCGCACACGCAGGCGCGGCATGCGATCGAGGCCGGCGCGGAGTTTTCCCGCTATCAATCTAATCAGCTTGTCGAGACCTTGGCCGGCCTGCCGATGGTCAAGACGTCCGGCGCGGCGGGTTCCTTGATGCGGTCATGGGAACGGGTCGGTGATGATGCCGCCTATGAAAGTCACACCGCCCGGCTTTGGCTTGGCCTCACGCAAAACGCGCAGATGATCATCACCCAATTCGTGATCGTGCTGACGTTGATGATCGGCGCTTACCAGGTGAGCAGTGGTCTGATGAGTGTCGGTGCGCTTGCTGCTTCCACGCTGCTGGTCGGTCGGGCGCTGACGCCGATCGCGCAGATGATTGGCCATGCGGTGCGGCTGTTGCACTTGAAGCCCTCCGCCGATGTCATTGCCCGGTTGCTTGACAGCGCCCAGGAGGAAGCCGGCGAAGACATCGGCGCGCGGCGCAAGCCACTGACCGGGTCTGTCGACTTTCAGGCGGTGAGTTTTGCCTATCCCGGCGCGGCGCGACCGAGCCTCAACGACGTCTCGTTTTCGATCAAACGCGGCGAGCGGGTTGCACTGATCGGCCGGATCGGATCGGGCAAATCGACCTTGCTGCACACCATGTTGCGGCTCAACGATGTGGCCAGCGGTTCGGTGCGCTTCGATGGTGCCGATGCCCGTCAGTTTGCGCCGGAGCATATTCGCCGATCCTTCGGGTATATGACGCAAGACAGCGTGCTTTTCGACGTGACCTTACGTGATGCGATCACGCTTGGCCTTGGCACGGTCTCGGACGATGATTTTGAGCGCGCAGTGAAGCTTTCCGGCGTCCATGGGTTCGCCGCGCATCTGCCGCAAGGTTACGCGACGCCGGTCGGTCCACGCGGCAGTTATCTCTCCGGCGGTGAGCGGCAGGCGGTGGCTTTGGCCCGTGTCCTGGCGATGAACCCGGCTGCTCTACTGCTCGATGAGCCAACGGCCTCGATGGACAACACGCTGGAAGCGCAGCTGATCGATAATCTTCGGCAGTATCTTGGTGGGCGCACTTTGATAGTGGCGACCCACCGGGCCGCGCTTCTGACGTTGTGTGATCGGATCATCTGGCTCGATCAGGGAACAGTCATGGCTGATGGGCCGCGTGAAGAGGTCTTGGCACGCATCAATGGCGGCGGCGCGTCCTCGACCCAATCAGAGCCTGCACCGGCGGCGCGCAGACAGGCTTAACGAAAGCCTAACGCCTGAAGCGCTAGGGTCTGGCCAACGACCTCCTGAACAGGCATTTGCCCGATGGCCGACGACGCCGAAGAAGAAGAGAACTACTGGCCGGGCTATGTCGACGCGCTGTCGACGATGACCATGGTACTGACCTTCGTGATGATGATCCTTGTGGTTGTTGTCTTCATGCTCATCCAAAACACCAGCCAGGCGATCATCCAAGAGCGTGTCGCGCAGGCCAATGTGGGTGGCGGCGCCGGGTCGAGCCAAATCCTGCGCATGTCGCAGTCCGATGCTGATGCGACGACGACGGCGACCAATGAGGGCACGCCACCGATTGTGACGGTGGATGAGGAAGCAACCCAGGAACAGAACGTCCAGTCGATTGCGGTCGATGAGGAAGATGAGACCCGCGCGATTGAGGCCGCTGAAGTGCGTGATCGCGGCGCGCAAGAGGCCGTCACCATCAGCCAGGAAGGTCTGACGGTTGCGTTTGCCGACGGCGATAGCGGGCTTGATGAAACAGCGATGGAGGTTGTGCGCGATTTTGGAACCAATCACGAACTGGCACAATCTGATCGCACGCTGGAAATCATCGCCTTTGCCCACACCTTACAGGGCAATGCGACCGATGTGCGCCGCGTTGCCTACTATCGGGCGATGCTGATCCGCAACCAGTTGCTAGAAGCCGGCGTGCCGGCAAGCCGCATCTCGGTCGGCGTGCGCGATGTGCGCACGCCTGAAGACGGTACCGAGGTCAAGGTCTTCGGACGGTAGACCAGCCGTTTCGCCTGCGCCTCGGGGTTTAGGATGCCCGTTTGGTGCGACCGCGTTTTGCCCGTAGAGGCTTGTTGGCAGATCTGGCAGGCAAGGTGCGTCGCAACTGCGCGACCAGGCCGTCGGTCGTTGCCTGCATTTGACCCATGGCGGCAAGCACCGCGTCCGGCGCCGTGCGTTGCAGGCTTGCCAGCGGTGCCGGGCGACCGACCAGGAAACCCTGGATTTCATCACAGCCATGTTTGACCAGCGTTTCCAGCTCTTCAACATGCTCAACGCCTTCGGCAACAATGCTCATATTGGTGGCGCGGCCGAGGCGGATGATGGTTTCCACGATGGCGCCGGCATTGTCCGTGGTGTGCATCGCCTGCACGAAGGAGCGGTCGATCTTGATGCAGTCGAAGGGGAAACGGCTAAGATAGCCCAGCGAGGAATAGCCGGTTCCGAAATCATCCAGCGCAACGCGACAGCCGATTTTCTTCAACGCGCGTAGCGCCGTAAGCGCGCGCTCATCATCGTCGATCAGCACGTTTTCGGTGATCTCAATTTCCAGCTGATGCGCTGGCAGGCCGGTTTTTTCTAAGATCGCAGCGATGTTGTCGACAAGGTTCTTTTCACGGAACTGCAGTGGACTGACATTGACGCTGACACGGGCGGCACCAAGCTTTTGCTTGGCGATCCGACAGGCTTCCTCGATCACCCAAGTACCGATGGCGACGATCTTGCCGGATTGCTCGGCCACCGGAATAAAGCTGCCAGGGCCGATCATACACTTTTGTGGGTGCTGCCAACGAATGAGCGCCTCGTAGCTATCGATGACCCCATTTGAGGCGGTCATGCGCGGCTGGAAGAACAGCTCGAACTGTCCCTCGTCGAGGGCCACCGCGAGGTCAGCTTCCAATACGCGGCGGCGGTGATCTTCCTCGCCCATGCCGCGCTCGAATACGCAATAGGTGTTGCGGCCCATCTGTTTGGCTTTGTAAAGCGCGGTGTCGGCGCGGGAGAGGATTTCGGCAGACTCGTTGCCATGTTCGGGACAGACAACAATGCCAATGCTGGCGCCCGTGTGTAGCACCAAGCCCTCTTCGCTGACGATGGGTTTAGAGAGCTCGACCGTTAAACGGTGAGCAAAATCAGCGGCCTGGTTGGTGAACTCAGCCTGATTGAGGATGATCGCGAACTCGTCGCCGCCGAGGCGCGCGACATGGCCCTGGTCACCGGTGCAGGATTTCAGCCGATCGGCGGTTTGGCAGATCACCAAATCGCCAGCGGCGTGGCCGTGCAAGTCGTTGATGTCCTTGAAGTGATCCAGGTCGACAAGCAACAGCGCCCAGCAGCGTTCGCCGCGCGCGGCCTGCTGGACCAAATCTTGGAGATGGTGCGAGAACACCGCGCGATTGGGCAAGCCGGTCAGCGGGTCGTGCTGCGCCAGATAACGGATCTTCTCTTCGGCGATCTTGCGGTCGCGAAGATCGACGATGGCGGCCACTTTGGTTCGTTGTCCGCGATAGGTGATCTCGCGTGAACGCACCTCGACTGGGATCAGCGTTCCATTGGCATGGACGATTTGAATCTCGTAAGGGTCACCGGCTGAGGTCTGGAAGTTGGCGGCAAAGATCGCCGTATCTTCCTCATGCACAACGTCGCCAAGTTTCCGGTTCTTCAACTCGGTAAGCGGTGCGCCAACCAGTTCTTCCAGCGCCGCATTGCCGTCAACGATCTTGCCCTCGACGGAAATTACGATGGCTTCAAAAGTCGCGTTGGCAAGCGCGGAGAGCCGTTCTGCTTCTTCTTCGGCACGTTGTTTGTCGGCAACAGCGCTTTTGGCTGTCTCTTCGTCCTCGATGGTTTCCATCAAGGCGTTGAACAGGCGTGCCAGGCGTTCGGCCTCATCACCCTCATCTATGTCCAGACGCAGCGACAGGTCGGCCCGCCCTTCGACCAGACGATCGAAGGCATCTTCGACGTGGCCAATACCAATGCGGGTGCCGTGCTCGGCATCGTTCAGGCCGATTTCCTCGCTGGTATGGGCAACCCGCAGGCGCATGAACTTGGCGATACCAAGAAAAGCGAGATAGCCAAGACCGAAGGCCCACACGAAGTTGAGCCCAACGCCGGAGGCTTGCACGATGACCTGGTCCCAACGGTTGCCAAGCGGTAGCGCCGCGATGGGTGCGAGCAGCGCCAAGCCAATTGTGCCGACAACGCCGGCAAAGCCGTGCACCCCGATGGCGCCGACGGCATCATCGACGCGCAGGTAACGTTCCAAGGCGCCAACGCTCCAGACGGCAATGGCGCCGCCGGCTGCGCCAATGATCAAGGCGCCTTGGACCTCAAGAACCGAGGCACCGGCGGTGACGGCGACCAACCCGCCCAAAAGCCCGGTGATTGATTTTTCTGGAAGCAGAACACGATCCTGCCACCACCCCATCAGGTGTCCGGCAGCGGTACCGGTTGCGGCGGCAAGCACGGTGTTGGCGATAATCGCTGCGATGTCCGGCGAAGCTTCCAGCGTCGAGCCGCCATTGAAGCCAATCCAACCGACGAACAGCAAAAATGCCCCGCCGGTGGCGAGCACCGGACTATGCCCTTGAATGCGCACCGCCTTGCCGTTCTCGTCGAACCGGCCATTGCGTGGTCCGATCAAAAGGCAGGCGGCCAAGGCCACCCAAGCACCAGTGCCGTGCACCACGGTCGAGCCGGCAAAATCGACAAAACCCATATTGGCGAGGAACGCGCTGTCGTTCTCGACAAGGGCTGATCCCCAGGCCCAATGGACAAAGACCGGATAGATGAAGGCCGCGATGATGATCGAGCCAAGCACATAGGCGCCAAGCGGCATGCGTTCGGCGACTGCGCCAGAGACAATGGTCGCGGCGGTGCCGCAAAACATCACTTGGAACGTGAAGAAGGCCAAACCCCAGGCGTCCATCCCTGCCAAGAACGCGAACGATGTGTCGATGCCAAACCAGAACCCATTGGACGCGCCAAAGGCGAACATGAAGCCGACGCAGGCGAACAGCATCACCGTGAAGGTGAAATCGAGCATGTTCTTTTGCGCGACGTTGATGGAGTTTTTCGACCGCACCATCCCGGCTTCCAGCAGCATGAAGCCGACTTGCATCAGCAGCACCAGGCCGGCGGCCACCAATACCCAGACCATGTCGATGTTGGATTTGGCGGCTGTCAGTGCTGCACTGTTGGCGTCAATCGCGGCAACAATGGCCGGATCAGTGTTTTGCGCCGCTGCAAACGGGGCCGTTCCCGCCAACATCGTCACGCTCGCCAGCAGGCTGGCGATCGGTTTCCAAGACATGGTGTTTTGCATCCCCGTTCCATCGAACGGAACCAACTCTGTCCCATCACCGGTAAAAAGGTGATGAATCTCTGCTGCAGTGCAGCGATCGCCTTGCGGGACAGGGCACAAACCCGAGTGGCGACCCAAGACTGTATGGTTAACCCAATCTTATCGTCTGCTCGGCAGGGTGCGTGAGACGGGGGCGGTCGCTCTGCGCCCGCGTGTGAGTATGGCAGCAGGCTTTTCGCGTTATGCGCAAACGCATCCAACGACAAATCCTGAAGATGATGATTGTCTTCCTGGGCACCTTAGGCCTGGTGAGCTGGCAATTTGAGTTCATTTGGACGGGTATCACGTCCAACATTTATCTCAACTCGATCATCATCTCGCTGTTCTTCTTCGGCATCACGCTTGCCTTTTCCAGCGCTTTTCGCCTGAAAAACGAAGAGCTTGCTTTTGTTGCGCTGCAAGAATCCTATGACGACATCAAGTTTGAGGAAGAGCGCTCGAAGAACGCGCCCTATTGGCGCCACTACCGCTGCCTTGAACCCGGCATCGTGTTCACCAAGCCGCGCCTGCTTGGCCATGTTTTCGACCTTACTTACGAAAAAATGATGCGCACCCGGCAGATCACGATCTCGATCGGGACCATGCAGAGCCTGGTGTCGGAGTTTAAGACCAAGATCGTCGAAGACCGGGCGATGCTGCAATATGTGACCGGCATCCTGGTTTTCCTCGGCCTTATCGGGACCTTTATCGGCCTGATGGACATGGTTGGTTCGGTCGGCGGGATTATCGGATCGATCGCCAATATGGATATGAGCGATCCGACGGCGGCGTTCACCAAGCTCATCCAGGATCTACAGGCGCCACTGGTCGGTATGGCGACGGGCTTCTCCTCCTCGCTGTTCGGGCTGTTCGGGTCGCTCATTCTCGGACTGCTCGGCCGGTTCCTGGCCGAGGCGACCGGTATTTTGCGCGGCGGCTTGGAGTCTTGGCTCTCCAGCATGGCCGATCTTGATGGTGACCGGGACGAAGCTGAGCACCGCGAGGCCGTCCTCGATCTATTGGAAGCGCAGCATGAGCAGTTGGCGGCGATGCACCATTCCATGCAGCAATTGGCGCAAGTGGCGGCGCATGGCGCCCACGCCCAGCGCGAAGCTTTGAGCGTGCTGCAAGGCATGGCGGGTCCGGAAGGTGTAAAACGCCTGACGGCCAAAAAGGATGGCGAACAAGCCAGCGAAGAAGGTTTGGAGCAGGCGGTCAGTGCCGGCTTTTCGGATATGTCACGGGCGATGGAATCAGCCTTTATCGGCTATGCTCAGTTGCTTCATCGTTCCATGGCGATGCACGACAAGTCTGCTTCTTCACCAGAGGTTGGCGCGCGCGAGGGAACCAACGGATGACCCCTGACGAAGCGATGCAAGTCGGCGGCCTGCCGCCAAGCCATGAAGTCTATCGGCGCAGCCCGCGCTCGCTTCTGTCGAAGCTGAAGCCGAGCTTTGGCCGGAAAAAGACGTTTTCGCGGCGTCACAAGCGCTACCCCTGCTGCGTGATCGCCTCCATGCACGTGATATCGCGCGGCTATGTGCTCGACGGAACGGTCTTGGAGATGAGCCAGGGCGGGCTGATGTTTCGCGTCGCCTCCAACTATGTGCTCGATCGGACCGGCGAGAAGGTCATCATTTACATCGATGGGCTGGAGCTCAATGCGCAGATCATGGCCTCGCGCCCTGAGGGCTACGGCCTTCGTCTGTTCGATGACCTTGATCTGACGACAGTGTCGTCGCTGGTCGAGGAGTTTGGCTACGAAGAGTTGGCGTCGGACGACGACAGCTAGGCTCTGGCTGACATTCCCGCATCAGGTAACGCCGCGACTGGAAGGTCGGACGGCGTCGTACTAGTCTGCCGCCAAGCAAGTTAGTAGAAAGGCGCCCTTTGATGCGCGGGATTACCCAGCAGGGCGCCGTCGCCGCGCCTGCCGATATCAGCCATGTGGCGTGTTCGAAACGCCAGCAGCTCATTGTGCTGGTGGTGGCGATCCTCGGCTCAACGCTCGGTTTCATCGATGGCACGATCGTTGCCATCATCGCCCCGGACATCCGCGCCGATCTGGATGCGTCGCTCGCCACGATCAGTTGGGTGGTGAACGGCTACACGCTGGTGCTGACGGCTTTCATTCTGGTTGGCGGTAGCGCTGGAGACGTGTTTGGCCGGCGCCGGGTTTTTGGCTTGGGCATTGCGATCTTTGCTCTCGCCTCGTTGGCCTGCGCGATCGCGCTTAATGGTGGTCAGCTCATTGGTGCGCGTGTCGTGCAGGGTTTGGGTGCGGCTTTGATGGTGCCGTCGTCGTTGGCGCTGATCGCCACTTATTACCCGCGCGAGGAACGCGGGCGCGCGGTCGGCATCTGGGCGGCAGCATCCGGGGTTTCGGCGGCCATCGGCCCGATTTTGGGCGGCGCGCTGGTCGATGCGTTCGGGTGGCGGTCGACTTTTTACATCAATTTGCCCATCGCCGCTGTCACGCTGTGGCTGCTCTGGACGCGCGTGCCGGACGATGCGCATCGCACGGTGACCCAGAAGCTTGATTGGATCGGCGCGTTTCTGGCGGTTGCTGCGCTGGGGTTGCTTGCCTTTTCGCTGACATTGATGGGTGAGGGTGGTGAACTGGGCGAGACCATTGCCCTTGGAACACCGATGCTTGTCGGCATGGTGGCGCTTGGCCTCTTGGCCTGCGCTCTCTTTCTTTGGCATGAGGGGCGGACCGGCGACCCAATGATGCCGCTCGGCATGTTTTCCGCGCCGGGTTTCTCAGCGGTCAACGCGGCGACCTTTTTGCTATATGCGGCGCTTGGCGGCCTGCTCTTCTTCCTGCCGGTCACGCTGCTCAGCGCCTATAACTTTTCGGCTTTGGCGGTCGGATCGGTGTTCCTGCCGTTCACCGCTGTTATGGCGCTGATCACGCCGCGCGTCGGCACTTTGGTCGACTCGATCGGCGTGCGGCTTCCTCTGGCGATCGGTGCGGGCATTGCCGGTCTCTCGTTCTGGCTGACCAGTCTAGCGGCGGGAACCGGTTCGCTGATCTTGGTTGGCGGATCGCTGGTGGTGCTCGGCGTCGGTATGGGTCTGTGTATCCCACCGCTTTCGACGGCCATCATCAATGCGGTCAGTGACGCCCAGTCTGGCGCAGCGTCGGGCATCAACAATGCCGTCTCGCGCGCCGGCGGGCTATTCGCGGTGGCGGCCTTCGCGCCGCTCGGCGCGTTTGCCTATGGCAATGCCGACGGCTTGCCAGGTTTTGCGGTGCCTGGTGCGCCCGGCCTCAGCGTCGACGATCAGACATTGCACCAGCTTGCCTCGTTGCAGGCTTATGCAACGCTGGCTTGGATCGCCTTGGCATTGGCTTTGCTGAGCGCTGTTCTCGTCCTCGTCTTCGTTAAGTCTGAACGCAAGTCCGCCGATGAGGACAACTAGGCAAGTGCTGAGAAGACCAGCATAATTGGGCCATGGCAGAACACTCTCTTCGGCGCCGGATTTTAAAAACCGATAGCGGGCGGCTGGCGCTTGGCTTGCTGGTCGTGATTGCGCTTGGTCTTGCCGCCTTGCCAAGTGTTGAACGCCTGTTTCTGATCCGTGCGGGTGACCAGGGTCTGGCTACGCTGCGCCTGTCAGTCGAAGGCTTGCGCGGCGCGTTGCAGCGCTTTGAGCCGCTGCCAGGCCTGATCGGCGAACGCCCAATCCTGGCCGAGCTGTTGGCAGCGCCCGGTGATGGTGAATTGCAGGCGGAGGTCAACGAGCAACTGCGCGTGACGGCTGATGATCTCGGCGCTTCGGACGTTTATCTTCTCGATGCCAGCGGGCTGACCATTGCCACCAGCAACTACCTCAAGGAGCGGTCCTTCATGGGCCGGCGGTTTGCGTTCCGGCCCTATTTCACTCAAGCGATCGCCGGCGGGATCGGGCGCTACTTCGCGCTCGGCACGACATCGCTGGAACGCGGCTACTTTTATGCCGCACCGGTTTTGAACAATGACCAGATCGTTGGCGCGCTGACCCTGAAATTCACCGTCGATGCCTTTGAAGATGCCTGGCGTGGCGGGTCCAGCGACATTATCGTCAGCGATCTCAATGATATCGTCTTTATGTCCAGCCGCGAGGATTGGCATTTTCGCACGCTCTCCGATTTGAGCCCAGAAGTCCTGGCGGAGGTTGCCGATACGCAGCAATACCCGCTCGATGAATTGGTGCCGCTCAACAACACCCGCAATCGGTTGACCGACACGCTGAGTTTTTTGCGCATCGATGATGGTGGCGCGCGACAAGACTTCGTGACGTCATCGACCTTGCTTGAAGACGTCGGATGGCGGGTGTCGATCCTCGTCCCAGCCGGTCCGGCCAAAGCGCAGGCGCTGACGGCGCTCTTGGTTTTTGTGCTCTTTGTGCTGTTTGTCGGCCTGGTGCTGATGAGCCTGTTGCAACGCCGTGCCAGGATCATGGAGCGGTTGGAAGCCCAGCGCGCCGCGCAGGATATGCTGGAGCGGCGGGTCGATGAGCGCACGGCCGACCTTAATGCCGCCAACGCCAATCTACTTGTCGAGGTCGAGGAGCGGCGCGCCGCCGAACAACGCCTGCGCAAGACGCAGAACGAGCTGGTCCAGGCCGGGAAGCTGGCGGCCCTTGGCCAGATGTCGGCGGCACTGTCGCACGAGATCAACCAGCCGCTGGCGGCGGTGAAGACCTATGCCGATAACGCCCAAACTTTGCTCGACCGCGATCGCGTGCCGGATGCGCGCGAGAACATCGCGCGCATCTCCAAGATGGCTGACCGTATGGCAGCGATTTCCGGTCATCTGCGCAATTTCGCCCGCCGTCCTCAGGAAGATGTCGGGCCGGTGGAAGTGCGCCAGGCTATCGATGATGCGCTGGCCTTGATGGAAGCGCGGTTCAAAAAAACCGGCGCCGATGTTGCCTATGATCGTCGTGATACGCCAGTCTGGGTGATCGGTGGGCAGTTGCGTCTGCAACAGGTGATCATCAATCTCTTAAACAACGCGCTCGATGCGATGGAGAACCAAACGAAGCCATCACTGGAGATTGCTGTCGATGCTGAGGGCGCGAAACATGTGCTGATCCATGTGCGCGATCGCGGTGAGGGACTGGAGGAGCAAGCGCTGGCGCAGCTTTTCGACCCGTTCTTCACGACCAAGAGCCCGGGTAAGGGGCTGGGGCTCGGCCTTTCCATCTCCTACAACATTGTTGAGGATTTCGGCGGACGCTTGCGGGCACGCAACCGCGAGGATGGCGGCGCGGAGTTTTCAATCGTATTGCGGGTTGCCGATGCGCCAGCGACGACCGGGGTTGCGGCCGAGTGAGCGAAGAAACGGTACTTTTTGTCGATGACGAAGAGCATCTGCGACTGGCGGCGGCGCAGACGCTTGATCTTGCCGATTTGAAGGCGCGATGCTTTGCCGATGCGGAGGCCGCGCTCGCCCATGTGGGACGCGCCTTTCCCGGCGTTCTTGTGACCGACATTCGCATGGCCGGCATGGACGGACTGACGTTGATGAAGCGGTCCTTGGACATCGATCCAGAATTTCCGGTGATCCTGGTGACCGGTCACGGCGACGTGGAACTGGCGGTGCAATCGATGCGTGATGGTGCGTACGACTTCATTGAGAAGCCGTTCGCGCCAGCGGTTTTGGTCGACTCCGTTCATCGCGCGCTCGACAAGCGCCGGTTGACGTTGGAAAACCGCTTGCTGCGCAATCAGGTTGTTGGCCGAGGACCAATCGAGGCGCGTTTGGCCGGGCGCAGTGCCGCCATGGTGGCGGTGCGTGCACAAGTGCGCGCCGTTGCTCAAACCGATGCTGATGTTTTGATCGTGGGGGAAACCGGCACCGGCAAGGAGGTCGCGGCGCGGGCGTTGCAAATGGCCAGCGAACGGGCCAGTGGACCGTTTGTGCATATCAATTGCGCGGCGTTGCCATCAGAGTTGATCGACAGCGAATTGTTTGGCCATGAGGCAGGAGCCTTTCCCGGCGCGACGCGCGCACGCTATGGGCGCTTTGAACATGCGCGGGGCGGCACGGTTTTTCTCGATGAGATCGATAGCCTGCCGATGCGTTTGCAGGCCAAGTTGCTGCATGCAATCCAGAACCGCATCATAACCCGTCTTGGTTCCAATGATCCGGTCGAGCTCGATGTCCGCTTCATCGCTGCCAGCAAGAGCGATCTGGAAAAGGCCGTCGACGCGGGCACGTTCCGCGACGATCTCTATTACCGCCTCAATGTCCTGCACATCCGCATGCCACCGCTGGACGAACGCCGCGAGGACATTCCGCGATTGTTCATTCAGCTCGTTCACGATGCCAGCGTGCGTTACAAGCGCCCGGTGCGCGTGGTGCCAGATCGGCTTCTGGCGTCCCTTGCCCGCCGATCTTGGCCCGGTAATGTGCGCGAGTTGCGTAACGCTGCCGACCGGTTTGTGCTCGATCTCGATCTTGATCTGGACCTTGAGCCTGGTGGCGAGGAAACGGTCGATGGGCTGCCCATCTCGTCGGGAGGCTTGTCGCAGCAAGTGGCAACTTATGAGAAAAGCCTGATTGCGGCGACCATCGCTGCGCATGCCGGAAACCTGAAAGCGACCTATGAGGCGCTCGGCATTTCGCGCAAGTCGCTCTACGAAAAGATGCGCAAATACGATCTTTCCCGCGAAGACTTTCGTCATCGCGATGCGCCTGAAAGGGTGGATGGGTAGATAGCGACCCATGAAAATCGGGTGATGTTACCGATTCCACCCATCTTTTGAAAAAGCTTCGCCAGGCGCGCCAGGATTCGCAAGCAACAGTTGCGTGGTGCATAGCTGCCATGCAGAAAAGCGACGCCTTTGACGCGCCTGCTTTTTTGGTGGTTGCCGCATATCAGTGTTGGCCCAAGTTAAGAGCATGCGTGACAACGCGCACGAAAAGCCGAAAACATCGGCTTAACGGGAGGATTATCTTAGATGAAACTTGCTACTTTTCTTGCCACCACTGCAGCCCTTTCGGTTGCCATTGCTGGCGCGGCCTATGCCGACAATCATGCTGATCGCGAAGGCTGGCCGGAAAGCTTCACAGTGGGCACTGCCTCGCAGGGCGGCACCTACTTCGCTTACGGTTCGGGCTGGGCCAACCTTGTTGCTGAGGAGCTTGGCATTTCCGGCGGCGGTGAAGTCACCGGCGGCCCAATGCAGAACATGGCACTTGTGCACACGGGCGATGCCCAGTTCGGGATGACCACGATGGGTCCGGCGGCCGAGTCGATCAACGGCACCAACCCGATCGCGCCAGGTCTGCAGATGACCAATGCCTGCGCGATGTTCCCCATGTACCAGACGCCGTTTTCTGTGACGGCGCTATCATCGTCGGGCATCGAGTCCGTCGCTGACATTCCTGATGGCGCACGCATCGGCTTCGGCCCTGCCGGGTCGACCTCCGACACCTACTTCCCGCGCATGATGGAAGAGCTTGGCGTTAACTTCGATCGTCGCAATGGCGGTTGGTCGGACCTTGGTTCGCAGCTTCAGGATGGCCTGCTTGATGTGATTGCGTTTGCTGCTGGTGTTCCTGTGCCTGCCGTGTCGCAGCTTGAAGTTCAGACCGACGTGAACATCATTGAGTTCACCGAAGAAGAACAGGCCGCGATTATGGAGGCGTTCCCTGTCTCACAATTCGACATTGCTGCTGACACCTACACCACGCTGGAAAGCGATGCGCGTTCGGTTTCCATGTGGAACTTTGCCATCGCCAACTGCGATCTGCCGGCAAGCTTTGTCTATGCCGTGGTCGACACCGTGATGTCCGACAATGAGCGCATGGTGAACATCCACCGCGCGGCCCGTTCGACACTGCCCGAGAACTGGGACAAGAACACCGTGATGATGTGGCACCCAGGTGCTGCCCAGTGGTTTGAAGAAAACGCCGGCGCCGATATTGCCGACGACATGATCCACTCGGCCATGTAATCGGCGGATGTGAACACGCTTTACGGGCCGCCTGACATCAGGCGGCCCGTATCGTTTCGAGCAGACCCATGCTTTACTTGGGTGACTCAGCATAGGGCCGAACAAGAAGCCCGTGCCATTGGGGGGATAGACATGAGCGATCAGGACAAGCCGGGCAAAGTTGATGCGCCGCAGGCTGCCGAAAGTGGTGGTGAGCGCCAAGCGGACCTGCCGCCGCACGATCCGCGCGTGAGCGATGATGCCATTCGCGAGGCCGCTATGATCCGCGAGCCGGTTATGTCCGACCCGATCGTTCTGGCCGAAGGCGTCGATGAGGAGGCTGTCGAGCCGAACCGTCGCCTTTATGCCGGCTGGGCGCTTGCCCTGATCGGCTTTATCTCGGTTGTCTACGCCTCCTTCCACATGATCGCGCTGAACGGCATTTCGATCTCCGGCATCACCGGGATTGAACTTCCGTTGCTGCCGCAACTGCCGCTTGAAACCTGGAACTTCCGCATCGTCCATATTGCCGGTGCGCTTGGACTTGGATTCCTGCTGTTTGCCGCCTATCCGTTCAACAGCGCCAATCATGGCAAGCGCACGCCAGCGATCAGTGTCGCTGCGCTGCTTCTCTTGATTCCGGCGCTGATTTCGCTCGTGACCGCGCTGGATTTTGCTCGCACCGTCGCCTCCGGCACGCTGCCTGAAATGGGTGGCCTGCCGACGTGGGCCTCGTTTGAGGGAACGCCGCTTTATGAGCGCGAAGTCATGTGGTTCGGCGTGCCTTTGCTGATCGCCTCGCTGGGCGGCATCGCGCTAAGCTGGGTGGAACGGCGCGGCCGTGAGCATTTTGCCGCCAGTGATCTTGTGCTGGCACTGACTGGCATTGTCGCCGCAATTTATCTGCTTGCCATCTACGGTACTGCCGCCCGTAACTCGGTCGGCACCCCCTTCGTGCCAATCGGCGTGGCCTTTGCCGCGACCGCTGGCGCAGCGCTGATCCTGGAGCTGACGCGCCGCGTGGCCGGTCTCGCGCTGGTCGCGATCACCTTCATATTCCTCGCCTACACCTTCACCGCGCACCTGCTGCCGGGCATCCTTGCGGTGCAGAACGCCTACACCTGGCAGCGGTTCTTCGGCCACGTTTATTCGGATGCCGGTATCCTCGGGCCAACCACCGCGGTGTCCTCGACCTACATCATCCTCTTCATCATCTTTGCTGCGTTCCTTCAGGCCTCCAAGGTCGGCGATTACTTCGTCAACTTCGCTTTTGCTGCTGCTGGTCGCACGCGCGGTGGACCGGCGAAGGTTGCCATCTTTGCGTCCGGCCTGATGGGCATGATCAACGGCACATCGGCCGGTAACGTTGTGGCCACCGGGTCGCTGACCATCCCGCTGATGAAGAAGATCGGCTATCCGCCCAAATCGGCCGGTGCCATTGAGGCTGGCGCGTCGACCGGTGGTCAGATCATGCCGCCGATTATGGGCGCTGGCGCGTTCATCATGGCCGAGATCACGGGCATTCCTTACACCGAGATCGCGGTGGCTGCGATCATCCCGGCGGTGCTCTATTTCGGCTCGATCTTCTTCATGGTCGATTTTGAGGCGCGCAAGCTTGGCATGCGCGGCATGCGCGAGGACGAGCTGCCGAAGTTCAAGGAACTGGCCAAGCACGTCTATCTGTTCCTGCCGATCATCATCTTGATCGTGGCGCTGTTCATGGGCTATTCGGTGATCCGGGCTGGTACGTTGGCAACCGCTGCCGCTGCCGTGGTCTCCTGGCTTTCGCCTAACAAGATGACCCCGCGCGACATCTATCGGGCCTTCAATCTGGCCGGAACCATGTCGATCCAGATCATCGCCGTCTGTGCCTGTGCGGGCATCATTGTTGGCGTGATTTCATTGACCGGTGTTGGTGCACGGTTCTCCTCCTTGCTCCTCGGTCTGGCCGACACCAGCCAGTTGCTGGCACTGTTTTTCGCCATGTGCATCTCCATTCTGCTCGGCATGGGCATGCCGACGACGGCAGCCTATGCGGTGGCCGCCTCGGTGGTGGCACCGGGCCTTATTCAGCTTGGCATCAATCCGCTGACCGCCCACTTCTTCGTGTTCTATTATGCGGTGGTCTCGGCGATCACGCCGCCAGTGGCGCTAGCCAGTTACGCGGCAGCGGGGATATCCGGCGCCAATCCGATGGGCACATCGGTGACCTCGTTCAAGATCGGTCTGGCCGCGTTCATCGTGCCATTCATGTTCTTCTACAACCCGGCGCTTCTGGCTGACGGGACATGGCTGGAGATCACGCGCGCTTTGGTCACGGCCTCCATCGGAGTGTGTCTGCTTTCGGGCGGCGTGCAGGGCTACTTCTTCACCGGTCGGTTGCCGCAGGTGCCACGGGTCATGTTCCTGATCGCGGCGCTGTTCCTGATCGAAGGCAGCCTGATTTCTGATGTTGTCGGCGCGGTGCTCACCGGCGGCGGTATCTTCCTGGCGCGCTTGACGGCGGGCAAGGATGTACCAAGCCCGTCGAGCGATCCGGCCAAAGACGAAGCGCCTAAGCCTGCGGAGTGAATTTCTGACGCCGTCCAACGCCCGGCTTCTTGTTCGCGTCGATGACGCCGGCACGAGCCTCGCGGCCAATCAGGGCTGCGAGCGTGCGGTGCGCGATGGGGTCGCGCGCTCCATAGAGGTGATGATGCCGGGCGCCTGGGTGTGTGACGCGGCGGATCGATTTTCCAATCTGCCGGGTGTCGACATTGGCATCCATCTGACGCTGACCAGTGAGTGGGACCGGGTGAAATGGCGACCGCTGACGCATGCGCCAACGCTGGCGGATGACCATGGGTTCTTTCGCCCTCGTTTCGAAGCGAGCGCATGGAACCTTGCCGAGGTGGAAGCGGAGTTCCGCGCCCAGATTGAGCTCGGAACAAGGCTGTTTCCGCAGGCAAGCCACATCAGCTCCCACATGACCCGGCATTTTGAGGATGTCGATCCGCGTTTGGGGGAGATGGTTCGATCTCTGGCAGAGCATTTCGATCTGCGTGATGACCCGCTCGGAACCGATGGCTTGCCGCGTGTCGCCGGGTATTCGCCCTTCCCACGCGATGCTGAGGCGCGGGTCGCGTCCTTTGTCGAGATGGTATCGAACCTGGCGTCAGGCGCGTCGATCTTTGTCGATCACCCCGCTGTGCTTTCCGACGAAATGCGCGCGCAAGGTCATGACGGCTATGAAGACGTCGCCGAGGACCGCGCGGCCTGTCTTGCGGTTTTGACCGATCCGCGCGTGGTGGACGCCGTCAAGAACCTTGGCGTTGAACTCATCAGCTATCGCGATCTGGACTGACTGTCATTGATCGTCTTGCCGCTTGAATAGCAGCCATGCTCGGCCGGGCATGGTGCTGGCCCTGGCCATGATGGTAAGAGTTCCGGCGCATGCCTCTCTGGATTCCCATCGTCATCGCCGCTGCCTTTTTGCAGAACCTGCGCTCGCTGTTGCAAAAGCGATTGACGGGGCGGCTCTCGACGGGAGGCGCAACCTTCTCGCGCTTCGTGTTCGCTTTTCCGTTGGCGCTTGCCTACGCATTGCTGGTCTCAAGCTTGACCGGTTGGGTGCCTGGCGTGCCTTCCCACACTTTCATGACGTTCTTGATCGCAGGTGCCGTGGCGCAGATCGGTGCGACCTATCTGCTGCTTGCCAGTTTCGCCCATGGACCGTTCGCCATCGGCACGGCCTATTCGAAAACCGAAGCCCTTCAGGCGGCGGTGTTCGCGGCGGTTGTCTTGGGTGAGCTGTTATCGTTCTGGGGGTTGATCGCCGTTTTGATCGGCATCGCTGGTGTGGCCTTGATGGCCTTCAAGCGTCGTGAAGATGGTCTGCGCGCCCTCAACTTGGCCGACAAGGCGGTGCTGTTTGGGGTGGGCGCTGGTGCCGCCTTCGCCATGGCCTCGGTAAGCTACCGCGGCGCGTCTTTGTCTTTGGGCGACTCCAGTGCCTTTGTGCGGGCCGGTTGGACGTTGGCGTCGGCGACGCTGGTCCAGACGATCATCATGGGCACATGGCTGCGCTGGCGTGAGCCGGGACAGGTCACCAAGACACTTGGGCTTTGGCGCGAAAGCGGGCTCGTCGCCTTGGCGGGTGTCGCCGGGTCCATCGGCTGGTTCACCGCGCTCACCTTGCAGACGGCGGCGCTGGTGAAGGCACTGGCGCAGGTGGAGCTGATTTTTTCAACGCTCACCAGCTGGCTCTATTTCAAAGAGCCGGTCAGTACGCGTGAGGTTGCTGGCATTGCCCTGATTGGCCTGTCGATCATCCTCATCGTGTTGGTGGCCTGATGGCAGGACCAAAACGCCAGCCGCTGCACAAAGACATTGGGTTTTTGTTCATTCTGGTGCTGTCCGTGGGCGCGGCGCTGGGCGTCTTTCTGCGCGATGGGTGGGAGCGGTTCGCCCAAATCCTGCGCGACGATGCCGTGCTCTGGTTGACGGTGTTGCCGAAGGTTGCTGCAGGCGTCCTGGTCGCGGCTTTTCTGCGCATTCTTTTGCCCAAAGAGGTGGTAGCGCGCTGGATCGGTGAGCGCTCCGGCTTGCGCGGTTTGTTCGTGGCGACGTTGGCGGGGGCGATCATTCCCGGCGGGCCAATGACGATCTTTCCGATTGCCACGGCGCTCTACCTCTCGGGTGCCGATCGCGGCTCCACGATCGCGTTCATCACCGCTTGGCTGACCATTGGGATCAACCGCGCGATCGTATGGGAATTGTCGTTTTTCGGCGCGGAGTTCGTGATCCTGCGCACGCTGATCTCCCTACCGGTGCCGATCCTTTGCGGGCTGGCTGCACGCATGCTGCCTGGCCGCACCGAGGAGGAAAGAGAGGCAGACAAGGCCAAGCCAAAGCCGGAGATCGAAGAATGATCGTCCTTGGTTTCGCCGTGGTGCTCTACCTGGTTGCTGCCGTCATGGTCATCATGGCCGCGCGGCGCGATCGCGCTTCAGTCGGTGTGGGGTTCCGCGAGGCATGGGACCAGCTTCTCGCGGTTCTGCCAGCTCTGACGGTCGGCATCTTGGGTGCCGGATTTGTCGCCGCACTGATGCCGCCGGAACTGGCCGAGACGTATCTTGGCGAGGGGTCTGGTGCGGCAGGTTACGCCATTGCCTATGTGATCGGCGCGTTGACGCCCGGCGGGCCGGTGGTTGGATTTGCGCTCGGTGCAGCGGCCATTAAGGCCGGTGCCTCGGTGCCCATCGTGGTCGTCTATGTGACGGCTTGGGCGCTGGTCAGTCTCAACCGGTTGTTGATCTGGGAACTGGCAACGGTGCCGAAAAAGGTGATTGTCGAACGGCTCATCGTCTCAGCGCCGATCCCGATCCTCACCGGGTTGGTCATGGAATTGCTGGTTTAGGCTAGCGCCTTTTCAAGATGATCGAGCAGCCAGGCCCATCCCTTTTCGCGCCCTTCGATTCCGTCGGAACCTTGGAAGTAGGCGCCTTGCTCACAATAGGTGAGCTGCGTGCCCGCATCGTCAGCTAGGAACTGGATGGTTGCCAGTGAGGCGGAGTGGACAACGCCGTCCATCGCCATGGTGTAGGCATAGACGATGCGCTCGTTGTCAACGATGTCCAGATAGGTCGTTTCATTGGTATGGGCGATACGGTCCGGTCCGACCCATTCGCCATGTTCCCTGCCACCGACAGTGAAGTCCAAGCCGTAGCGCTTCGTCGTCCATTCCGGGCCGTCGCTGGCAACGAACCAATGATGTTTCTTGTCTTGCTCAGCGAAGGCCTCAAAGACCTTGGCTGGCGGATGTTTGAACGTGCGTTTGATGGAGAAGCTGGCGTGCGCAATGGCCATCATCAATCCTCCAAGCCTGACGCCAACTCGTCGAGCTGGCTGATCATCGTGTTCCAGCCGTCGAAGAATCCCATCTCTTCATGCTGCTTCCTGTCCGCTTCACTCGCATGCAGCACATGAGCGGTGTAGCGGCTCCCCGATCCTTGATCCTCCATGGTGATCGTCGCCGTCATTGGAAAGCCCGGCTCGGCGACGGGCCGCCAGCCTTCCTCCAGAACGGAGGTGAAAACGATGACCCGCCCGGGCTCGACATGAATGAAGGCGCCTGGCCCCTCGTGGCGCTCGCCGTCCGGACCTTTCATAACAGTATTGAACGCGCCGCCTGGGCGCACATCGAGCGCTTTGACTTCCGTGGTCCAGGGCGCGGGTGTCCACCATTGGGCAAGCAGATCGGCCTCTGTCCATGCACGCCAAAGCTTGGCTCGCGGAGCTTTGAGCTCGCGGGTAATGATGAGATCGAGTTGGTCATCATGCGTCATCGGAAGTCTCCCCATCCAGATAGGTTTCCAAGCGGTCGAAGCGGGCATTCCAGGCCGAGCGTTGACGGCTGAGCCAGTTTTCCACATCAGTCAGGGCGTCGGGCTCTAGGCTGCAGATGCGGGTGCGACCCTGCTTTTGCGTCGTCACCAATCCGGCGTCTTCGAGCAGGCGCACATGCTGCATGAAGGAGGGCAGGGCCATGTCGAACGGCGCCGCTAGGTCCGTTACCGGTGCGGGCCCGCTGGTCAGACGGATGAGCACGGCTCGCCGCGTGGGGTCGGCGAGTGTCTTGAAGGTGAGATCGAGATTGTTAGGCATTTGCCTAACTAAAAGCAATCGAAAAGTTAGGTCAAGGCCTAAGTTTCTAGAAAGCTTTTCATTCGGCCCAGCGCTTCCTCGATTTGTTCAGCCGAGGCGGCGTAGGACACGCGGATGAAGCCTTCGCCCAGGGTGCCGAAATCCGGCCCGCCGATAAGGGCCACGCCGGTCTGATCAAGCAGGGCGTTGGCGAGCGGCTTGGCTTGCCAACCGGTCTTGGAGATGTCGGGAAAGGCGTAGAAAGCACCTTCTGGCTCGATGCAGGACACGTTTGGCAGATCGTTCAACCCATCCACGACCAGCCGCCGGCGGGCGGCAAAGGCCCTCATCATGGCGTCCACGGCATCTTGCGGGCCATCGAGCGCGGCGAGCCCTGCCCATTGCGCCGGGGCGTTGACACAAGACCAGCAGTTGACCGCCAGCTTGCGCGCTTTGTCGTAAAGCCCATTGGGCCAGATGGACCAACCCATGCGCCATCCGGTCATCGCCCAAGTCTTCGACCAGCCATTCAACAAGATGAGGCGGTCGCGGATCGAGGGATAGGTGAGCAGCGATACATGATTGTCGGCGGGGCTGTCTGGGCCATAGGTCATGCGCTCGTAGATTTCATCAGACAGGATTGCGACATTGGGGTGGGCTTCGAGACCCTTCACCAGGGCATCGATCTCCGCCTTCGGTGTGACGCCGCCGGTTGGGTTGGCTGGCGAATTGACGATGATAAGGCGCGTCGCCGGTGTGATGCGGGCGAGCACATCGTCGGTTTTGAACGCGAACCCATTCTCCTGCGTGATCGGAATGGGTATTGGCGTCGCGCCCGTGAACTCAATCATTGAGCGGTAGATGGGAAAACCTGGATCGGGATAGAGGATTTCCGCGCCTGGCTCGCCAAACATCAAGATCGCCGCGAACATGGTCACCTTGCCGCCGGGCACAATCAGCACGCTTTCCGGCGAAACTTCAACGCCCGTCCGATCCAAGGTGTAACGGGCGACACCCTCGCGTACAGCCGGGACGCCGCGGGCATCGGTGTAGCCATGATGGCCCTCTTTGAGCGCCTTGACTGCGGCTTCGACGATATGGCCCGGTGTCTGAAAGTCCGGTTGCCCAATGCCGAGATTGATCACTGAGCGTCCGGTTGTGGCCAAGGCATGGGCACGGGCGAGCACGGCGAAAGCATTTTCCTCGCCAATTCGGTCAAAAGCTTTGATGGTCTGCATCATGGTGAGCCTGCATCAGGTTGGAAGGTCTCTTGAGGTTGTCGTGCCTGCGCCTGAATGCGCCTTGGCCCGGCGCCGCACCACCTCTTCGCGATAGAGCAAGTAAAGCCCGGACCCGATGATGATCGAGGCACCGAGGATCGTCCAGAGGGTCGGAATGTCGGCGAACACCAGCCAGCCGAGGAGCACCATCCAAACGATCTGGGTGTACATAAACGGTGCCAACGTCGAGGCGCCCGCGCCTTGATGGGCTTTGATGAGAAGCCAATGGCCTCCGCCACCCAAGATGCCGGTGAGTAGCATCAACGCCCAGGTCAAAGTGTCGCTCGGCCACTGCCAGACCGCGATGGCCCATGGTGCGAGCGCCAGCGCCGGGATCAGGGCCGTGAAGAGAACCAAACCGGCTTCATTTTCGGTTTGGGCTAGGACTCTGGTGGCCAGCGAGTAGAGGGCGAAGCTCACCATCGCGCCGACGGAGATCAGCGCCGGCCAGCCGAGACCATCCAGGCCGGGGCGGGTAACCACGAGAACGCCGATGAAGCCGACCAAGATGGCCGCCCAGCGGCGCGGTCCAACCTTTTCGCCAAGCAAGGGGACGGCCAGCGCGGCCACCACAATCGGCCCGGCGAACATGATCGAGGCGGTTTCGGCCAGTTGGAGATATTGTAGGGCCCAGAAATTGAAAATGGTCGTGCCGAGCAAGAAAAGCCCGCGACCGATCTGGAGCAATGGCCGTGTCGTGCGGAACCGGTCAAAACCCTGCCAAATCTGCAAGAACCCGATCGCCAAGACCAGATGCATGACGAAGCGCATCCAGACGACCTGGATGACCGGCAGGCTTTCGGATAGGAACTTCGCCGTCGCATCCAGAAAACCGAACATGCCAACGGCCACCACCATCAGCGCAATGGCGCCAACGGTGGAGGTAGTTTTTGGCGATGGGGTCGAAACAGTGTCAGCCGAAGGCGGGGTCATGGGCGGTGCGTATCACCGCCATAGGACGAGGTCTATTGCGGGGTGGAATCGGAAGTGCCGCTAGCGACGTCCTTGTCGCTATCAAAGCTTGCATCGGCGATATCATCCCCAACAACGGTCTCTTGATCGAGATCGGCGTTGAGATTGCCTTCCAGCTGTCGGAGCGCTTTGCGTAACCGTTTCCGCTCCTTGTCCGAAAAACCCTTCAGCGCGTCCCGCTCCATACGTTTCAGGCGCGAATCAAGATCGTCGATGAGACTGCGCCCCTTATCGGTGAGGAAGACGCGCGAGGATCGGCCATCCTCCACGCTCGGGCGCCGGTCGACCAGGCCTTGTGCGCCCAGCCGGGCCACCATTTTGGTGATCGTCGGCGGTTGCACAGACAGCGCTTGCGCCAGCGATCCCATCGTTTGACCGTCCTGATCGGCGAGCGCCTTGAGGATCTGATCCTGACCGGGATGCAGGCTCAATTCGGCAAGCACATTTGCGGATCGCTGGCGATAAGCTTTGGAAGCTTGTACCAAGCGAAATGTTACAGTCTTTAGGTGGTTAAACAATAAAAAGCCCCCACAATGCCCAGTAAATTCAGTATATCGCCTGCATCGATAATATTGTGCAAGCGCAACCAAAGGCTCGTGCAGAAAAATCCGTACTTGCCAGGACCGAAAAAGGAATGGTCATGATGCGGAGTGCCCCCTCCAACAGTGAGACCTACGATGGTTGTCCGGTATTGGACCCAAACACCCTTCAACGCCTTTGATGCAGGTCAGTTCCATGACCATGTGGCGGTTCTTCCCTTGGGTGCCACCGAACAGCACGGCCCGCACCTGCCGCTGAGCACCGATACGGCGATCGCTGATGGGATGGTGGAGGCTGTCGTCGCTCGCTTGTCAGAGGATGCGAAGGTGGTGGTTTTGCCTACGCTGGCGGTCACCAATTCGGTCGAACACACAAACCGTGCCGGCACCCTATCGCTTGGTCGCGATCTGACGTTCCGGCTGATCATGGAGATCGCGCGCGGGGTTGCGCGGGCCCGGCTGCGCAAACTGGTGATCATCAACGCTCATGGCGGCAATGTCGGCGTCATGGTCGATGCAAGCCATGCCATTCGCGCCGAGTTGGGCATGCTGTGCGTGGCGACCAATTGGATGCGGCTTGGCCTGCCGGACGGGGTCATCGCGTCCGATGAACGGGCGGTCGATATTCACGGCGGGCAGTTGGAAACGGCGATCATGTTGGCGCTGAGGCCTGATTTGGTCGATCGCGAGCAAACGGGAAAGTTTCTGTCCCTGCAAAGCGAGCTGGCGGCGGAGTTCTCTCTCCTGCGCGCCTACGGTCCGGTGGGGATGGGCTGGATGGGCGATGATCTCAACGCCTCCGGCGCTGTCGGCAATGCTGCTGCTGCCAGCGAAGAGGATGGCCGAGCGATCATTGATCATCAGGCAGAGCAGGTGGTGCTTCTGCTCGCCGAGGTCGAACGCTTTATTCCCAATTGGTGGGATGACCCGGAGGCAGGGTCGGCGCGCTGACGCTACGTGGCCAACGTTCGGCTGCTGAAAAAGACATCGCTGCCTCTTCCTTGAGCGCTTGGCGTTGATTGTGCACAGCGAACATAGGTGACAAGCCCTACGCCATGCGTTTAGATGCAGGCCTCCATCGCACGCAGGTCACAAAGATCGCGGCGATGCAACAGGGAGTTACATACATGAAATCCACACTCATCCGCTCCGCTGCGGTGCTCATGGGCGCAACGATGCTCGCCGGTGCTGCCAACGCAGAGACGCTGCGCTGGGCGCGTGTCGGCGATTCGCTGACCCTTGATCCGCATGCGCAAAATGAGGGTCCGACTCATACGCTCGCTCACCAGATGTATGAAGGTCTTCTGCAGCGTGACATGTCCGGCGCGATCATTCCGGCGCTTGCCACCGATTGGGCGCCGCTGGACAGCGATCCGACTATCTGGGAATTCAACCTGCGCGAGGGCGTGACCTTCCACGACGGTGCCGAGTTCAACGCCGACGACGTCGTGTTCTCACTGAACCGCGCCATGTCCGAAACATCGGCGATGAAAGAGCTGCTCGCTTCGGTCGCTGAAGTGATCAAGGTTGACGACTACACGGTGCACATCCGCACCGAAGGGCCGAACCCGCTGTTCCCGAACAACCTGACCAACCTGTTCATGATGGATCAGGGCTGGGCTGAGGCGAACAACGTCGTTGCCGTTCAGGACATCGCCAATGGCGAGGACAGCTTCGCCGCCCGCAATGCCAACGGCACAGGCGCTTTCAGCCTGACAAGTCGTGAGCCGGAGGTGCGCACCGTGCTGACCGCCAACCCGGATTATTGGGGTATTGGCGAGTTCCCGCTGGAAGTGTCAGAGATCATCTACACCCCGATCCAGAACCAGGCGACACGCGTTGCCGCTCTTCTCTCGGGTGAAGTGGATCTCATCCAGGATATCCCAGTGCAGGATCTTGATCGCGTGGGCAGCACGGATGGGCTGAAGGTTGTGACGGCGGCACAGAACCGCGTCATCTTCCTGGGCATGCAACAGGGCGAGGATGATCTGGAGACCGATAACGTCGAAGGCGCCAACCCATTCGCCGATGTGCGCGTGCGCCAAGCGGTCAACACCGCCGTGAACCGCGATGCGATCCGTCAGGTTGTGATGCGTGGTCAGTCTGACCCAACAGGCGTCATCATGCCTCCGTTCGTCAACGGTTGGACCGAAGAGCTGAACACTGTTCCCGAAACGGACGTCGACGCGGCGCGCGCTCTGATGGCTGAGGCGGGCTACGAGGATGGCTTTGAAATCATCTTCAACTGCCCGAACGACCGCTACATCAACGATGAAGCGATCTGCCAGGCTGTTGTCGGTATGCTCGCGCAGATTGGCATCACGGCGAACTTGGAAGCACAGACTCGTGCCAACCACTTCCCGCTGATCCAGAACCAGGAAACAGAATTCTATCTGCTCGGTTGGGGCGTTCCGACGTTCGACTCTGAGTATGTGTTCAACTTCCTCGTTCACTCGACCACGGATGAGTACGGGTCCTGGAATAACACCGGCTACAGCAATCCTGAGGTTGATGAGATGATCGTCTCACTGGCGTCGGAGACCAACCTGGAAGCCCGCAATGCCACCATTGGCGAGATTTGGGCGCAGGTGCAGGAGGATGTTCTTTACATCCCCATCCACAACCAGGTGCTGAACTGGGGCATGCGCGAGAACATCGACTTCCCCGTGCAGCCTGAAGATCAGCCGCACTTCAAGTTCCTCACGTTCAATTGATGACCGCGTAGAACACGATGTCGCTAAGGTGGCGGGGTTTGCAAGGTTATGGCTTGCCCCGCCACCCTGTCCGTCCACTATCCGGGCCAGGGTCTGAGGCTTCCAAAGCCTTGCCCGTATTTGGATAGAACGGCCCCGCATCCTCGCGCTGCGGCCGTATTTTGGAGGAAACCAATCATGTCCCACTCAAAAACGCGTCTGGCAGTTTCTGCGCTGGCGCTTGCCGTTGCGCTCGGAGCGGCAGTGCCCGCATCGGCGGAAACGTTCCGCTGGGCAACGACGTCCGACCCCAACACCATGGACCCGCATGCGGCGTCTTCCGCGCCGGTGCTTGGCTTCCTCAACAATGTCTATGAAGGCCTGGTGCGCCGCGACCGCACGATGGCTGTCGAACCGGCACTGGCCGTGCGCTGGGAAGCGCTTGGCGATGAAGGCTGGCGGTTCCATTTGCGTGAAGGTGTGACATTCCACAATGGCGCGGATTTCACTGCCGATGACGTGCTTTTTTCCTATGAGCGCGCTTCTGGCGAAACCTCCGACGTGCGTTCCTGGTTTGCGACTGTGACCGAAGTGAATGTGGTTGATGATTACACCATCGATTTCATGACCTCAGCGCCGAACCCTATCTTTCCTGGCTCGATTGCCAACTTCATGATCATGGACCGCGATTGGGCGGTCGAGAATGGCGCCGAAACCCCTGCGACCGACGAAGAGCGCTACACCACGCTCAACACCAATGGCACGGCCGCTTTTGCGATGGTCCAGCGCTCGCCGGGCGTGCGCACCGTGCTTGAGCCGTTTGACGGTTGGTGGGGCGATGTTGAGCATAATATCACTGAGGCGATCTATACGCCGATCCAGTCCGATGCGACGATGCTTGCGGCGTTGATCGCTGGCGACGTTGATTTCATCAATCCGGTGCCGATCCAGAACGTCGAGCGCCTGCAAAACACCGATGGCATGAACGTCATGGTCGGCAAGGAAGCCCGCGTCATGATGCTGGGCTTTCCGCACGAAGCTGAAACGCTGACCTATGACGGTTCGCCCAATCCATTTGCCGATGAACGTGTGCGCCGCGCGGTCTATCACGCGGTTAATGTCGACGCGATCAACACCACCATCATGCGCGGTTCGGTTGAGCCGGTGGCGCAACTGGTGACGCCCGACATGCGCGGCTTCTCCGATGCCAATGCTGACCGTCTGGACTACAATCCCGATGGCGCGCGGGCGCTGCTTGCTGAAGCAGGCTACGAGGACGGCTTTACGTTCTCGCTGATGTGCCCGAACGATCGCTACATCAATGATGCTGCCGTCTGTCAGGCCGTGGTCGGCATGTTGGCGCAGGTTGGCATCACGGTTGATCTCAACACGATGCCGGTTGCCAATTACTGGCCGGAACTGCGGGCTGATAATTTCGATATGTATCTGCTCGGCTGGTCGCCCGGCACCTTCGATCACGAGCACCCTATCCGCTTCCTGGTCTCAACGCCCAATGAAGAGCGTCGCCTGGGTTCCTGGAACTTTGGTGGCTTCTCCAACGCTCGGGTCGATGAGCTTTTGCCCGCCGTTCAGTCGGAGGTCGATGAAGGCGTTCGTCAAGGCATGCTCGATGAGATAACGGCGATTTATCAGGATGAAGTGGCCTATGTGCCGCTCTATTCGCAGCCGATCCTTTGGGGCGTGCGTGACGGCGTCGATGTCTCTCCGCGTTCGGACAATTTCTTCATTCTGCGGTGGGTCACCGTCAATTAACGAAACCTGGTGGCGGGCCGCTCTAGTGGCCCGCCATCATCATATGAGGGTCGCGCATGATTGCCTTCGTCATCCGCCGTGTCTTCCAGTCGGTCGTTGTTCTTCTGATCGTTGGATTGATCGCGTTCTTGATGTTCCGCTATGTCGGCGACCCCATCGAGAGCCTGCTTGGGCAGGAACGCACGTTTGAGGACATCGCGAATTTGCGCGAACGCCTCGGTCTCAACGACCCCTTTGTGGTTCAATATTTCAATTTCCTTTGGGGTGCGGTTCAAGGCGAGTTTGGTATCTCCTACCGTGCCGGTGTTCCGGTTTCGCAGCTTATTGGTGAGCGGTTGCCAGCCACACTGGAACTGGCCTTTGTGTCGGGCCTGTTCGCACTGATCGGCGGATTGGCGCTGGGTGTCTACACCGCGTTGCGCCGGAAGGGCTTCATTGCCACGGCGATCATGACGACCTCGCTGATAGGCGTATCGCTTCCAACCTTTTTGATCGGCATTGCGCTGATCTGGATTTTCGCTGTTGAGCTGCAATGGCTGCCTTCCAACGGGCGTGGCGAAGTGGTTCAGATTGGGGGGTGGACGACCGGTTTTCTGACCAGTTCAGGCCTACAATCACTGATCCTGCCGGCCATTACGCTGGGGCTCTATCAGCTGACGCTCATCATGCGCCTGGTGCGTTCGGAAATGTTAGAGGTGCTGCGCACCGATTACATCAAGTTTGCACGGGCGCGCGGGTTGTCGGCACGCGCGGTGAACTTCGGTCATGCACTGAAAAACACCATGATCCCGGTGATCACGATCACTGGCTTGCAACTGGGCTCGATTGTTGCGTTCGCCATCATCACTGAGACGGTGTTCCAGTGGCCAGGCGTTGGCCTGATGTTCATCAACGCCATCAACTTCGTCGATATCCCGGTCATGGCGACCTATCTGATGCTGATCGCCGTGTTCTTCGTGCTGGTCAATCTCATCGTTGACCTTCTCTATTTTGCTGTGGATCCGCGTTTGCGGGTCGAGCGCCGTACATCGAAGTAGGAGCGCTGAGCATGAGCGATACATCCATCGACAAATCCGAAAGCCTGGTTGACGCCAAGGCGGTCGCCGAGAAGATCGAAGCCGCCAAGGCCGAAGCACCCTCTTTGATTACGCGCATCAAGCGTTCCGACGTTTGGTACTCCTTCACCCGTTCGCCGGTTGCGATCGTCGCGGCTGTCGTCGTTTTGATCATCGTGCTGGCCTCGATTTTCGCGCCGTTGATCTCGCCGCAAAATCCGTTCAATCCGGCAGAGCTCAATTTGATGGATGGGTTCACTGCGCCTTTGGAGCCCAACCAGTTCACCGGAAGTGTGTACTGGCTGGGCACTGACGATCAGGGCCGCGATATCTTTTCCACCATCCTTTACGGCTCGCGGATTTCGCTTTTCGTGGGCGTGTCGGCGGTGGCGCTGGCGATGGTGATCGGCATCGTCTTAGGCCTGATCGCCGGTTATCGCGGCGGCTGGGCCGATGTGGTGATCATGCGCATCGCCGATGTGCAGTTGACCTTCCCGTCGATCCTCATCGCCTTGCTCGTGTTCGGCGTTGTGCGCGGGCTGGTGCCTCCGGACATGCGCAACGATCTGGCGGTGTGGATATTGATCGTCTCCATCGCGCTGTCGGACTGGGTGCAATATGCCCGAACCGTGCGCGGGGCGACGCTGGTGGAGCGCAACAAGGAATATGTGCAGGCTGCGCGGGTGATCGGCGTCAAACCGTTCACGATCATGCTCCGCCATGTACTACCCAATGTGATGGGGCCGGTACTGGTGATCGCGACCATCGGCCTGGCGCTGGCGATCATTGCCGAGGCGACCTTGTCCTTCCTGGGTGTTGGCATGCCGAAAACCACGCCGTCGCTTGGCACACTGATCAACACCGGTCAGGACTTCCTGTTCTCCGGCGAGTGGTGGATCCTGTTGTTCCCGGCAATCACGCTGCTGGCGCTCGCGCTATCGGTGAACCTTCTGGGTGACTGGCTGCGCGACGCGCTGAACCCGAAACTGCGCTAGGGGCTGAGTGTTATGAGTGAATCCGAAACCCTCACGCCAGCCGCTTCCTCACCAGAGGCATTGCTTCAAGTGCGCGACCTGGTGGTGGAGTTTCCCACGCGCCATGCGCTTTTGCGCGCCATCGACGGTGTGTCTTTTGACGTGCATCGTGGCGAAGTTCTTGGTCTTGTCGGCGAATCCGGGGCGGGCAAGTCGATTACAGGCGCGGCGATCATCGGTCTTTTGGAACCGCCTGGGCGCATCGGCGGCGGGACGGTTACGCTGGACGGCCAGCGCATTGACGGTTTGCCGCTTGAAGAGATGCGCAAGATCCGCGGCAAGAAAATCGCCATGATCTTCCAGGATCCGCTGACCAGTTTGAACCCGCTCTACTCCATCGGGCGGCAGCTGACGGAGACCATCCAGACGCATCTGAGCATGAGCGATTCCCAGGCCCGCGAGCGGGCGGTTTCGCTGCTGGAAGATGTCGGTATTCCGGCCGCATCTGAGCGCCTTGATGCCTTCCCGCATGAATTCTCCGGGGGGATGCGACAACGGGTGGTGATCGCGCTGGCGCTGGCCGCCGAACCGGAACTGATCATCGCTGACGAGCCGACGACGGCGCTCGATGTGTCGGTGCAGGCGCAGGTGATCGCTCTGCTCAAACGCCTGTGCGCCGAGCGCGGTACAGCGGTCATTCTGGTAACCCATGATATGGGCGTGATCGCTGAAACCGCGCACCGTGTGGCCGTCATGTATTCCGGTCGGATCGCCGAGATCGGACCGGTCAATGACGTCGTGCATAACCCGCACCACCCCTACACGGTTGGTTTGATGGGGGCGATCCCCGACCTTGAGACGGAAGGCGATCGGTTGGCGCAGATCCACGGATCGATGCCTCGCCTTGACCGGCTGCCCGAAGGCTGCGCCTTCAATCCGCGCTGCCCGCGACGGTTCGAGCCCTGCGCCACCAAGCGCCCGGATTTGATGCCGGTTGATCAGTCCCATGCCGCCTGCTTCCTGCATGATCCGGCCTACACCCATCTTGCCACCAAGGAGGCGGCTGAATGAGTTCTTTCGTCGAAGTCGAAGGGCTGGTGAAAAAATTCAACGTCTCCAAACCCTGGCTCAACCGCGTTATCGAGCGCTTGCCGGAGCAGATGCTGACGGCCGTTTCCGGTGTCTCGTTCGACATCAAGAAGGGTGAAACCTTTGCCCTGGTCGGCGAATCCGGGTCGGGCAAATCCACGGTCGCCAAAATGGTTATTGGCCTGCTCAACCCGACCGACGGGCTTATCCGTGTTGATGGTCAGTTGGTGCACGGCAACGCCGATGAAGCCGCGCGGGCGTCGCTAAGGCGCCGCATGCAAATGATCTTTCAGGATCCCTATGCCAGTCTCAATCCGCGTTGGCGGATCGACCGGATCATCTCCGAGCCCATTCGGGTTTTTGGCCTGATCGATGATGAAGCGGCGATCAACCGGCGGGTCGGCGAATTGTTGGAGCTTGTTGGCCTGGATGCGCGCGACGCAGTGAAGTACCCACACGAGTTTTCTGGCGGTCAGCGCCAGCGTCTTTGTATCGCCAGGGCCCTATCGTCCAACCCGGAGTTTCTGGTTTGCGATGAGCCAACATCGGCGCTTGATGTGTCGGTGCAGGCGCAGATCTTGAACCTGATGCGTGACCTGCAGGATGAGCTTGGCCTCACCTATCTTTTCATCAGCCACAATCTGGCCGTGGTGCGTTACATGGCCAACCGTATTGGCGTCATGTATCTCGGCGGCCTGGTGGAAGTCTCTGATACGCAAGACCTTTTTTCCAATCCCGCGCACCCCTATACGCGCATGCTGCTTGATGCGGTGCCCTCCATCGCCCAGGTGGGCCGTGAACGGCAGCCGGTGCAGGGTGAGATCCCCAATCCGATCAACCCGCCGTCCGGCTGCGTGTTTCACCCACGGTGTCCGTTCGCCAATGATCGCTGCAAAGCCGAGGTTCCCCAAAGCATCACGGTCGCTGGGCGCTCGGTCGCGTGCCATGCCGTGGAAGAGGGTCGGTTGGACGTGGAGCAGGCAGCCTAAGCGATCAGCCCTGTCTGGCTGAGCAGCTTGGGAATTTTCTTCTTCAGCTTGAAAAATCCGGCCGTCGCATGCGGCCAGGCGTGATCGTCCCACGTCCGTTTCACCTCGTGGATGGCGATGCCCTCCTGCGGCAAATCAACCAGAACATCGTTCAAAAACGCTCGACTTGTTCCGGAACAACAGTAGGGAACGGCCAGAACGTTCAGGACTTTCTCGCCCATTAGTCGCGACAAAGCCGTTTTAGTCGCGACACTTTTGGCGCTTGGGCGATCAAGGCGCTCGATCGTGTGTTCGATCGCTTCGCGTGTGAAGCCTGCGGCGATGGTCCCGCTGTTGAGCTCGGCCTCCTGCGGCAATTGCCCGACATGGATGACAAGAGCGGGCGGGTTGGTGTCATAGCCCGGCCAGCTTTCCGGATGCAGATCATCCGACGTAAGAAGCAGCGCATAGGGTCCATCGGGCACGCGGGTCTCGGCCTGTCTTGGCGGCAGCAGATCGGGGATTTCATACCCGTCAATCACCGGTTCGGCATAGGGCGCAAGATCGGTCGGCCGGAAACGGCCTTGGGTGTGCTTTTCGATGTTGTCGGGCCGCGCCAGATAAGTCTTGCTCTTGGTGTGGAGGCCAGCCACCCAGCGCCAGGAGAGCGTATTGGAAGCTGGGTCGGCATCGACGAGGTGCTGGTAGAAAAAATCCGCGCCGAGCACCCAGGGCAGCCTCAGCGTAAAGATCCAAATGGACGCGAACCACATGCGCGCATGGTTGTGCAGCCAGCCGGTTTGGACCAATTCGCGCGCCCAATCATCGAACCCTTCTATGCCGGTGCGACCTTCAATGGCGGCCCGATATCCCTCCGGTGGGCCGGCGAGCGCCACCTCGCGTTCGGCGAGATAGTGGTTCCAAACGGCGGGCCGCAGTTCGAGCCACCCTTTCCAATAGGTGCGCCAAAACACCTCCTGGATGAACTTCTCGGCGGCCTCCGGCGCATGATGCTTCAACACTTCGGCCACCACCTCGCGCTCGGTGATCATCCGTCGGCGCAGATAGGGCGACAGCATGGAGACGGCCTGCTGGTCCGGCGCGCCAAAATCTGTGTTGCGGCCCGCGGCATAGGCGCGGCCGGCCCTGGGCGCGAAAGCGCGCAGCCGATCCAGTGCAGCCTGCCGGGAAGCGGGAAACTCAGGCATCGTTGCGTGGTTTGGTCTTCGGTGCGGGGACGATGCGTTTCAGGGCCGGGCGCAGGGGCAAGAAGAGCCTGTAGGCGCCCTCCGCAATCCAGGGGATCGGCGGCACGGACAGCATATGACCCAGCCAGCGCAGGCGCGGGATCGTCTTCATCACTTCGAAGAACCCGCGCGCGTCGGACACCAACGTTCCGTCAGCACGGCGGACATGGAAGCGAGCCATGGCATCGCTGGTCGCCAGATCTTCAGCGCCCGTGCCGTCGGTGCTGACATCATGCCAGCGGATGGCCTCGGATCCATCCATGCCCTGGTACATGGCGATCTCGCGCTGACAGAGCGGGCAGGCGCCATCGTAGTAGACCGTGCAAGCCGGTTCGACCTTTTCGGTTTCCGCCGTATCGATTGGGGATGAAGTTGTGCTCATCGCTCGCTATATGGGAAGCATCGAAGTAATGGCGAGGCCCCGTTCATGACCCTTGATGTCGCAGTGATTGGCGCTGGTATGGCCGGCCTTGCGGCCGCCCGCACCTTGGCGGCGGCGGGCCATGCCGTGCAGGTTTTCGACAAGGGGCGCGGTATTGGCGGGCGTTTGTCGACACGGCGGACCGAGTTCGGGGCCTTCGATCATGGCGCGCAGTACGCCACCGTCCGCGATCCGGCTTTCTCGCAATACATTGCCGAGCTCCACGAAAAGGGCGCGGTGCACGTCTGGGACAGCGTCAGAGATGGCGCGATGATCGGCAAGCCGGGCATGGCGGCTTTGGTGAAGGCCGGTTTTGAAGGCCAGGATGGAATTGCCGTCGCTACGGGTTTCGAGGTCGCCCATATCGGCAAAGTGGCCGAAGGCTATGTGCTCTCTGACAAGGACGGCACCCATCATGGACCGTTCGACAAAGTGATTGTGACAGCGCCCGCGCCGCAAGCGCTCAACCTTCTGGAAGCTTTTGGCGAGGTATTTCAGCGCCTTGGCGATATTTCCTATGCGCCAAGTTACACGCTGCTTGCCGCTTTCGACAAACCGCTTGATCTGATCGATGTGCCGGAGCTTGGCGAGGCGAGCCAGCTTTCCATGGTTTGCCGCCAGTCAGCGCGTGGGCCTGATCGAACGAGCGATCATGATCTGTGGGTGGTGCAGGCTTCGGCTGCTTATTCAGCAACCAACATTGAAGAAGAGCGAGATGCCATGGTGCCGGTTCTTCTGCGCCTTTTTCAGGATGAGATGGGCGTTGATGTGCCCCAGCCGATCTACGGCGCCGGTCATCGCTGGCGCTATGCGCTGGTCGAGGAAGCGTTGGGCGAACCCTTCCTGCTCAGCGCAGATGGCTCGCTTGGCGTTGCCGGCGATGGTCTGCTTGGGCCGCGCATCGAGTTGGCGTTTCTTTCCGGCGCCCATTGTGGCCAGGCGATGGCTTAGGCCAGAGCCATTTTTGGTTTTTCACTGCTGAACTAAATTGCCAGACACAAAAAAGCGGCACGCCGAAGCGTGCCGCTTTTGATTTTGTTTCCAGTCTGGGCCCGGCTACTCTGCCGGAGCAGGGGCCGATGCTGCACCTTCGTCGTCTTCGCTGACAAAGGTGGTTGGCAGACCGTGCTTTTCGCGCTGGCCATCTTTGTAAATGGCGCGGATCAGCGACAGGCCCATCAGCACCATAACAAGGCTGAACGGTAGAGCTCCGATGACCATTGCGGTCTGGATGGCGCCCAGCCCACCAGCAATGATCAGGCCACCGACCACGAAGGCAAGCGCTGCACCCCAGAAGAGGATGTGTGGACGTGCCTTGGGCCCTTCATCGCCGGCTGCGTTGATCGTGTTGATGATCAACACCGCGCTGTCGGCCGAGGTGACCAGATAGGTCAGCAGCAAGATCACGACAACGACCGACATGATGTAGGCCAGGCCATCACTGAGCATCACGGAAAGCATCGCGAACAACTGATCGGCTTGGCCCGCGCCAGCGATGGCGCCATCGGCAACGCCGGTAAGTTCCAGATCGATGGCAGTACCGCCGACCAAAGCGAACCAGACGAAGCACATGACCGCTGGGATCATCATGGCGCCCAGCACATACTCACGGATCGTGCGGCCTTTGGAGATGCGGGCGAGGAACACGCCGACGAATGGTGCGAATGCGATCCACCAGGCCCAGTAGAAGATGGTCCAGCCACCCTGCCACCCAGCAAGCGCATCGCCGGTTTCGGTGCCGTCAGCCGACCAAACCGTCAGGAAATTGCCTGGGATCGACACCAGATAGTCGAAGATGCCGAGGATCAGCGCCTGTGCGCCGAAGAAGGTGGAACCAAACAGCAGGAAGAAGGCGAGGATAAAGAAGCTGAGGCCCATATTGATGTTGGACAGCCACTTGATGCCTTTGCCGACGCCCGATAGGGCCGAAAGCGTGGATGCACCCATGATGACCAAGAGTGCAAAGATGATGCCGAGGGTGGATGAAGACCGCTCACCAGCCTCGTTGACGCTGTAGAGCCAATCACCAAAGCCGATGCGCGACAGTCCGGAGATGAACTGCTCCACACCGAAACCAAGTGTTTGGGATACACCCAAAACGGTCGCAACAACGGCGACGATATCGACCACGTGTCCGACCGGACCGGACAGTTTCTGACCGAAGATTGGGGTGAGCGCCGAGCGGATCGTCAGCGGTAGGCCGCGCCGGTAGGAGAAAAACGCCAGCGCCAAGCCGACGATCGCGTAGCAGGCCCAGGCGGCCAAACCCCAATGGGTGAACGACCAAATATAGGCATCGCGGACATTACCTGCCGTGCTGCCTTCGGTGATGCCCTGAATGGTCGCCGGGTTAGCGGCGAAATGGTACATCGGCTCGGCGGTCGCAAAGGTCAGCATACCGATGCCAATACCTGCGCCGAACATCATGGAGAACCAAGAGAAGTTGGTGAACTCCGGCTTGTCCTCTTCAACGCCGAGCTTCATGCGCCCGGCTGTTGGCCAAAGCGCGAGGACGAAACAGAGAATCAGAAAGAAGGCGACGGAATAGACGTACCAATAGTTGAACGACGCAAGAATGATGCTGTTCAACGCGCCAAGCACAGAGGCTGCCTGGTCGGGAAAGGCGATAGCCCAGAGGATCAAGCCACCCACAAGGATTTTGGCTGTGATCGTGACGTCTTTGGTGAAGCCACGATAAAAGCCGGACTTGGCAACGCGGATGGGAAGGTCGGTAATGGGTGGTTTAATGGGCATGAATCCTCAAAGGTCTGCCGACCAACCGCAAGTCTGGCTGACCGTGTAAAATCTGTTTGAGCTTGGTTTCGTCGAGTGACGTTGACGACCTAGGGTAGCAAGCGCTCTATGCAATTGCAAAAAAGCCCCAAAAACCGGGCCAAAGGCGCGTGAGTTCGCCTGACACACACCGGCGATTTTTCCTGCTGGACCAGACGTTTCGCACGATTTCCGCCTTGTGGATGAGTTGCCCTGGCGGAGGGCTTTTAACTTGTGCGATTACAAAGTCGGCCGCCAGCCTTGACGCGAGGCGTCATGGCCCGACGAATCGTCCTCAAGCCTTCATTGGCGCCTCGGCGGCGCTTGTTTTTTCAACTGTTTGTAGCGGTTAGGCGACGCGCAATTGCGAGCAGAGCGTCTGCTTTGTGCCCGCCGACAAGAGCCCGAACAGGACATCGCTGGTGAGGTGGTAGGGATTGAGGTCCGAGGTCGGATCCTCATAGCCGTACAGTGCCTGATTGATCGACTGGATATAGACCACATTCATCGACCAATCTGGAAATTGGCGCTCGTCCAGGGTCGAGGACCGACGCAGCTTGACGTTGTAATGCGCCTTGTCCTTCTGGATTTTGTCGAACAGATCGAGCGTTGTCTGCTCTTTGCCCTCAATGAACTGAATGTAGTGGTTCTTGGTGCAAAGCAGCACGCCAGTGACGCCAAGATCTGGATTGTTGCGCACCGATTGCTGGTGAATTCTGCGCAGTTCTTCCAGTGGATCTGTTTCGGGCTTATGCCGGCGAATGCTAACATAGGTCAGTCCAATCAAATCCATTTTTGATTTCTTTCCACGTTTAAAAGAGCGGATGCCGCTTCTTTCCGTTAGGTAAGTAAATCTACATAATCCGCGTTGCATAAGTATTAACTGGCAAACTTTTTTCGTTTTGCTTGCCCAGTTTCGATGGTTTCTTGCGCGGAAAAGATGTTGTTCGATGTTTTTGCAACCAGTTGCAAAATCAGCGAAGACCCGTTGATAGGGGCGTGACAAACACCCCGGACCTATGCCCTATTGCCGAGCAAGCCCTGCGACAGGGCTTAAGCAAGACGCGGGAAACGCCGCGCTGATAGATGGTTAGGGAGACCAACATGACCAAGACACTCAAACGGGCCCTTTTGGGCACGGCTGCTGCTGCCATGCTTGCCGGAGGCGCGTTCACTGCTGCGCAGGCCGACCACCATGTGGTGAGCGAACTGCACTTTCTCATTCCAGGCGGCGCAGGCGGCGGCTGGGACGGCACGGCACGCGGCACCGGCGAAGCACTGACCGAAGCCGGCCTTTTGGAGTCCGCATCCTATGAAAACATGTCCGGCGGCGGCGGCGGTGTGGCGATTGCCCACCTGATCGAAACCGCTGAACAGCAGCAGGGCACGCTTATGGTGAACTCCACACCGATCGTGATCCGCTCGCTGCAGGGCGTGTTCCCGCAATCGTTCCGCGACCTGACGCCGGTCGCCGGCACGATCGGCGACTATGCGGCGATCGTTGTGCACAATGACTCTGAATATCAGTCGTTCGAAGAGCTCCTGGCCGACTACAACGCCGATCCACGCTCGGTGGGCATTGCCGGCGGTTCGGTTGCCGGCGGCATGGACCATCTGGTGGCGGCGCTGGTGATGCGCGCTGCCGGTGGTGACCCGACCGAAGTCAAGTACATCCCTTATGATGCTGGTGGCGACGCCATGGCGGGTCTTCTGTCAGGCGAAGCGCAGGCGCTTTCAACCGGTTTCTCGGAAGCCGTTGAGATGGCGCGCCAAGATCAGGTGCGCATTCTCTGCGTGACCTCGCTTGAGCCGGTGGCGGCTGCTCCGGACGCGCCAACCTGCGACAGCGCCGGCGCACCGGGCGCTGAGTTCGTCAACTGGCGTGGGTTCTTTGGTGCCCCCGACCTGCCGGCCGAACTGTCGCAGGCTTATCAGAACAAGCTGGCGGCGATGTACGAGACCGACGCCTGGGCCGAAGTGCGCGATCGCAACGGCTGGGTTGAAATCTTCAATCCGGGCGACGAGTTCACCGGCTTCTTGGAAGAGCAGGAGCAGATCATTGGGGATCTGATGCGCGAGCTCGGGTTCCTTTGATCGATTGATCAAGCATTTTCTGGCGCCGGCTACCCAGTCGGCGCCAGTTTTCCATGTCGGGTGACATCGACGGGTGACATCAAGGCGAGGGCGGGGGATTTCATGTCGCGTGACCGCATAGGCGCATTGCTGCTGCTGGTGTTCTTCGTGGCCTATGGCTATTTGAGCACGAGCATCACGCTGCTTCCCTTTCAGTTGAACCAGGCTTTTCACGCGCGCACCGCGCCGCAGTTCCTCACCTTTGCCGGCATTGTGTTGGGGCTCTTTTTGCTGGTGAAGCCTGGCGATGATCGGCCCGTCGATACCAGCGGCATGACATTCAAGCGCGTGGCGGTGCTGTGCGGCCTGATGATCTTTTACGGGCTCACGGTGCGGCTGCTCGGGTTCATTCTTTCCACCAGCATTTTCTTGATGGGCGGCTTCTGGGTCATGGGCGAGCGGCGCTGGTTGGTGCTGATCGGCGCGTCGATCCCCGTCGTCATCGGGTTCTGGCTGTTGATGACGCAGGGGCTCGATGTTTTCGTTGAACCGCTGCCAGAGTTTTTGAGGTGATGGGCGATGCTTGAAGGGATTCTCTCCGGCGTCGGCGTCGCTGCCCAGCCGATCAACCTTTTGATGGTGATGGTCGGCTGCTTTGCCGGCACCTTTATCGGCATGCTGCCGGGCCTTGGTCCAATTTCAGCCATCGCGCTGATGATCCCGATCACCTATGGCTTTGATCCTTCCACCGGCCTCATCCTGATGGCGGGTGTCTATTATGGCGCGATTTTTGGCGGCTCGACCTCCTCGATCCTGATCAATGCGCCGGGCGTTGCCGGCACGGTGGCGTCCTCCTTCGATGGTTATCCGCTGGCCAAAGCCGGGCACGCCGGCAAGGCGCTGGCGATTGCAGCCTACTCGTCGTTTTCCGGCGGCACGATCGCTGCTATCTTTTTGCTGATCGCCGCCCCGGCGCTGGCGCAGGTATCACTATCCTTCCAGTCGACCGACTACTTCGCACTGATGGTGCTCGGGCTGACCGCTGTGGCCGCCTTTGCCGGTAAGGGCAATCTGGTCAAAGCCCTGCTCATGACCATTCTCGGGCTGATGCTCTCGACCGTCGGCACCGACCAGGCGCAGGGCGTGCCGCGATTCACCCTTGGCATGCTCGATCTCATCGACGGCATCTCCTTCCTCCTCTTGGCGATGGCGACCTTCGCGCTGTCAGAGGCTCTGATGGCCGTGCTGCGTCCAAAATCGGCGGCCGATCAGGCCAAGGAGTTGGAGGCACAGAAAAACCTTGGCTCGATGCGGCTTTCGAAAAGCGAGGTGAAAGAGATCGCTCCCGTTGTCGGGCGGTCGTCGGTGCTTGGTTTCTTCATTGGGGTGTTGCCGGGGGCCGGTGCGACCATCGCCTCGTTCCTCGCCTATGGCGTCGAGCAGCGTTTGGCCGGTCCGAAAAAGGGCAAGGAATTCGGCAAAGGTTCGGTACGCGGGCTTGCTGCGCCAGAAACGGCCAACAACGCGGCTTGCTCAGGCTCGTTCGTGCCGCTTCTGACGCTGGGCATTCCGGGTTCGGGCACCACGGCGATCATGCTTGGGGCGCTGCTCTCCTACGGCATTCAGCCGGGGCCGCGCCTCTTCATCGACAATCCGGAAGTCTTCTGGTCGGTGATCATTTCCATGTACATCGGCAACATCGTGCTCCTGGTGCTAAACCTACCGCTGATCCCTTACATTGCCCGCGTGCTGGCGCTGCCGAGCGCGGTGCTGGTGCCCTACATCCTCTTCTTCTCGCTGATCGGCGTCTATTTCGTTTCCTTTAATACCTTCGACATTCATTTGATGGTGTTGTTCGCCATCGTCGCCTTGGTGTTGCGCCTGCTTGATTTTCCGATGGCGCCGATGCTGCTCGGCTTCATTCTGGGCGGGATGATGGAAGAGAACTTGCGCCGAGCGCTCATTATCTCCGATGATAGCTGGGCGTTCCTGTGGGAGCGGCCTCTGACGGCTTCGATCCTGGCGATCGCGATCCTGATCCTTTTCGTTCCGATCCTCACGCCCTACATCGCCCGGATGAAAGACAAGGTCTACGACAAGGCCGGCGAAGGCGGGTAAGCCGCGTTCGTCAGTCAGTGGTTTTTTACCGGCCAGGCGATCATTCATGCGCTCAGACGATGCGGTTCTGCCGGTTCGTCAAGCAGTTCCTGTGCCTCTTCAATGTCCAAACCGTAGAGCATGCCCTGGGCCACCTGGGCGCCAAGCATGGCCACATGGGCGGCCTGCTCCAGGCGCTCAACCCCTTCGGCGACGACAGTTTTGTCCAAGGATCGCGCCAGCTTGATGATATGGGCAAGCAGCACCGAGCGTTCGCTGTCCTCATCCAGATTGCGCAAGAAGGTTCGATCGACCTTGATGATGTCGAAGGAGAATTGCGTCAGGTAGGACAGGGAGGAATAGCCGGTACCGAAATCGTCCAGTGCGATCTTGATGCCCATTGCACGCAGCTGCTCAAGACGTTGGCTGACGGCAGTCCAGTCCGATAGCAAAGCCGTTTCAGTGATCTCAACGGTCAAGAGTTTCGGATCGAACCCTGACGCCAGAATCGCGTCCGACAACCGATCGACAATGCGGTCGCTGCGCAGGTCATAGGTGCTGACATTGACCGAAAGCCGGAATGGACGACCGGATCGAGTTGTCAATTGCTGGACGAGATGGGTTGCCTGCTCCAGGATCGCCATGTCCAGTTCACTGATGAGGCCATGCTCTTCAGCGATGGGGATGAACTCAACCGGCGAGACGGCGCGGCCCTGAAACGTCCATCGCGCAAGTGCCTCGAATCCGACCACCGCATTGGTGTGGACATCGACTTGCGGTTGGAGGATGGCTTTTACCTCACCGAAGCGAATGGCGGCAGGCATAGCCGCCGCCAGCGTTAGCCGACGGCCGATCTTGCTGCGCAGCGTGTCGTCAAAAATGTGACAGCGCTGTTTGCCGCATTCCTTAGCGGCGTACAGCGCAACATCAGCGGCCTTCAAGAGCTGAGACGGACCGACCTCGTCGAGATCCAGCAGGCCAGCCAACCCAATGGAGACCTTCGGCTCAATACTCACGCCATTGTGCTGCAAAGGTTCTGTGAGCGCGGCGATCAATTGATTGCCGAGATGCTTTGCGTCCACACTTTCCATTGTGAGTGGAATAAAAGCGGCGAACTCATCGCCGCCAAGCCGTGCGGCCATGCCCTTGTGGTGTTGAACCTGATCGCTTAGCCGTGCCGCGACTTGCTTAAGCACGGCATCGCCCGCGTCATGTCCAAGCGTGTCATTGATGAGCTTGAAATCATCCACGTCGACAATCAGTGCCAGCACATTGCTGACTGTGCCAGCGAGGAAGCTGTCCACCTCCTTGTCCAAACGGTCGCGGAAAAGCTTGCGGTTTGCCAGCCCGGTCAAGGCGTCATGCGAGGCAAGAAAATTGGCATAGCTCTCCGCTTCGACCTTTTGGGTGAGCGCCTCGACGACATGATTCAGGCGAGTGCGTTCACGACGCGCCAAGGCGAGCCCGCCACAAAAGACAAGGCAGAAAGCGCCCACGGTAAAAAACGCATTGACCGCAATCGCGCCGGTGAGGTCCGTCTCAACGACAAAGGCGCCCATCACATCGCCCGGCGCAAAGACTTCTTCGCCCAAGGCCGTGTTGTGACAGGTCGCACAGGATTGGTTCGAGGCAATGGAAGGGACAATTGTTCTTGCAACAAGTCTCTGGTCTTCAACGCGAACCTCTTCGATGCGCGTCGATGCATCAGCTTGGCTCAGACTGGTGATGTAGGCGCGTATCCGCTCATTGTCTTCGACGGTCTCGAGCTCAAACCCAGGGATGCCTGGCATCCGCATGGAGGTGGTGGACTCGCCAGTGCCGGTAGATTGTCCTGCGCCAGCCGTGAAATGATCCATCCCAATTCGGCGGAACGTCGCAGGCACGACCGTGTCGGCGGACCGCTCTTCAGCGTAGGCTTGGGTGAACGCGTTGGTGAGGTCGATCAAATGCTGTTGTTCGACACGTTCGATGCGTAAAATCTGATTGGTCGAAATTGCAAAATAACCCGACGCAACAACCGCCGCACCAATAGCTGCGAAGATAAAGTTCTTTTGCAGTTGGAAGGGCAAAGGCAATGCGCGCACCAAGTTTGACTAGGTAAAAACCCTAATACAACTACTGGGTGAAGATTAAGCGTTGGTTTCAGGCCCTGGTTGAAAAGGGATAAGCTTGGTCAGCACTTTCGCCGCAATGTCGCCTGGCAATGTGCGCTGCCTGCTAGGCCACCGTGGATGGCCTAGGCGACTCACATGGAAAAACGGACTGTCATGCCTTAAATCGAGCCTATGATTCTCGCGGAGACGCCCCCATGGACACCTTAACCCGCATGCGCTCGTTCGTGGATGTGGTGCGCGAGGGCGGCTATTCGGCGGCCGCGCGGGCGACCGGACGCTCCAAGGCGATCCTGTCGAAAGACGTGCGCGAGCTTGAAGACTTTCTCGGCGTTCGTCTGCTCACTCGAACAACGCGCTCCGTCGCCGCGACGGAGGCCGGTCAAACCTATTTTGAAGAAGCGCTCGATCTGCTCGCTGGGATCGACGGCCTGCAAGAGCGTATGCGCGAGCAAGGCGATACACCGCGCGGGCCGCTGCGCGTTTCAGCGCCGCGCACCCATTCCGACGGACTGATTGGGCATGCCATCATGGCTTTCGCTGCTGCCTATCCGCAGGTGCAGTTGGACGTGGTGTTCGAGGATCGGTTCATCGACATGGTCGCCGAGCGCTTCGATGTGGCGATCCGCATATCCGAGCTGGCGGACTCCAGCCTGATCGCCAAGAAACTGGCGCCCTACCGTGTGGTGATCTGCGCAACGCCGGAGCTGATCGCTGAGCATGGCGCCCCCAAGGCGCCGGAAGACATGAGCCATCTGCCGACCATCGCCGACAGCAATCACCGGGTGAAGCGGGCTTACACCTTCGACACGCCGGAGGGGCGACGCTCGGTTCGTATCCATCCGGTGATGAGCATCAATGCGCCGCATGCCATTCGGATGGCGGCGTTGTCGGGGCTTGGGTTCTGTCAGGTTCCTTATCTGACGGTGCAAGAGGATGTAGACGCCGGGCGGCTCGTGCCAGTGCTCGAAGAGTTCGAGCTAAAGGGTGTTGGGGTCTATGTCGTCTACGCCGAGCGTCGCCACATGACGCAAAAGCAGCGGGCGTTCATCGACTTTATCGCCGAGCGCTTTGCCAGCCGTGGTGGCGATTGTTGATCACGGCCATGCCCCAGCGTTCTCGGCTTGCCACACTCCTGCCTAGCTCGCTTCTTAAGGGCGAGCTTATGGTTCGGCTGGTTTTGCTCTCCTGTCTGCTGGCGCTGATGGGGACGTTGCGTGCGTCCGCGCATCCGCATGTCTGGGTGGATGCGGCTGCCGAGGTGATGTTCGACGAGGCCGGGTCGATTGTTGCCATTCGCCATGCGTGGCGGTTCGATGAGGCGTTTTCCTCCTATTTGATGCTCGGGCTCGATCTGAATGGAGACGGCGTCTACTCGCGCGAAGAAACCGCCGAGCTTGCCGAAACCAATGTCACGTCATTGGCCGATTTCCATTTCTTCACCAGCATGGCTGGTGCGGCTACGACCGATCGGCTGGGCGATCTTTACTCTGAAACATTTGGCACGCCGGTCGACTATTATCTGGAGCATGATGGCGTCCACACGACGCTTCACTTCACCCTTCCGCTCGATCAGCCGGTGGAAGCGCAGGCGCATGATTTGGTGATCCTCGACATCTTCGATCCGGAGTATTTCGTTGCCTTCTCGCTGGTTGAGACCGACCCCATTCAAATGGCCAATGCGCCGGCGGGCTGCGGCCTGACCGTCGATGAGCCGCCACCGCTGGATGATAGCTATGCTAGTATTCTGTCGATGATCCCGGCCGAAGAAGCGGTGCCGGAAGAACTGCTGTCGGTGACGACGCAGCTGGCCAATCGCGCGCGGATCGTCTGCACATGAGCCGCCGCTTCATGCTGGTTTTGCTGATCGTGCTCGCCGTTGCGATTTTTGCCGCGACGGCGGTCAGTGGCGTCTCGGCCAATCCGTTTGGTCCAGTGGTCCCGACCGAGCCGGTGCCAGGGTTTGGTTTCGATCGTTTGATTGCGTGGACGGCGCAAACTCAAGGTGCTTTCTATGACGGGCTGACCAGCGCGCTGCGTCAGGTTTCAGAATCCTCTGCTGCGCTCTGGACGCTGCTTGGCCTGTCCTTTGCCTATGGCGTTGCGCACGCGGCCGGGCCGGGCCACGGCAAGGTGGTGATCAGCTCCTACATGTTGGCAAACGGAGATACCGCGCGCCGTGGCGCGATGCTGGCCATTGGCGCCGCTCTTGTGCAAGCCACCGTCGCAGTTGTCTTGGTGGCGGTGCTCGCCGGTGCGTTCGGGCTGTCACGCACCTTTTTAACCGATGCAACGATTACGCTGGAGCGATTTTCCTATGGGTTGATCGTGGTGCTTGGGCTCTATCTGGTTTGGCGCACGGTGAAAGGCTTGCTGCCGCAACCGGCTCAGCCCGCGGTTCTGGCGGCTGCCGGTCACCATCATTCCCATTCTGATGCGCACCCTGATCCCCACCATGTGCACGATGCCCATTGCGGCTGCGATCATGTCCACATGCCTGATGCCGGTGCGGTGTCGCGGACGGCTGGGCTCGGCCAATCGCTGATGTTGATCCTAGGTGCCGGCGCGCGGCCGTGCACCGGCGCGCTCCTGGTCTTGGTGCTTGCCATGTCGCAAGGGCTGCTCTGGGCCGGCACGCTGTCTGCCTATGCGATGGGGGTGGGAACCGCGCTCACCGTCGGCACATTGGCGGTGTTTGCCAGCGGGTTGTCTGGATTGTTCCAGCGCAGCGGTGAGACCTCGCCGGTGATGCGTTACGCGCCGCTGGTTCTCAGCCTTCTTGGCGGCCTTATCGTGGTTGCTTTCGGTGCGCTCTTGTTGCTCGCCTCCCTTAGCCGCTAGCCGAACTTGTCAGCATGGTAGGCGCGGGCGGCATCGCCAAATGCCCTGAAGATTTTCGTTGATGGCGCGTCGGCATCGTCTGACTGGCTCGCCCAATATTCCGGATGCCACTGAACGCCCAGCGCGAAGCTTTGCGCGTCGCGCACGCTTATCGCTTCAATCGTGCCATCGTCGGCCTTGGCTTCCACGGTGAGTCCGTCGCCCAATCTTCCGATCGCTTGCCGATGAACGGAGTTGACGGTCAACGCGCGCGTTCCAAGAAGACCGTTGAGCACGCCGTCCGGCGTGATGGCGATGCTGTGGTTGTGTGCGAAGCGCTCATGCTGGGGCGCGTCGCTCGGTCCGCCGCGGTGGTCGTCTCGGCCTTCTTCCTCCTGAATTTCGGTTTCCAGCGTGCCGCCCATGGCAACGTTCAGCTCCTGATGACCGCGGCAGATGGCGAGCAGTGGCAGGCCCTGATTCAGCGCAGCGCGGATTAAAGGCAGTGAGGTGGAATCGCGCGCCGGGTCGTAGGGCTCATGGGCTTCGCTGGGGTCTTCATCATAGAGGTCAGGGTGCACATTGGTGCGCGAACCGGTCACCAAAACGCCGCTCGCCGCTCTCATCAATTCGTCGTTGATCATAGCATCGCCAAGCGAGGGCACGATGATCGGCGTCACACCGGCAGGACCGGCGAGCGCCTTCAAATAGGTGTCGATGGCGGCATGCCAGGTGAAGCCGTGAAGCTCGCGTTCATCTGAAGAAACGAGGACCAGGGGGCGGGATGTCTGCATACGTATGTCCGAGGTGCTGGGGAATCAGGCAATGACCAAATATGCCTCATCATTGGGCATAAAGGTCTGATATACCATGCAATTTGGTTAAAGGTCTTTCGCCCTTTGGTGCATAGTCATTGACCCTTGTGCTCCGATGGGGTTTGCGGTTTAAGTGCACGCAGCTGCATGGGGGTTATGCGTAGAACGCATAGCTGTTTGTGTTTGGCTGCAAAAAGCTATCCGCTGAAAGAAGTTCGGGAGGAACTCTATATGGATCGTCGTTCATTTATCAAAAAAGCTGGTCTTGTTGGTGCAGGCGCTGCCGCGTCGACAACACTGGCCGCACCTGCCATCGCGCAGGGCAACCGTACCTTGACCATGGTCACCTCGGTGCCCGATGGTTTCGCCATCTTCGATGATGCTGCCTCGCTTGCTGCGCAGTACATCACCGAAATGACAGATGGTCAGCTGACCATCAACAAAATGCCCGCTGGCAGCCTTGTGGGCGCCTTCGAGGTGTTTGACGCCGTGTCATCCGGCCAGGCCGACATGTATCACTCGGCTGACTACTACTTCCTCAACCAGCACCCAGCTTTCGCCTTCTTCACCGCCGTGCCGTTCGGCATGACCGGTCAGGAACTGGCAAACTGGTACTACCATCGCGGTGGTATGGAGCATCACCATGAGCTGGCTGGCCTGTTCAACCTGAAGTCCTTCATTTGCGGCAACACCGCTATGCAGCCGGGCGGTTGGTTCAACAGCGAAATCAACTCCGCTGACGACCTTCAGGGCCTGCGCTTCCGTATGCCTGGCCAGGGTGGTCAGGTTCTCGGTCGCCTTGGCGCCTCGGTGCAGAACATTCCTGGCGGCGAAATCTACCAGGCTCTGGCGTCGCGTCAGATCGATGGTGCCGAGTGGATCGGTCCGTTCGCCGATGAGCGTCTTGGCTTCCAGGAAATCACCAACATCTACTACGCTGCGGGCTTCCATGAGCCAGGTTCGGCTCTGACGCTGTCGATGAACCTTGAAGTGTTCGACAGCCTTTCGCCGGCGCACCAGCGCATTGTTGAAGTGGCAGCCCAGGCCGTGCACGCGCACAACCTGTCGCTCTCATTGGCTGAAAACGGCGCGGCTCTGGCCCGTCTGCAGGCTGGTGGCGTTCAGGTTCGCCAGTTCCCTGAAGATGTCTGGGATGCCTTCGGTTCGGCTGCTGCGGAAATCCGCGCTGAAAACATGTCCGATCCGATCTATGCCGACATTGCCAACAGCTACTTCGCCTCAATGGACGAGTCCGCTGGTTGGTACGAGCAGGCCGACGGCGAGTACATGCGTCAGCGCAACCGCGTCAACGCCAACATGTAAATCCAGGAGTCCCGCCCGGCATTTGCCGGGCGGGATTTCTTTCACCGCCCCGCTCTATGCGGGGTGACGCGCGAGGACGTCCTTTCGAGGATCGCGCACGGGGTGCACTGGTATGATCGATTTCATCGTCTGGGTTCTGACCAACATAGCGTTGGCGCCGTATCACCTGTTTCTTGCGATCATCAATCCGCAGGCCTGGCTGAACTGGGGCGACCCGGAAGCGCTGGTGCGGTTCATCTATTACGGTGGATCGATCGAATTTTTCTTTGTCATGCTGACCCTGTTCCTGGTGATCACCGCGCTGGGCATTTTCTGGAAGCGTGAATTCCTTTGGGGCTGGGTTCGCGGCCTGGAATGGTTTGCCAACACGGTTGGCCGCGCGGCCGCCTGGGTCGGCCTTCTGATGGTGCTGCAGCAGGTGATGATCGTCTTCCTGCAGCGCATTTTTCGCGTCGCCGAAATTCAACTCGGCCCGCTCGGTACGGCCTTCAGCCAGGATCTATCCTGGTGGTCGGAGGAGCTGAAACTCTACAACGCGATGATCGTGTGCCTGTGCTGCACCTACACGTTCGTGCAGGGCGGCCATGTCCGCGTTGACCTTATTTATTCGGCGGTGTCCCACCGCACCAAGAAGATCATCGATATGGCGGGCTGCCTGCTGTTCATGATCCCAGCCACGCTGATCACCTATCTCTACGCCTGGTTCTTCATGTGGCGGCACCTTGTTGTGCCCAACCCCTCCGCCACAACCCCGCTTGACCGCATGTTGATGCAGGCGCGGGTGCTGCGCTGGAACGTGGAAACCATCGGCTTCAGCCCCAACGGGTTCAACGCCTACTTCCTGTTCAAGGTGCTGCTGGTTGCGTTCTGCGTGATGGTGCTGATCCACGGGATGGCGTTCTTTTGGCGCTCCTACCTTGAATATGTCGAGGGTGAGGAAAGCGCTGGCAAATATCTCGACAAAGATGTGATGGGTGACGAGGCCGAAGAGTTCGCGCACGAAGCCCATTCTGGCTCGACTTAAGCGAGCGACTTAGTTTTTTCGGTCGCTCGCAAGCGGCCAGGGGGTAAGGCAACACCATGCTTTTCGGATTGGACGGGGTCGAAGTCGGCCTAATCATCGTCTTCCTTACATTGTTCGCGTCGATCCTGACCGGCTTCCCAGTGGCGTTTTCCATCGCCGGGGCCGGCGTGATTTCCTTTGCGATCATTGCAGGGTTGGATTCTGCAGGCCTGCTGATTCATCAGGCCATCGATACCACCACGGACGAATATCGCGCCCTCTTGGCAGAGGGGGTGGTGCGAGAATCAATATCCACCTTCCGATACCCGGACTTACCCAGATACGAAGAACCGGTGTTCCCGGGCGGCTGGCAGTTGGCGATGGAGCGCAACATCTCCTTTATCGTCAATCGGATGAACGAGCGCGTCATCGCCGGTCAGTCGATTGAAACCCTGCTTGCCGTGGCGATGTTCGTCATGATGGGCATCACGCTGGAGCGCTCGCGGATCGCAGAAGATCTGCTGACCACGATGGCCCGCGTGTTTGGCCCGTTGCCTGGCGGTCTTGCCGTTTCCATCGTGATGGTTGGCGCGTTCCTGGCCGCTTCCACCGGCATCGTCGGCGCCACTGTGGTCACCATGGGCCTGCTCGCCCTACCGACCATGCTGCGCAACAATTACTCCCCTGAGCTTGCCACCGGCGTTATCGCCGCCTCCGGCACGCTCGGGCAGATCATTCCTCCGTCGATCGTGATCGTTCTGCTCGGCACGCTGGTGGGCGACCTTTATGCAGCGGGCCAAGAAACCCGTGCGCAACTGGCTGGTTGTACTGACGCGTTGACGTTCCTCGGCGAGCCGGCGGTTCTGTCAGTCGGCACGCTGTTCCAGGCGGCGCTGCTGCCGGGCATCTTTATCGCCATGCTTTATGGTGCCTATGCCTTTGGCTTTGCGCTGGTGAATCCCGACAAGGCGCCTGCGGTCGATCTCGGCGCAGGCAGCGGCTCAGAGCCAATAGGGCGCAATCGCGGCCTCACCTGGTTCGTCGCCGCACCGATCGGTCTGATCTTCGCCGTCGTGCTCGCTGTTAGCGGCGGCATCATTGGCAGCCAGTCGTTCACGGTGTCGAACTTCTCTGACGGTGGCGAAGTAGCGAGCCTGCGCACCAACGTCTCCGAGCAGTGCCAAGCCTCGATGATCGAACTGCACGGCCAGGATGCTTGGGATCAGGCTGTTGCCGAACGTGCCGCCATCCAGGCCTCGGGCGGCGGTGAAGAAGCCCATGAACGCACTGAAGAGGAAATGGTCGAAGCGCGGGCGCAAGCGCTGGCCGACACCGCGCCGATTGGCTCGGGCGTCACCACCATCTTCGTGCTGCTTGCGCTCATCCTGTTGATCGCACGCGGCGTGTCAGCCAGTGCCAGTGCGACGCCGCTTCTCATTGGCGGGGCAGGGGTGGTTCTTGCCTTTGTCTTCGATGCACTCTTTATCGGACCGCTCACCGGGCCCGGTGCGAAATTCATGATCCTGGCGCTGCCGATGCTGCTTGCCCTTTACGGGGTTCGCGAGGCGATGGGCCGGTTGGCGCAGAACGAGCTTTTGCGCGTTGTGTTCCCGCCGCTGGTCCTGATCGTCGCCGTGCTTGGCTCGATCCTTGGCGGCATCACCAACCCAACGCCTGCTGCGGCGCTCGGTGCGGCCGGCGCGATCATGCTCGCGGCTTTCCGAAAGCTGAAGGAAGAAGACGGCAAGTCGAAAATCGTTATCTATTCCAGTCTTGCGCTGGTGATCATGATCCTGCTTGGCGTCAATTTTGATCTGCGCATCACCCGTGAGTCCGTCGCCTTTGAAGATTGGGTTGCCTATGTGATCGCGCAAGGCGCCTACCACTTTGCGTTCCTTGGACTGCTTTACAGCTGTTGGGTGCTGTTCCGCGGCAATGTGCTTTCGCCAGTGGTGCGCGAGACGGCCAAAGTCACCTCGATGGTGTTCACCATCCTGATCGGCAGTCAGTTGCTCAACCTGGTGCTGATCTCCTTCGGTGGCGAGCACTACATCCAGCAATTCCTGCGTGCCTTTGACAATGAGCTTGTGGTGTTCCTCATCGTGATGCTCATTCTGTTCATCCTGGGGTTCGTGCTCGACTTCCTGGAGATCATATACATCGTGATTCCGATCGTCGGACCGGTGATCTATGGCGGCACGCTTGATCCTGCCTGGGTGACGATCATGATTGCGGTGAACTTGCAGACCTCGTTCCTGACACCGCCGTTCGGATTTGCGCTGTTCTATCTGCGTGGTGTAGCGCCGCCCTCGGTGACGACGGGCAACATCTATCGTGGCGTGCTGCCGTTTGTGGGCATCCAGGTGCTGGCGCTGGGGCTGTTATGGCTCTTCCCAGGCATCGTCACGATCCTGCCGGATCTATTGAACTAGGCACTCTGAATTTACCTGACAAAAAGCCCGCGGATCGGACCGATCTGCGGGCTTTCTCGTTGTCGATGCCTGTCAGATGTCGTTGCGCGGGATGCGCAGCACCTGCCCGGCGAAGATCACATTGGGATCGCTGAGCATGTTCTGATTGGCCTGGAAGATCGGTTGGAAGTTGCCATTGCCGTACTGATCCTGGGAGATGCTCGTCAGCGTATCGCCTGGTTGCACCGTGTAAGGACGCCAGCCGCCATAGCCCGGCAGGATTTTCGGTCCAAACAGGATGGGGATCACGACCGAGGGACCGTTTTCATTGCCGGTATCGTCGGCCAGCGTCAGAAAAAGGCGGTTGAGTTTGAAGCTGTTCGTGTCCGGTATGTCGATCTCGCCTTGGAACTGCTTGAGCCCGAGAGCACCAACGGTGGTGAACGAGCTGTACTCGTCGTGACCGTCGGAGACGCGAATGCTGAGCGTGCCTTCAAAGGCGGTGGCATTGCCCGCAATCAGGATTTTGGACCCAACTAGATCGAAGGGCTGGGGTTGTTGGATGTCGAGCGTGATGGTCATTGCACGTTTCCTTGGTTGCCAGCCCACGACCAGTATACGCCGGTTTAGGCAAGAAGCGTATGCAATGATTTTCGGCGGGCCGTCCTGACGATGATCGGCAGGGCGTGCGCGATTTTCCGCTAAGGCGTTATCGTTTCGCACTGCTTGGTGAAGGCCCGCAGCATGTCCCAGTCGATAGGTTGATCTGGATAGATTTTTACATGCTTACTCGGGTCGCCGGATCCTTTGAGGATGTCGTCCGGGTCGGACAGTTCAGCGCTTTTGAGAAACCCGAAATTGACATGATCGCGCGCGCCATAAAGGTAGATCACGGCCGCACCCTTGGCGTTGAAGAAGTAGGGCGCCCCATACTTCATGCCTTCCGTCGAGCCCGGCAGAGTTTTGGCGATGAAAGCGCGTAGCTCCCTGATCAGCGGAACAACAGCCGCAGGACAGGCATCAATGTAGGCGTCGATCGTTTTGGGGCTCGGCATAGTTCAACGCTCCTGTTTCGGCGCTCACCGATCTCCAGTGGCCTGCGGTGCATCGGCTAGAGTGTAAGCGGAAGGAAAATCCCAGACCTCGACAATACGCCCTTCCACAATCCGCCACACGACCACCGCGTGGATGGCAAATGTGTCGCCATCCATGGTCATGGTGTTCTTGGTGTGGGTAACCACCAGCTCATCGCCATGGGCGGTCGCGGAGATTGGTTCGATCTTGAACGTGCCGCCAGACTTGCTGCCAAGGCTCTGGAAAAACGAACGGATACCATCAAGCCCGACATACTTACCCTCAAATTCGGGCAGGTTGGGGTTGACGTAGTTGAAGGTGACCTCGGGCGAGAAGAGCTCTTCAGTGGCGGCTAGGTCTCTGGAGTCCAACTTCTCGATCAGAGCGACATTGGGGTGTTTGGCGGTCACTCGACCCCTCCTTGTTTTCGGCCACCCTTAATGCCAACCATGACCGAGACTGGGGTTGACCGCCGTCAATGGTGGCACTGACCTGCTGACAATCCGGAGTGCTTTTCATGAATCGCACAGCCCTCGTGACCGGTGCCAATCGCGGTATCGGTAAAGCAATCACACAAGGCCTCGCATCGCTTGGCTTGAATGTCGTGCTCGCTGGACGGGATGGCGCAACGCTTGGCGAACTGGCCATTGGTCTCCACCAACGGCATGGCGTCGAAACGCGGTCGCTGACCCTTAACGTTGCTGACCCGGTGTCCATTGAGCAAGGCCTTGCTAAATTGGAGCGCAATCAAGTCACCATCGATGTTCTTGTGAACAATGCCGGCATTCTGCCCGACGGCGACATGCTGACCATGCCTTGGGAAGACATCGAAGCCTCCACGCGCGTCAACGCGCTTGGGCCGCTTCAGTTGATGCGGTTGCTGATGCCTGGCATGGCGGCGCGCGGCTATGGCCGTGTGGTCAATGTGTCGTCCGGCTGGGGCTCATTGAATGGGCTTGGGCCAGGTGCTTATGGCATCACCAAAGCGTTCTTGAATGCAATCACCATCAAAGGCGCGCGCGAAGCTGGGCGCGGCGTTCTGGTCAACGCCATGTGCCCAGGCTGGGTGCGCACCGATATGGGTGGCGCTGGCGCCAATCGCACGCCGGAAGAGGGCGCCGAAACCGCGCTGTTCTTGGCGACTCTCCCCGACGGCGCGCCGTCAGGCCGTATCTTCCGGGACCGCCAGCCAATCCCCTGGGACGAGTGACGCTTGGCGACAGAGAAACGCCATTAGCCATCGCGCGCCCGCAGGCCTATAGGTAATTGGCGCGGGAACCTTGCGCGTCTCGTGCCGTTGTCTCCAAGCATTTCTCTTCCTGGCCAGAATCCACCTAGGTGGATTCTGGCCCATGTTTCTGCGCCACCTTTCTAGCGCCTCATGAAAGCCGAAGCTTTGGACCAAGCAATCGATATCCACCTTGCTTATCGGGTTGCAGGGCCAACCGACCTGTTGCTGCAGATCGAGGTTGCCGACCTTGCCGACCAGCAGGTTCGGTCAAGCGATTTGCAGCTCTCGACCACCAGTCATTTTGCCCGTGTCGCTGCCGAAGAGGGATTAGGCGATCGTATCTGGCTGCGAACCGACGAACCGTTCCGCTGTCATTACACCGCGCAGGTCCATATCGATCGTCCGGTGCTCGATATCTCGGCCTTGGCACAAGTGCCGCCTCATCTGCTGCCCGGTGATACCGTGCGCTACCTCATGCCCTCGCGTTTCTGTCCGTCCGACCAGTTTCAAAGCTTTGCGGCGGCCGAGTTTGGCTTCTTGGAAGCGGGGGCAAAGATCGTCGCGATGCGCGACTGGGTGAACCAATCCATCGCCTACGTCCCGGGGGCGAGCAACGCGCAGACGTCGGCCACCGACACGTTCGTCGAACGTCAGGGCGTGTGCCGGGACTTTGCGCATTTGATGATCACCTTGGCGCGCGCTGCGACGATCCCGGCGCGATTTGTCAGCGTCTATGCTCCGGGCGTCACGCCGCAGGATTTTCACGCGGTGGCGGAGATTTTTCTCGATGGCACCTGGCACCTGGTGGACGCCACCGGCATGGCGCCGGCCGACAGCATCGCCCGGATCGGCGTCGGCACCGATGCCTCTGAGGTGGCCTTTCTAACATCTTTTGGCCCGATCGAGCTGGAAACGCAGACCGTCAATGTCACAGTCATGGACGGCTAGGCGGTCGCGCGCCGCTGGCAAAGGTTAATTTCAGTCCACCACTTGGTAAGGCTTTGCGGCGACACTGGACGCTGAGTAAGCGTTGCGTTGTGTTGGAGTGAAGCGTTTCATGATTGAGGACCTCCTTGACCAAAGCGAAGCATTGGCTGGACCGCCGTTGCCTGGCGCCGTGGAGCGCATGACGGCCGCTCTTGAACGCGCAGATATCGGCGAGGGCATGGTCGTGCTCAACGGGTTTGGGCCAGCCTATGGATCGCTGCAGGCCATGGCCGAAGAGGCGCTGAATGCGCTTGGCGCAAGATCTGTCAGTGGTGAAGACATGCTCGAAGACGAGAGCTTGGTTGCCACCTGTTTCGTTGGCTCGCCGGATCGGCTTTTCGCGCTTTGCCAGGCTGGCTATGCCCCGGTCTTGACCCATGCGCTGGTCGGTGGAGGCGCAGTGTTTCCCATCGTTCACACTGTCATGGGGCAGCATCAAATTGCGCTCTGCGACATGTTGACGGACCCTGTCTTCGGACCCTATGCCACGCGCAGCAATCGCGAGGACGCCTACGCGTTGCTGGAGGGTGTCGAGGTATCGGTGCTTCGCCCCGGTGGCGAAAACCCGGTTCCGCACGGCATGATCGGCGAGGTGGTTCTTGGCGACGAGTCCGACGCACCTTTGCGCACCGGCGTGCTTTCGGCTTTCGAGCAGGTGCCGCATCGCTATCGTGCGCCTGGTCTGCAAGGGTGGATGGGCTTTGCCCAGCCGGTGGCCACGGTGCAGGAGCATGCGGTGAAGGCGAGCGACATTGCCGCTCTGGTCAGTGAGCATGAGGATGTGCTCGACGCCCGTCTGATCGCCCATTCCAAGGATGAGGCAGAGCCCATTCTTCAAGTCGAAACCGAAGCTGGCGATTGGATTGAAGATGACGTGCTTGCGCGCTTCGAGGCCCTAACCGGCTTGCGACCGGTGCTGGAGCGTGTCGCACCTGGTCAGTTCGGCAATACGGGTCGGACCTTTGCCGTGATGGCGGCTTAAGCAGCCGTCGGTGCCGTCATCTCTGTCCTGGTCACAGAGATCCATTCCCATGATTGTCACTGCGACTGCGATGCTACGAAACGCTCATTGGGATGGATCCCCGCCACAGGGGCGAGGATGACAAGCGGCAAAAAAGGCCGGGATTGCTCCCGGCCTTTCGTTGTTCTGATCGGCGTCGGCGTTAGCGCGTCAGCATGATCCGGCCGTCGATGGCCGGGGCGAATTCGCCCAACTCGCGGACATGCACCATCACGTCATTGGCCATCAGCTTGGCGTCTTCCTCGCGCACAACGCGGGGCGCTTCGGCGAACATGGTGTATCCGTCGCCGCCGCGACCCATGAAGTCGTTGGTCGCCACGGTGTAGGTTGCGCCAATGTCGAGCGGCTCACCGCCAACCATGACGGACGTGACGCGGTCGCCCGGCTCACGCGTGATGTCGGCTTCGATGGTCATGCCGGAGACCTGTGGGAACCGACCCGACACATCTTCAACCCGGCTGAAGCCGTTTTCCAAAGCGGCCAGAACTTCGGCACCGGACAGCTCGATCATGATGTTGACGTTGCCGAACGGCAGCTCGGTCAGGATATCGCGACGGGTAATTTCGGTGCCTGGATCGTAGACCTTGTCGGCGCGGATGCCGCCACCATTGGTGATCGCGATATCGGCACCAACCGCAGCGCGCATGCCATCGGCGACGAGGTTGCCCATCGTGGCCTCTTGCGTGCGCACCGTCGCGCGGCGGGAGTCGAGTTCAGCGGTGATCGTGCCGAGCGCAACGTCGAGTTCGGCATCGAGCAGGGCGTTCAGTTCATCGACACGCGCAGCAACCTCCGCGTCGCCTTCCATGCCAAGGGTCGACATGGGGCGGAAGGCCAGCGTGTAATCGACGTCGCGATCATCGCCTTCCACCTCGATGGTGGCGGAGACATCGATGGCGGTGACATATTCAGCTTCCTCGCTGGATTCCACCAAGGCCGTGCGTCCATCGTACATCAGGCGCAAATCGTGATCATCGCCGGACAGGATGATGTCGAACTCGCCAGTTGCGTACATCGCATTGTCGACAGCGATGTTGGCGTGAGCGACGGCGACGATGATGTCAGCACCGGCATCGCGCAGCGCGTCGGCTTGCGCCAGACCGGTTTCCAAGGCGCTGGAAATCTGGATCGTGCCGGGGCTCGATTTTTCATCGGAATCATCGGCAGCCAGACCGATGATGCCAATCATCAGCCCGTCGACATCCATCATCATGGTGTCGGAGAAACCATCAAGCACGGTGCCGTCTTCGTTGCGCATGTTGGCGGCCAGAAGGTTGGATCCTTCGACCTCGGCCATGCGGGCGCGGAACACCTCTTCGCCAAAGTCAAACTCATGGTTGCCAGGCACGATGACGTCCGGCGGCGTCATGTTGAACAGTTCAACGATGTGCTCGCCCTGATCGAATGACGACAGCAGGGATGGCGAAAGGAAGTCACCGGCGACGGCATAGATGACGTTGTCGTTGGCTTCGCGCTCGGCCTGAACAACGGCCGATAGGCGGGCAAAACCGCCTTGATCGGAGCGATTGTCAATCGAGTAGATATCGTTGACGAGCAGGAGCGTCACATCGACGTTGGTAACCTCCTGCGCAAGGGCAGGGGCGGTCAGCAGCGCGGTCGATAGACCGAGCGCAGCCAACAAACGGGTTGGAGTATGGTGCATGAAAAGCCTCCCTCAAGGCACGTGGGTATGGTTGATTGGTGATTTCTTGCCAGAGCTGTCCCGCTCCGGTGTGACGGTACCATGACAGATTTATGGCAGGTCGCAAGCGTGGCGATTGCTTGATATCAATGGCAGCCTGCGGCGATTGATCCATCCAAATGCCTTGCTGCCACGTATGGGACTATGCTTATGCACCCGACACAGATTGCCCGGACAGGCCGTGAGGAGTTTTCCAAGGTGAACACGCAGGATTACAAGGCTTTTTCCAAGGCAACCATTGCGCCTGCCGCTCCCAATCGCTCGCTGGAACTGTCGGTGTTGCCCGAAGACCATCCGCCAGTGAAATTTGGCAAAGTCGGTGTCCTGCTGGTCAATCTGGGCACGCCGGATGCGACCGATTACTGGCCGATGCGGCGTTATCTCGCAGAGTTTCTCACTGATCGTCGCGTCATCGAATGGCCGAAGGCGCTCTGGTATCCGATCCTTTACGGCATCGTTTTGATGGTGCGCCCGGGGCGCAAGGGCAAAGACTATGCGACCATCTGGAACGAAGAGCTGGATGAAAGCTATTTGCGCACCTACACGCGCTCCCAGTCGGATTTGCTCGGCGAAGCGCTGGCCGACCATGAAAACGTCGTGGTCGATTGGGGCATGCGTTATGGCAATCCGTCGATCGCTTCACGGTTGGAAGCCTTACGGGCCGAAGGCTGCGACCGCATTCTTCTTTTCCCGCTTTATCCGCAATATGCCTCGGCAACGACCGCGACGGTCAACGACAAGGCGTTTGAACATCTGATGTCGCTGCGTTGGCAGCCGGCGATCCGCACGGTGCCCGCCTATCATGACGAGCCGGTCTATATCGACGCGCTCGCTCGTTCGATCGAGGAGCATCTGGCCGGGCTCGACTTTGAGCCGGAAAAAGTGATCGCCTCCTATCACGGCATTCCGGAGAGCTACTTTAAAAAGGGTGACCCCTATCACTGCCACTGCCACAAGACGACGCGACTCTTAGAAGAGCGGCTTGGTTGGGAAAAAGGCCGTTTGATGACCTGTTTCCAGTCGCGCTTCGGCCCGGAAGAGTGGCTTCAGCCCTACACTGACAAGACAGTGGAAAAGCTCGCCAGCGAGGGCGTGAAAAACATCGCGGTGTTCAACCCTGGTTTCGTGTCCGACTGCCTGGAGACCCTGGAAGAGATCGCCATGGAGGCCCATGAGATTTTCGAAGAGCATGGCGGCGAGAACTTCAGTTACATTCCGTGCCTCAACGACAGCGAGAACGGCATGCGGGTGATCGAAGCGCTAACGCGGCGCGAACTGCAAGGTTGGGTGAAGTAACCGCGCCCGCGTGCATTCAGACCGAGAGCTCTTGCGGTGTCACTCCTCTGACGCCAATCGCTCGCCAACCCAGGGCAAAACAACTGTCTCAAGGCGCTCGCTAACTTGTTGGCGATGATCGCCGTCGTAAACGTCCAGGCGGTGGGGGATTCGCTCCTCGCCAAGCTGTTGCGATAGCGCAAGCGTTCCTGCGGGGATGTGCAAAAACTGATCACCTAGGCCCACGTCGAGCGCTAAGCCTCGTAGGTCACGAAGACTGTCACGCGCTTGGCGAACCTGGCGGACTGGGAACGCGTCCAGGTAGCGATCATAGGCCGGTTCATCGAGAACAACTTCGCCCCTCACAATGTCGAAGGGGAAGTCAGCATAAATTGGCATCGCATCGCGGTCTGGGCTGAAGGCGGTGATGAGACCCAAGAAGGCGATGGGGAAGAAGTCATTGCTGTCGATGAGCGATTGCACGTCTTCTGGCGAGGACACCGATGCACTGCGTTTCCAGGCATCGTTGCCGAAACCCAGATCATCATCGGCGGCCAGGCAGCAAGGGCTCATGGACCAGACCGTTGAGAACAAGCCGTGGCGCGTTAAGGCGAGATTGATAGCCCCATAGCCACCCATTGAGTGGCCAATGATCGCCCGGCTTAACTCGCCTGCAAGGGTGCGGAAATTCTCATCGATAAAGCCGAGAAGATCATCTGCGATATAGTCGGCCCAATTCCCGCTGACCGACGAGTTGCGATAGAATCCACCGCCGTACCGATTGCCGCCGTTGGGCATGACCACAATCAGTTCGGGTATCTCTTCTGCCTGAATCAGGCGGTCAAGAATGGTTGGTACGCCGAATTGCTCCAGCCAAACACCATAATCATCGAAAATGCCGTGCAACAGCACGACCACTGGGTATCTCCGGTCGGGCTGCTGATCTTAACTTGGCGGCAGATAGACCGCGGCGCTCTGGGTGTCTGGGGTTCTAAGCAGGTTGCCTGTCAAAGACGGTGCGGAAACTTCGACCTCCATCACTTGACCGGTTGGTTGGGCATTCGCTGTGTTGGACGCAAAAATGGCTGCTGCCAACAGCAGCACCGGTGCAAGACTGACGTTGGCATGGTGGACGCTCCCGTTCTTTCCATAAGGAGAAGTGGGAACTGCAACATGTTGTCTCAAGGCTTTGCGTGCTTTGAACAAGTTTTGCCGCTCGCGCAAACTACGTTGCGCTGTAGTGTGGCGTGCGGTCCGCGATCCACGTTCCCAATCCGTCCTTAAGGCTCGAACGAGGAGCCCCGTTGAAACTCGGCTCCGGCGGGCGCATGTAAAGTATTCCGGTCGTTCCACGGCGAATCAAGCGCGAGGCACCCATGTTTCTGGATTTTCAGGTCGGCGGTTTTGATATCGTGATCATCGCGCTCTTGCTGCTTGTCGTTGCGCTCATTTTTCTGGGCGTCAAACAGGTGCCGCAAGGCTTCAACTTCACCGTCGAACGGTTTGGCCGTTACACCAAAACTCTGCGCCCAGGCCTCAATTTGATCGTGCCGTTTTTTGATCAGATCGGCGCGCGTCTTAACATGATGGAGCAGGTTCTGGACGTGCCAAGCCAAGAGGTCATCACCAAGGACAACGCCACGGTCACGGTCAATGGCGTCACGTTCTACCAGGTTCTTGATGCGCCGCGCGCGGCCTATGAAGTTCTCGGTCTGCAGAACGCGATCATGAATCTCACGCTGACGAACATTCGCACCGTGATGGGCTCCATGCAGCTTGATGAGCTGTTGTCGAACCGCGATGAGATCAATGCCCGTCTTCTGCGCGTGGTCGATGCTGCCGTCGAGCCTTGGGGTGTGAAGATCACTCGCATCGAGATCAAGGACATCGATCCGCCGCGCGATCTGGTGGATTCCATGGCTCGGCAGATGAAGGCTGAACGCGACAAACGCGCGGCTGTTCTCGAAGCCGAAGGTTTGCGGCAGGCTGAAGTGCTGCGTGCTGATGGCGAAAAACAGGCGTTGGTGCTGGAAGCCGAAGGCCGTCGTGAGGCGGCGTTCCGTGATGCTGAGGCGCGCGAGCGGTTGGCCCAGGCCGACGCCAAAGCAACCGAGATGCTGTCGGTGGCCATCGAGAATGGCTCGGCCCAGGCGGTGAACTATTTCGTCGCGGAAAAATACGTCAAAGTGCTTGGCGAAATCGCGGCCTCGCCGAACCAAAAAACGCTGATGATCCCGCTTGAAGCGGCTTCGGTCATCGGCTCAGTGGCCGGTATCGGCGAAATCGCCAAGGCGGCGCTGGGTGACCAGAGCGATAAGAAATCGGGAGGGGCATGATCATGGAATCCTTTTCTCAGTTTGGAGAATGGACCTGGATCACGCTTGGCATCGCCCTTTTGGGTCTGGAACTGCTGGCGCCAGGCACGTTTTTCATGTGGCTGGGGTTGGCTGCCCTTGGCGTCGGCGCAATCGCCTTTTTCACGGACCTATCCTGGCAAACAGAATTTGTCCTATTCGGTGTTCTGGCGCTGGTGTTCGTGATCGCGGGACGCCGGTTCTTTGCGCGCCAAGGCGATGAGACCACCGATACCCCGGGGCTGAACGAGCGCGGCAAGTCGCATCTTGGCCGCGAGATCACCTTGGCCGAGCCGCTTGTTGGCGGCACCGGCCGGGTCAAAATCGGTGATACGATGTGGCGGATTGAAGGACCGGATTTACCGGCTGGCGCGCGAGTTCGGGTGTCGGCGGTGCGTGGCGCGATGCTCGAAGTTGAGCACGTCCAACCGGAGTGATCAGCTGCGCCGATCCTTAGGGCACGTGGTCGTGCGGGATCGGCGGCTCTTCACGCATCAACAAGATGCTGACGCGCCGATTGGCCGGCAGCTGCGGATCGTTGGTGAACAACGGCTCGCTGTCGGCGCGACCGATGACACCGGCGAACCGTTCCGGCGGAACACCATGATCCTGCAGAATGCGGCGTGCGGCGTTGGCGCGATCGGCTGAGAGTTCCCAATCGGTGTAGGCGGCGTTCAGCGGCGGCGCAGTGGACGCGGAGGTGTGCCCGGTGATCTGCACCCGGTAGGGGAACTGGCGCAGCGTCGGCGCCATCTGGGCGAGCAGCAGGCGCGTTGTCTCATAGGGATATTTCGATCCTTCAGGGAACATGGACCGGCCATCCTGGTCGATCAAAGAGACGTGCAGGCCGTCCTCATCTTCTTCCAGAATGATGTGCTGCGACAGCTCAGTTATCTCCGGCAGTGCCTGCCAAGCCTGGCGCAAGGATGCGGCGGCGGTCGCGAAGCGACGCGGAATTTCCGTTTCGGCTTGCTCAATCGTGTGGGTGTTCGCTTCGGGACCCTGCAAGGGGCGCATATCGTGGCGCTCATTGGCGAACTCGGAGTCTTCCGGTGTTTCAATGATGCCAACGCGGCGCACGAAATCGCGTAACGGCGCGCCTTCGATCTCGATCATGCCGGACCGGCGGATGATCTCCTGGCTGCCGAACGCATCCCGCATCGAACCGGCGACGATCTGAAGTTTCTGCTGATCCTGGATCGAGAAGGAAATGATAAGCACGAAGAAGCACACCAGAATGGACATGAGGTCAGCAAATGTGACCAGCCATTCTGGGACGCCGCCGCCTGATGCCTTTTTGCGTGCCATCGTTCGCCGCTCCGCCTAGGCGGCCTCTGCCGCTTCGACCAGCTCGGCGCGGGCTTTCTCGGGCAGATAGGCCAGCAGCATTTCGCGGATCAGCGTCGGGCTCTTGTTCTCGCGAATCTGTGTGACACCGTCGATGACGAGCGAGAGATTCACCTCGTCGACGGCGAACTTAGATTCCAGCTTGTCGGCAATCGGCAAGCAGACAAGGTTGGCAAGGATCGCACCGTACATGGTGGTGAGAAGCGCGATTGCCATGGCCGGGCCGATGGTCGATGGATCGTCCATGTTGGCCAGCAACTGCACCAGACCGACCAGCGTTCCGATCATCCCGAATGCTGGGGCGGCATCGCCGAGCGATTTGAAGACGCGCTGACCTTCGGACAGGCGTTCCAGCGACAGGTCGCGTTCGCGCTCTAGGCTTTCACGGATGAACGCTGGCTCGAAACCGTCAGTGACATACTGCGCTCCCTTTTGCAGGAGCGGGTGCGAGACCTCGACATTCTCCAGCCCGAGCGGACCATTTTTGCGCACGACATCGCCAAGGTTAGCGATTTCTTCGACCAACTCGCCGGGGGATACCTTCTTATGGGTGAAGGCTGCTTTGCCGCCCATGATGAGCGCTTGGCCGATGCCGGACAGCGGGAAGCGGATCAAGGTGGCGGCAAACCCGCCACCGATCACGATAAGGATCGAAGGGAGATCGACGAACTGCCCGATGCTGCCGCCCAGAAGCATGGCGACGACAACAACGACGGTGCCCGCCAGAATGCCGATAATCGTTGCTAAATCCATGGGTTCACCCAGGCCTTGCGTTGGTTTGCGCGTCGCCGAACACGGCGCCTCAATCGGCAACGCTACGCCAAAGGTGGGAAACGAGAGCTAAATGCGATGGCCGAAAAACTCGGGCATCGGCGAAAGCTCACTTTAGGGTTAGGGGGGGGTTAACGGCGCGGAAACGGCTCGTTAACCGTGCCGGTTTAAGGTTGCTTAACCCTTTTTGGAGCGCGCCTGTCGGTGTTGCGCGCCTGGTAGAGCAACCGTGCCGGTATGAGCTTGCGTCCCTATATTCTCGTTCTGTGTGCTCCGGTTCTGGCGGTCGTCGGTCTGTCTGGTGGAGCCTTGCCGGTGCCATTGGCGCAGGCGCAAGATCAAGCAAGCAATGATGATGGCAGGGGCCTTGTCGCGCTGCGTCCAACCGTTGGGCTAGCCGATGGCGGTGATGCGCGACCCGATGTGCGGCCAACCGGCGGTCTGCCGGCTATGCCTGAGGAAACAGAACCTGGCGCGCGGTTTTTCACGGCCTCGCAGCCTGGAAGCGACGGATTTCAAGCGGCCAATCAGCAAATTGTCAGCGAAGCGGACCTGCGCGGGTTTGCTGTGGCGGACGATGAACTCCTGACCGGTTCGGTGGACGGCGTTCCCGATCCAGTTGAGACGCAAGGCATTGATGCGGTTGATCCCTACGCACCGATCGGCATTCGAAGCGGACCGCTCACATGGTTTCCGGCCATCGATCTGGCTTTCGGCTATGACAGCAACACCGACAGCGATGTGGACGCGCGCGAGGTCCGCACGGTGCGCTTGTCGCCAGAGCTGCGGGTGGAAAGCGATTGGCGTCGCCACGCCTGGACCGGCAGCCTGCGTGGCACGTTGGAGTATGTCTATGATGGTCGCGATCTTGGGCGCTCACTTGAGATTGATAGCGAGCTTCGCCTTGATCTTGGGTTGGAAACGACCGCTACGCTTCGCGGTGGTTACACGTTGACCGGCGAGCCGGACAGCGATCCCAATGCCGTGACGGGTGCGGATGGCAGCACCGACACCCATGATTTCGAAGCAGGCGCGACGGTTGCTCGCCGGATCGGTCCAATCGAGGTGAGCCTTGGCGCCGATGTGTCGCGCAGCCTGTTCAGCGACACGAGCCTCGCCGGCGGTGGCGTGCAATCCAACGAGGACCGCAATCGCTGGGACGGAGGTGTGAGCTTGCGGCTGTCCCAGGCGTCGGGTCCGGTGTTCCGGCCTTTTGTGGAAGGGTCTGTCGGTCTTCGGCGTTTCGATGAGCGGCTTGATCGTAATGGTTTTGAGCGCAACAGCATCAATTATGGCCTCCGCGGCGGCTTGACGATTTCCGATGATGGTCCGTTGCGCGGCGAGGCCTCGGTCGGCATTGCGGGTGAGCAATTCGCCGATGATCAGCTCGACGATGCCTTGGAGGTCACCGCTGCCGCATCGCTCACCTGGGACGTGACCGCGCTGACCAGTGTTACTTTGGATGTGGAAACCTCGCTTGATCCGACGACCCAGGCTGGGTCCGGCGTTGGCGTCAATCGCTCTGCGGACCTTGGCCTCACCCATGCACTGCGCCGTAACGTTGATCTGCGGCTTGGCGTCGGTGTCGACGACACCGTTTTCAGCGGCATCGACGCTGATACGCGCACCTACACCGGCCGGGCTGGCCTGACGTGGCGGGCGTCGCCCATCGTGGCGTTCCGGCTTGATACGGCGTTTGAGCACGAGCCGGATGCGGCTGGTGATATCAATCGGTTTACCGCTGAGGCCGGCGTCACGCTGCGCCGCTAGGGGTTGAGGTCGCTGCGCCACCGCGTCTGGAATCAGGTCGGTTTGACCACCATCAGCCATGTGGCGGCAACCAGTGGGACAGTGGCGATCAACCCCCAGACGAGCCATCGCCGGGAGAGCGCGCGATAGTCCTCGCCAACGCCATTGGCCGGGAAGGTTTTAGCGAGGCGTGCCTGCTTCACCTGGATCGGCACGATCACCAAGAGCCAGATCATACCGGCCAAAACGAAGAGAACCTGGCTCCAGAGAAGCCAGCCCTCGTACAAGGGAAACCCTGCCGAGTAGGCCATGAAATAACCGCTGCCCATAAGCAGGACGACACCCCATACCGTCATCGACCAGTCGGTGTAGGTCACCAGTTTTTGCGCAAAACCCAAAACCTCCGAGCGCCCATCGCGATCGGCATAGAACTTCCAGATCGCCGTGACCGTAATGTTGCCCATCAGCATCGCAACGCCGGTCACATGCAGAAACTTAGCAGTGTCGTAGAGCATCTGATCGCTGCCGAGAGGTCAGGCGCGCCGGGAAATGATGTCGCGCAGTGCTTCTTGAAAGCCTGGCGCGATGTCGGGGCGTGACAGGGCGAAGGCGACGTTGGCGGCCAAGAACCCTGATTTCGCGCCGCAGTCATAGGTCGAGCCGGTGAATGGCATGGCAAAAAACGGGCTGCTCTCATGAAGGGCGAGCATCGCATCAGTGAGCTGGATTTCGCCGCCCGCACCGGCCGCTTGATTTTCCAAAATGCCCATCACCTCCGGCTGCAAGATGTACCGCCCTGAAATGTAGAAGTTCGATGGCGCTTCGCCGGGAACAGGTTTTTCAACCATGGCGGTCACTTCAAAACCACCGGCCACATCTTCGCCCTTGCCGACAATGCCATATTTGGAAGTTTCTTCGGGCGCGCATTCTTCAACCGAAACAATGTTGCCGCCGGTCTTTTCGTAGACCTCCATCATCTGTGACAGGCAGCCTTTGGGCGCCTGCATGATCATGTCGGGCAGGAGCACGGCGAATGGTTCCTCGCCGACCATCTCGCGGGCACACCAGATCGCATGACCAAGACCGAGCGGCTCCTGCTGACGGGTGTAGCTGACGCTGCCGGCCTGAGGCGTTTGGTTGTCCAAAGTCTCCAGTTCGGCGAATTTGCCGCGCTTGCCGAGCGTGTCGCGCAACTCGACCTGAACGTCGAAATGGTCCTCGATGACCGACTTGTTGCGCCCTGTGACGAAGATGAAATGCTCGATGCCAGCGTCGCGGGCCTCTTCGAACACATATTGAATGACGGGACGGTCGACGACGGTCAGCATTTCTTTGGGCATGGCCTTGGTGGCCGGAAGAAACCTTGTGCCAAGCCCAGCAACGGGGAAAACGGCCTTACGAATGCGACGCGTCATGCTTCATTTACCTTATGTGTTCATGAATCGTTGAGATGAGTCCTAGGGCATCAGGCCCTTTTTTGGAAACCAGGTATGATGGCCAGGGTTCCAAAACAAAGACCGGAGCGTTTGCGATACCATGACTGTTCTTGTGACCGGTGGTGCCGGCTATATCGGATCGCACATGGTCTATGCGCTTGCCGATCGCGGTGAACCGCTGGTGGTGATTGACAATATGACCACCGGCTACCGGCCAAATCTGCCGGACGACGTATCGCTGGTGATTGGCGACATTGGTGATCAGATTCTGGTCGAGAAAGTGATGCGCGAGCATGGCGTTGACGCAGTGGTGCATTTTGCCGGGTCAATCGTGGTGCCCGATTCGGTGGCCGATCCGCTTGGCTACTATGCCAACAACACGGTGAAGTCGCGCACCCTGATGGCTGCTGCCATCAATTGCGGTGTGAAGCATTTCATCTTTTCCTCTACGGCGGCGGTCTATGGCATGCCTGATCAGCCCATGATCGCAGAAGACGCGCCGACGATCCCGATTTCTCCCTACGGGTCATCGAAGCTGATGACCGAGATGATGCTCGCCGATACGGCACGAGCGCATGATTTTGCCTACACCGCGCTGCGCTATTTCAATGTTGCCGGCGCTGATCCCGACGGGCGAACAGGGCAAAGTTCACCGCGTGCCACGCACCTTATTAAGGTGGCGAGCCAGGCCGCGCTTGGGCAACGCAGCCACATGGAAATCTATGGCACCGATTATGACACCGAGGACGGGACTGGGGTGCGTGACTATATCCATGTAAGCGATCTTATTGCCGCCCATGTTCTTGCGCTTGATCGGCTTCGGGCAGGTGGTGACAGCCAGGTGATGAATTGCGGCTATGGACGTGGCTACACTGTACGCCAAGTTGTGGAGGCGGTGCGGCGTGTGTCTGGTATTGAGTTCGAGGCACGCGAAACCGGGCGTCGCGCCGGTGATCCGGCGACGCTGGTGGCGGTCGCCGAGCGTGCGCGTTCTGAGTTGGGCTGGGTGCCAGCCTATGATGATTTGGATGTGATCGTCGGCCATGCCTATGCCTGGGAAACCAGGATGGCGGGTCGCAACACTGCTGGGGCATAGACTGTTGCGTGCGGCCGGATGGCTGTACGGTTAAACGAGGAATCGACCATGATCCGCTTTGTTTTTGCTGGTTTTTTGGCCGTTTGTGCCGGTTTGAGTTTTGCGCCGTCCACGGCGCGGGCCGATGCGGCATTTCAGAATTGGGTTGCCCAATATCAGGCTGAGGCGCGCCAGGCCGGCATCGCTGATGCCGTTCTTGCCCAAGCCTTCGCAGGCGTCACCGCGCCGGATGAAAGCGTGTTGCGCTCGGCGCGTTACCAGCCGGAGTTCGTGCGCCCCATATGGGAATATTTGGACAGCGCCGTGTCATCCAGGCGGATAACCAACGGTCAGGAGATGTTGCGCGAACATGCGGTGGCGCTTGAGCGAATCGAAGAAGCGACCGGCGTCTCCAAGTTTATCGTCGTGGCCATTTGGGGGATGGAATCCTCCTACGGCGAGGTGCTGCAGAACCAGAACATCGTGAAACCGGTGATCCGGTCGCTTGCCACGCTTGCCTATGCCGATGAAAACCGCCGGCGCTTTGGGCGCGAACAGTTGTTGGCCGCGCTGCAAATCCTGCAACGTGGCGACACAACCGCCGACCAGATGTATGGCAGTTGGGCCGGCGCGATGGGCCACACACAGTTTATCCCGACCACCTACCTTGCCCATTCGGCTGATTATGACGGCGATCGGCGATCCGACATCTGGCAAAACGTCCCCGATGCGCTTTACTCGACCGCCAACTATCTGCGCGCATCCGGTTGGGTGCCCGGCCACACTTGGGGCTATGAGGTGCGCATCCCGCCAGGGTTCGATTGGCGCTATGTCGACGAAACCACGCAGCGCTCCTTGGCGCAGTGGCAGCAAATGGGGATCGTGCGCACCGGCGATCGACAGTTTCCGCGCCCGAATGACCAGGCCAGGCTAATCGCGCCTGCGGGGTCCGGCGGGCCAGCTTTCTTGATGCTGCGCAACTTCGAAGTCATCAAGCGCTACAACAATGCTGACAGCTATGCGCTGGCGGTTGGTCATCTTGCCGATCGCTTGAAAGGCCTGGGTGGCTTTCAGAACGATTGGCCGCGCGACTCGCAGCCGCTGACCCGCGCGCAAGTGGAGCAAATGCAGCGCCTCCTGGCACAGCGCGGCTTCTCCACCGGTGGCATTGATGGCCGTATCGGCCCGAACACGCGCGGCGCGATCCGTGCTTTCCAGGCCTCTCTTGGCCTGGTGCCTGATGGTTATGCCTCAACGGCTTTGCTGGCGCGTTTGAGCGGGTAGCCGATACGCCTTTTTCTCGCCGAAAGGCCTGTGCTAAGGGGAGACCATGTCGATGGTTCTCCCCTTTCGCGTTTTGGCGGCTTTTGTGATTGCCGCGCCGCTCCTTTGGGCAGGCAGCGCCGAGGCGCAGAGTTGGCGCCAGGAAGATCCCAGCGCCATCGTCTTGCCGAGCCAGCCGGATGGGTCGGGTGCGCGATCAGGCGGCAATCGCGGCGGCATTTTCCGCATTTTCCGTTTCGAGCCACAGCGCCAAACCCGGCGTCAGCCTCTTCCCCAGGTCGAGGTGGCGCCGATCATCAACCTGCCGCCGCCCAAGGATCCTGACGCCATCACAGTCGTCACGTTTGGCGATGAGTTTGCCGATCAGTTGCGTGAGGGGCTGATTGATCGGTTTGACGGCGACCGGTTGATCGAGGCGCAGGGGGATTCCATTCCCGGCAGCGGGCTCACCGACCTGGACGATTTCAACTGGAATATTGAGGCGCTGCGGCGGCTCGATGATTACACCCAGGTCGGCGCGATCGCCGTTGCGATCGGTTACAGTGATCGGCGGCCTCTGATTGAAGGCGATCGGTCCTATGCGTTTGGTTCCAATGCGTGGCAGGACATTTACCGCAATCGCGTGTCGAGCTTCGCGCTGACCTTGGTGACCGAGGGGCATCCGGTGATCTTTGTCGGCTTGCCGCCGATGGGCGATCCGGCGCTGAATGAAGATATCCGGCTGATCAATCAGGTGATCGAAGAGGCCGTGGCGCCGACGCGGGCGCGGTTCGTGAGCGTCTATTCCGGGTTTGCCGACCTAGCGGGAAACTACACCCGCGCCGGGCCGAACATGGCTGGTCAGGTAGAGAACCTGCGGCGGTCCGACGGCATCTTTTTCAACCGTGCGGGACGCGAGAAATTCGCGCATTTTGTCGAACGGTTCGTACCCCGCGATGGCCAGATTGGCCCCGAGCCGGAAGTCTCGTCGGTGGTGTTTGAGGGTAGCAATCTGTCAGCTGATGGGATTGGCCCGGTTATCCTGATGACGTCAGGGTTTGCCGATCCAACGGCCACGCTCGCCCGAAGCCCGAGCGAGGTTTTGCCGGAAGAACCAGAGACACGCGAGCGGCTTCTGCGAGGGGCAGCGTTGCCAGCGCCGGAAGGGCGCGCCGACAATTTCGCCTGGCCGGAAAGCCCTGATAGCTAGCCGACTGACCGGCGACTAGCGCGGCAGCGTCGTCTCGCCCATCAGGTCAAGGTCGATGGCGCGCGCGGCCTGACGACCTTCACGGATCGCCCAGACCACCAGCGATTGACCGCGGCGGATATCGCCAGCAACATACAAGCCATCGATCGATGTCTTGTAGTCGTCGTCATTGGCCAAGATGTTTTGCCGGCGGTCACGGGCAAGCTCGGCGCCGAACGCATCGGCAATGCCGTTCTTTTTCGGGCCGGAGAAGCCAATGGCGATCAACACCAGATCAGCGCGGAGCACAAACTCGGTCCCGGCGATCGGGACGCGCTTTTCATCCACGCGGGCGCATTCCACACCCACCACTTTGCCGTCTTCGTCGCCCTTAATGCCCAGTGTGGCGGCGGAGAATTCGCGCTCTGCGCCCTCGGCCTGTGACGAGGATGTGCGGAACTTGGTCGGCCAATAGGGCCAGACGGAAAGCTTGTCCTCAAGCACCGGCGGAATTGGGCGGATGTCGAGCTGTGTCACCGATAAGCAGCCCTGGCGGATCGAGGTGCCGATGCAGTCCGACGCCGTGTCACCACCACCGATCACCACGACGTGCTTGCCAGCAGCGTGGATCGGCGGTTCTGGGATCGTCTTTTCTTTGTTTACCCGGCGGTTCTGCTGCACCAGATAGGGCATCGCATAATGACAGCCGGTGAGGTCCATGCCCGGTAGTTCCGGATCGCGCGGATGCTCGGCGCCGGCAGCGATGAGCACGGCGTCATGCTTCTCCATTAGCTCGCTTGGCGGGATGCTCTTACCGCGGCTGTCGTCGCCAATCGAGGCGTTGTAATGGAAGGTGACGCCTTCGGCTTCCATCTGATCTACGCGCCGCTGGATGTGAATTTTTTCCATTTTGAAGTCGGGAATGCCGTAGCGCATCAGACCGCCAGCATCGGGCTCGCGCTCATAAACATGCACATCGTGGCCGACGCGGGCGAGCTGCTGGGCAGCCGCCATGCCGGCGGGGCCAGACCCGATGACGGCGATGGATTTGCCGGTCTTGGTTTCGGGCGGCTCAGGCACAACCCAACCATTCTCAAATGCCTTGTCGGCAATCGCCTGTTCGACCGTCTTGATGGCGACCGGCGTGTTCTCCAGGTTCAGCACACAAGCTTCTTCGCACGGCGCCGGGCAGATGCGGCCGGTAAATTCGGGGAAGTTGTTGGTGGAGTGCAGATCGCGGATCGCACTTTCCCAGTCGCCCTGGTAGACCAGATCGTTCCAGTCAGGGATCTGGTTGTTCACCGGACAGCCGGTGGGGCCGTGGCAATAAGGGATGCCGCAGTCCATGCACCGTGCAGCCTGTTTCTTGACGTCGGCTTCCGACATGGGGAGCGTGAACTCCTTGAAATGCCGGATGCGATCGCCCGCTGGCTGATACTTTGAATCCTGGCGGTCGATTTCCAGAAAGCCAGTGACTTTACCCATCAGTGTTCCTTACTACCGATAAAATTGACGAGGAGTCGATCAAGTCCACACCATGCTCATTTCTGCACAGAGTCCAGTCTCGGTTTATGAAAATGCTATCGCAGATCCTCTGGGATTCCGCATTCAGCATTGTGATCCTTAGGTCATTGTTTTCGTTTAAAAAAACCTGGGCTTCTCGAACTCCGATTACTGTTCCGGCCAGGGAGATAACCAGAATTCCAGTGCCTATGAATCCGTAAGCTGCTTTTGGTCCTTCGGTTCCTCGGAGAGCCAAGCCAAAACAAATCGGTGTTGCAATCATCACAATAGTTCCAACCAACATCATCCAAGACCCTGACGATCCAAAAATGAATTTATCTCCTTGGCTTTCTACGGCAGTGAAAAAAACTACTATCAGAAATGTTACTAGAACTAAAAAATAATATTCTTTGCTGATGCCATATTTGCTTCTTAATGCAGCAATATAAACGGTCGAACAAAAAAACAGATTTATAGAAATAAAGACAGATGAGTTTAGTCCAATTAGGAGAAAATCTTGAATAGTGAGAAAGCCACTCCGAATTTCGAATTGGTTCTGAATTGTTTGATTGAGCGCAAAAAAGTACCCTGACGCGTATACAACGCCCAGTGTTGGAAGTGACGCCAAAACAACCGGCACTGTTAGTGGTATTGGCTGCATGGTCGATCGACTCACTCTGCTGCCACGCCTTGCAGTTGCATGGCTTCCATCTCTTCCAGTGCACGTCGGTATTCCACCGGCATCACCTTCACGAACATCGGGCGATAGTGTTCCCAATCCTCCAGGATCTTCTGTGCGCGGGCCGAGCCAGTGTAGCGGGCGTGGTTGGTGACAAGCTGGAACAGGCGCTCATCATCAAAGCGGGTCATGTCGGAGGAGAGGTCCACACGACCCTTGCTCTCCAGATCGCCGCCATGGTGGTGCAGCTTTTCCATCAGATCATCTTCTTCTGGCACCGGTTCCAGCTCAACCATGGCAAGGTTACAGCGTGCGGCAAACAGCTTATGTTCATCGAGCACGTAGGCGATGCCGCCTGACATACCGGCTGCAAAGTTGCGACCTGTTTCGCCGAGGACGACGATGACGCCGCCAGTCATGTATTCGCAGCCATGGTCGCCGCAGCCTTCGACCACCGCAACGGCGCCTGAGTTGCGCACGCCGAAACGCTCGCCTGCGATGCCTTGGAAGTAGCATTCGCCTTTGATCGCGCCATAAAGCGCGGTGTTGCCGATGATGATCGACTTGTCCGGCGTGATCTTGGTGTCTTCCGGTGGGCGAACGATCAGGCGGCCGCCGCAAAGGCCCTTGCCGACATAGTCGTTGCCGTCGCCGACCAGATCGATGGTGACGCCGTTGGCGACAAACGCGCCGAAGCTTTGCCCGGCGGTACCGGTAAGCTTGATGGCGATGGTGTCGTCGGGCAGGCCTTTATAGCCGTAGCGCTTGGCGACTTCACCGGAAAGCATGGCGCCAACGGAACGGTCGACATTCTTGACCGGCAGATCGATCTGCACCGGCGTCTTAGACTCAAGTGCTGGCTGCGCCAGTTCGATCAATTTGCGGTCAAGCACATCGTCGATCGGATGCTTCTGAAGCTGCGTCCAGCGAATGTCGTCCGGCCCGGCGTCCGGCTTCCAGAACAGACGTGTGAAGTCGAGGCCCTGGGCCTTCCAGTGGTCAATCGCCGCTTCCTTGTCGAGCCAGTCGGACCGGCCGATCAGATCGTCGAACTTGGTGATGCCAAGCTCGGCCATCATGGCGCGGACCTCTTCGGCGACGAAGAAGAAGAAGTTGATCACATGCTCCGGCGTGCCCTTGAAGCGCTTGCGCAAAACCGGGTCTTGTGTCGCGATGCCGACCGGGCAGGTGTTGAGGTGGCACTTGCGCATCATGATGCAACCCGCGGCGATCAGTGGCGCAGTGGAGAAACCGAACTCGTCGGCGCCAAGCAGCGCGCCGATGACCACGTCGCGACCTGTGCGCAATCCGCCATCGACCTGCAAGGCGATACGCGAGCGCAGGCCGTTGGTGATCAGCGTCTGCTGGGTTTCGGCAAGGCCGAGCTCCCACGGTGCACCGGCATGCTTGATCGAGGTCAGCGGTGAGGCGCCCGTGCCGCCCTCAAAGCCAGAAATGGTGATGTGATCGGCACGCGCCTTGGCAACGCCTGCTGCAACGGTGCCGACGCCCACTTCGGACACCAGCTTCACCGAGATGTCAGCGGCGGGGTTGGTGTTCTTCAGATCGTAGATCAGCTGCGCCAGATCTTCGATCGAATAGATGTCATGGTGCGGCGGTGGCGAGATAAGCCCGACGCCCGGCGTCGAGTGGCGCACCTTGGCGATCACCGCATCCACCTTGTGGCCAGGAAGCTGACCGCCTTCGCCGGGCTTGGCGCCTTGGGCGACCTTAATCTGGATCATGTCGGCGTTGACCAGGTATTCGGTCGTAACGCCAAAGCGGCCGGAGGCGACCTGCTTGATCGCCGAGCGTTTCGAGCGGCCGTCGGGCAGGGGCGTGAAGCGTTCCACTTCCTCGCCGCCTTCGCCGGTGTTCGACTTGCCGCCAATGGCGTTCATCGCCAGCGCCAAGGTCTCATGCGCTTCGCGACTGATGGAGCCAAACGACATGGCGCCGGTTGAGAAGCGCTTCACGATGTCTTCGGCCGACTCTACCTCATCAAGTGCGATCGGTGTGGTGCCGATTTCGTCCGCGTTCTTGATGCGGAACTGGCCGCGCATAGTGAAGCGACCGTTTTCTTCGTTCACCTCGCGGGCGTATTCGGCCCACTTCTCCGGGACATTGCCGCGCACCGCATGCTGCATGGTCGCCACGATGTCGGGCGTCCACATGTGATCCTCGCCGCGCTGGCGGAACATGTACTCGCCGCCGACGGCCAGGTTTGTAGCGAGCACCGGATCGTTGGAGAAGGCGTCGGTATGGCGCTCCACCGTTTCACGCGCGATCTCCGGCAGGCCGACGCCACCAACCATCGAAGCGGTGCCGAAGAAGAACTCGTCGATGAAGGCCTGACCCAGGCCAACCGCGTCGAAAATCTGCGCGCCGCAATAGGACTGGTAGGTCGAGATGCCCATTTTGGACATCACCTTCAGAAGGCCCTTACCGATCGATTTGATGTAGCGCTCGACCACCTCGTACTTATCGACGACGTCGGGAAAGAGCTCTTTGGCGTGCATGTCGGCGAGCGTCTCGAAGGCTAAATAGGGGTTGATCGCTTCTGCGCCATAGCCTGCGAGGCAAGCAAAGTGATGCACTTCGCGCGCTTCGCCGGTTTCCACCACCAGACCGACCGAGGTGCGCAGGCCCTTGCGGATGAGATGGTTGTGGACGGCCGCTGTCGCCAGTAGGGCCGGCATCGGAATGCGATCGGGGCCGACCATCCGGTCGGACAGGATAATGATGTTGTAGCTGCCGCGCACCGCGGCCTCCGCGCGCTCACAGAGCATAGTCAGTGCTTCGCGCATGCCAGCCGCGCCGCGCGAAGCCTCATAGGTCATGTTGAGGGTCTTGGTTTCGAACCGGTCTTCGTACAGCGAGATGGAGCGGATCTTTTCCAAATCCTCATTGGTGAGGATCGGCTGGCGCACTTCCAACCGCTTGCGACGCGAGAGACCCTCCAAGTCGAACAGGTTCGGGCGTGGGCCGATAAAGGACACAAGGCTCATCACCAGCTCTTCGCGGATCGGATCGATCGGCGGGTTGGTGACCTGCGCGAAGTTCTGCTTGAAATAGGTGTAAAGCAGCTTGGATTTGTCAGACAGCGCCGACAGCGGCGTGTCGGTACCCATGGAGCCGAGCGCTTCCTGGCCGGTGATCGCCATCGGCGCGAGCAGGATTTTCAAGTCTTCCTGCGTGTAACCAAAGGCCTGTTGACGGTCGAGCAGCGACACGTCGGCGCGCGATGGACGCGCTTCCACGGGCTTCAGATCCTCCAGCACAACCTGCGATTTTTCCACCCAATCGGCATAGGGATTGGCGGTCGCGAGTTCATGCTTGATGTCTTCATCGGAAATGATGCGCTGGCCTTCCAGATCGACGAGCAGCATTTTGCCTGGCTGGAGCCGCCATTTCTCAACGATCTTCTCTTCGGGCACCTCAAGGGTACCGGCTTCGGACGCCATAAGGATGTCGCCATCATCGGTGACGAGATAGCGCGCCGGGCGCAGGCCGTTGCGGTCAAGCGTCGCGCCGATCATGCGGCCATCGGTAAAGGCAACCGCCGCCGGTCCGTCCCACGGCTCCATCAGCGCGGCATGGTACTCGTAGAACGCCTTGCGCTCCTCATCCATCACCTTGTTGCCGGACCAGGCCTCCGGCACCAGCATCATGACGGCGTGGTGCATCGGGTAGCCGCCCATGAAGAGGAATTCCAGCGCGTTGTCGAAGCAAGCAGTGTCCGACTGGCCCTCATAAGAGATCGGCCAGAGCTTGGAGATGTCGTTGCCGAAAAGCTCGGAGTCCACCGAGGCCTGGCGCGCCGCCATCCAATTGACGTTGCCACGCAGCGTGTTGATCTCACCATTGTGCGCCACCATCCGGTAGGGGTGGGCAAGCTTCCAGGACGGGAAGGTGTTGGTCGAGAAGCGCTGATGCACCAGAGCGAGCGACGAGGTGAAGCGCTCGTCGGTCAAATCGTTGAAATAGGCGCCCAGCTGATAGGCCAGGAACATGCCCTTGTAGACGATCGTGCGCGACGACAACGAAACGATGTAGAACTGCTCGCCGGACGCGATGCCGCCATAGATGGTGTTGGAAATCACCTTGCGCAGGATGAAAAGTCGGCGTTCAAAATCATCACCGTCCGGCGTGGTGTCGCCACGGCCGATGAAGACCTGACGGTGGACGGGCTCGGAGGCCTGGATTTCAGGCGCCTGGGATAGGGATGAGTTGTCGACAGGCACATCACGCCAGCCGAGCAGCACCTGGCCCTCTGCGGCGATGACCGATTCCACAACCTCTTCGCATCGGGCGCGCAGTTCATTATCCTGCGGCATGAAGAGGAAGCCGACGGCATAGTCTTCATTGGCTGGCAGTTCCACGCCCTGCGCGGTCATCTCTTCGCGGAAGAACGCGTCGGGCTTCTGCAACAGCATGCCGGCGCCATCGCCCATCAGCGGGTCCGCGCCAACGGCACCACGGTGGGTCAGGTTGACCAGAATTTGCAGGCCGTCGCGCACGATGCGGTGGGAGTTTTCGCCCTTCATGTTGGCAATGAAGCCAACGCCACAGGCATCTTTCTCGTGCGTTGGACGGTACAAGCCCAACTCAGACGCCTGCGCGCGCAACTCGGTTTTGGTGGCAGCGGTGGAGGTCGGTTTGGCGGCGCGCGTATCAATCAGTGTCCAGCTGTTGGACTGCGTCGCCGGGTTTGGCCCTTGATGGTTCGTCATGGGTCTCTTCCTTCCCTCTTCACGCCGTTAGACGCCGTGTGCTGCCATTCTGGCTCTCAAAAAGAGCAAAATGGCCAGAAGCGTAGGTCACAGGCCGGGTCGCACCAGTGTGCGGCTCGTTGGTCTGCGCCAACCGTGTGTTTGTTGTGCCACCACCGCTGGCCACGTTTCGGCCAAGGGCAGAAGGCTTTCATCGCTGCGATGGCGCAGGGCCATCTTCTTCAGGACCAGGGCGCCTGCCCTGGCGTAGCTCCGCCGTGACATGACCCGCCAAGCGGGCAGCGTCAAGCGCGGAGGGTCGCGGCCAACCTGGTCGCATGACCGGGGGTGCCGCGAGGTCCGATATGTCCAAAAATTAGGACAACATCGCTGACCTTTCCACGGCTGTTTGCCAGAAAGTGAACAGCCGCTCAACCCGCAAATTGGCGCATTCGCACGAAAAGGCGAGGTTTTGAGGGTGAAATTGAAAGGAAATTCCATTGGACTGAAATATTGTTTCAAAGACGCCTGTTCACGGCGGCGTGATCGAACATCACGCTCGCGCACCCCGGCGTGAGTTTCGGGTGCGTGAAACTTCCTTCCTTTGTCATTTCCTCTTTATCGGCTGGTCCGTCATCACTTGGGACGAGAAGCGAACATGTCTTCTCCCCCCAACTCTCACACCGGTGCCGCCCATGCTTCGCACCGCCCACATAAGTGTCTTGAAAGGACCTTCTCTATGAGCATTTCACGTCGCGCTGTGAACACCGCCGTCATCGCCGCTGCCGTTGCTGGTGTTGCTGCTTCTGTCACTGCTGTTGTCCCTGCCCACGCCCAGGGCCAGGAAAAATGCTATGGCATTTCGCTGGCCGGCGCCAACGACTGCGCCGCTGGCCCAGGCACCACATGCGCTGGCACTTCCACCGTTGACTACCAGGGCAATGCCTGGACCTTCGTCGACGCTGGCACCTGCGAACAGTACGGCTCGGCTTCCATGATGGACGACGACCTTTACCTGCCGGACGGCCGTATGGGTTCGCTTGAAGAACTGGACCGCGATCTGCCGGCCTAACGCTTAGGTCCCCAGATCGCCTACCGGATGGCGGCATATCGCCCGTATCCCGCCATCCGGACCAACACCCACACCCCAGGCTGACCCATGTCCCGCATTACGCTCGCCCCGCCCTCGCAACCGATGATCACTGATGCCCTTGCCGGTGTCGGGTTCAAGCATGAGCATGCCGAAGAGGTGTTCAGCGGCGATCACGACGTGGCGTGGTTCGAAGTTCACCCTGAAAACTACATGGGCGAGGGCGGCATGCCGCATCGCCTGCTGACTGATCTGCGCGAGCGCCTTGGCCTGTCGTTGCACGGCGTTGGCCTGTCCATTGGTGGTGAACGTGCGCTCGATAAAGAGCATCTGGCGCGGCTCGCTGCGCTCAACGAACGCTACGAACCGGACCTTTTCTCCGAACATCTGGCCTGGTCGAGCCATGATGAAGGCTATCTCAACGACCTTCTGCCCTTGCCCTACACCCAAGCGACGCTGGACCTTGTCTGCGATCATATCGACGAGGTGCAGGAGGCGCTGGGCCGCACCATCTTGCTTGAGAACCCCTCCACCTATGTGGTGTTTGAGGGTTCGCAGATGAGCGAGACTGATTTTCTCAAAGCGATCGCCAAGCGCACTGGCTGTGGTCTGCTGCTCGACGTCAACAATGTGTTTGTGTCGGCCACCAACCACCAAACCTCCGCTGAAGACTATCTGGCTGATTTTCCCGTCGGTCATGTCGGTGAAATCCACCTGGCGGGTCACGCGTCGGTCACTTTGAGCGATGGCGCGCAGTTGCTGATCGATGCGCATGACCGCGCCGTCTCCGATCCTGTCTGGGCGCTTTATGAACAACTGATCAAACGCATTGGGCCCCGGCCAACGCTCGTCGAGTGGGACAATGACGTGCCCGCTTTCAATGTGCTCGCCCATGAGGCAGCGCAGGCGCAGGCGATCCTTTGCAGGAACGACCCGATTCTGGGTTGCCGCCATGTTGCTTGAGATGAGTGCGCGCCAGCACCATCATGGTGATTTCGCCGCTGCGGTGCTCGATCCGGACAAGCCTGTTCCTGACGGTATTGGTCGTGCCAATGGCGCGGACCCTTTGGAAGCCTTCAACGTCTACCGCAACAATGTGGTGGCCAGTCTAGCCGACGCGCTGAAGGGTGCCTTTCCTGTCACGTCGCTATTGTTGGGCGAAGGGTTGCAGCGGGCTCTGATGGCCGATTTCGTGCGCGCCCACCCGCCAAAAACTGCTGTGCTCTCCAGCTATGGTGGCGATTTTCCGGGCTACCTCGCGCAACATCCCGCGACAAAGGCTCGGCCCTTTTTGGGCGATGTAGCGTTGCTCGAACGCCGCCGTATCGAGGCCTATCATGCCATTGATGCGCCGGTTTTTGATGGCGCAATACTTGGCGGTGTCGATCCGGAGATCCTGTCGGCCGGCACCTTGATGGTGCATCCAGCGGTGCGGCTCGTGTCCTCACGCTTTCCTATTGCCACGGTCTACGCCATCGAGAAGGCAACGCTGGATGGGGTCGCGCCGCCAGTGGATCGTTCAACGGTCGATATGCGTAAGGGCGAGGCGGTCTTAATCGCGCGTCCGGTCTACGACGTCTCCTCGCAGCCGATCGGCAAGGGCGATTTTGCTTTCATCAAGGCCTGCGCGCGCGGGGTCCCCTTTGGGGCGGCGGCCCAAGATGGGTTCCAAGCGGACCCAGCGTTCGATCTGCAAGCCAGCCTGGGGCTTTGTCTCACTGCCGGCGTGTTCACCGCCTTCCATTCGACACCCTCTTTTACTAAGACGCTGGAGTAGTTCCCGATGGCTTCCGTAGAACAGTCTGAAACCATGAGTGTACCTCCCGCTCCATCCGATTCTCCGACCCTGATTGGCAGTGTGCGTGCCGTCTGGAAAGACATTACCGACGCCATCGATTGGCTTACGGCGGCTTGGCTGCCTGGGCTTGTTGCGCGGTTTGTTTTTTTGGCGACCTTGTTCGGCTATTATTGGAACGCGGCGCTGACCAAAATCGATGGCAGCATCTTCGAGCTTTCCACCGGCGCCTATGCACAGATCATCCCTCCCATCATTGAAGCGGCAGGCTATGACAAAAGTGCTGTCGCTCTGCCTTGGACGGTGTTGGTCTATGCGGGCACCTATGCTGAGTTTGTTCTGCCGGTGCTGTTGGTGATCGGCCTGTTCGGCCGCCTTGCCGCCCTTGGCATGATCAGCTTCGTGATCGTTCAATCTTATGTCGATCTGACGTTCCATGGTGTGGATGCCGAAACAGCGGGCGCTTGGTTTGATCGTTTTCCCGACTCGATCATTTACGACCAGCGTCTGCTTTGGCTCTTCCCGCTGATCTATCTGGTGCTCAAAGGGCCAGGTCTTTTGTCGGTCGATGGACTGCTTGGCCGGATGTTCAAAAAAGCCTGATCCGGCTTGGTTCGGATTGGCCACGGTGATAGAGCCGTCGCCAACCGAACCACGGAGCAGCCATGTTTTTTGGAAGTGACAATTGGGCAGGGGTCTCGCCACTAGTGGCTGAGGCCCTTTCTGCTTGTGCGGGCGGGTTCGCCAGCGCCTATGGATCGGACGACCTGACGACCCAGACCCGCGACGCGCTCGGCACGTTCTTTGACCGCGATGTGGATGTGTTTTTCACCGCTACGGGCTCTGCCGCCAACATGCTTTCCTTAAGTGCGGTGGCTCGCCCTGGGGGCGTGGTGTTTGCCCACCGCGATTCGCACATTTTGGTCGATGAGGCTGCCGGGCCAGAATCGTTGGTCGGCATGAAGCTGCATGCCTTGCAGGGTCGCCTGGGCCGCATCAATGCCAAGGAGCTAACAGAAGCGCTTGCCACATATCCGCGCGAACATGTGCATCGCGGACGCGGCATCGCCGTCTCGATGACGCAGGGCACCGAGCTTGGTACCACCTATTGCGTGATGGATGTGGCTGCCATTGGCTCCATTGCACGCCGTAACAACCTCGTTTTGCACATGGATGGCGCGCGCTTTTCCAACGCGCTGGTGGCGCAGAATGTGACCCCGGCGGCGCTGACCCATGAATCCGGTGTCGATCTACTCTCGCTTGGCTTCACCAAGAACGGGGCCTGGGCCTCTGAGATGGTGGTGAGTTTCCGCGAAGACCTGCGTGACGATCTCACCTACCGTCAGAAAGCCATGGGGCAGGTGTTTTCGAAAAACCGCTTTGCCGCCGCGCAGGCGCTCGCCATGCTGACCGACGATCATTGGAAGGTGCTTGCCACTCACGCCAATGGGATGGCAAAAAAACTTTCAGACGGCGTGGCCGCGCTGGAAGGCTGCCGTCTTGCTGCGCCGACCGAGATCAACGAGGTTTTTGCGATCATTCCGCAGGCGATGGCCGACAAGCTGAAGGCTGCCAGTGCGATCTTTGCCGATTGGCCCAAGGACACCGCCGAGACCGATATTGCACCGGGTGAAGGCGAAGTCATGATCCGTCTGGTGGCAAGCTTTGCCACCACCGACGATCATGTCGATCAGTTCCTTGAGGCCGCGCAACGCGCCGAGGCCGCCTAAACTAGCTCAGCGTCCGTCATCACCTCAACTAGGGCCGGGCCATCCACGGCCAAGGCCTTTTCGAGCGCGGCTTCGACATCCTCACCCTTGGTGACCTTCGCGCCGTGTGCGCCGCAGAGCTTGGCGAAGGCGGCAAAAGATGGGTTGACCAGCGACGTCTCCCAAACCGGCCATTCGCCGGAACGCTGTTCCTTTGAAATTTTGCCCAGCTCATCATTGTGGAGCAGCACATGGGTGATATCCATGCCGTATTTCACTGCTGTTGTGAGTTCCATGGCGTACTGTCCAAACCCGCCATCGCCAGATATCGAGATCACCTTGCGGCCGCGAAATTCTTCGAAGTCTTGGGTGGCAGCCCAGGCGCCCATGGCGGCGGGCAACGCAAAACCAATTGACCCAAGATAACCCGACATCATGACGTGCTGACCCTTGGTCTCGAAATACCGACCAAAGGAATAGGTGTTGTTGCCAACATCAACGGCGATCAAAGCATCTTTCGGCGCAACGCGCGACAGGGCCTCGAAGATCGCCACCGAGTGCACGCCGTTTGAGCCTTCTTCGCGCAGGCGGTTGTTTTTCTCCTCGCGCCACATCTGCCAGCGGTCGGCAAGCTCGCCGATCTGGTCGTCGGCCTCGGGGTTGCTTGCTGCCTTGGCTGAAACCGCGCCACAGAAGGCGCCAATCTCGCCCCAGACCGGTAAGGTGACCGGGTGGAACTTGCCAAGCTGCATCCGTTCGAAATCCACCTGGATGGTCGGTTTGCTGCGTTCGATCCCGGTGTGGTTGGAGAAGGATGCGCCAAGAACGATCTGAAGGTCGCATTCGTTCATGAACCAGCTGGCGATCGGCGTGCCTGACCGTCCCAACACGCCGCCAGCGTTGGGGTGGTTGTCGGGGATGAGGCCTTTGCCCTTGAAGGTGGTGAGCACCGGGGCGCCGAGCGTTTCGGCAAGCGTGATTATGCCCTCGCGCGCGTCCCAAGCGCCGTGACCGATGATGATGAGTGGGCGTTTGGCTGACGCGATCATCGTCAAGGCTTCCTCGACATCCTCGTCGGCTGGTTTGACGACCGGGCCGCTCACCCTGCCTTTCGGCGAGGCAGCGGGTTTGTCGCTCGGCAGCGTTTGGACGTCATCGGGGAAGATCAGATGCGCCACGTCGCGTTCAATTAGCGCTGTCTTGATGGCCAATGACGCCAGCTCGGTGTGGTTGGACGTGGAAAGCACCGGCTGGGAGAATTTGCTGACGGCCTGGAAGGCCGATTTCAGATCGATGTCCTGAAAGGCGCCGGGCCCGAACACCTGGGTTTGCACTTGACCCGTCAGGGCGAGAACCGGAGCACGATCGACCTTCGCGTCCCACATGCCGGTCAGAAGGTTGGTCGCGCCTGGTCCGGCGATGGTGAGGCAGGCGGCAGGCTTGCCGGTGAGTTTGCCATAGGCGGACGCAGCAAAGCCGGCCGCGCCTTCGTGGCGGATGCCGATATAGGCCATGTCCCCGTCCGCCGTGCGACGGCGGATCGCGTCGGCCAGGCCAAGATTGGAGTGACCAACCATGCCGAACACGCGTTTGACGCCCCAATTGACCATGGTTTCGGCCATTGCGTCGGTGACCGTGCGCGTGTGGTCTGGTTCCGGCTCAAGCCCGACAAAGACTTCACCGTCGCGCACCTCGACCGGGTAGGTCTTTTGACCGCTATCTTCATGACCGCCAGGGGGCGCACCGGTCAGCGGGTCAAAATCCCAGCCGTGCCAGGGGCAGCGAATCCAGCATTTGTCATCGACGCCGCGCTCGATCGAGCCTTCGCCAAGCGGGCCGCCTTGGTGCGGACAATGATTGTCCATCGCGGCCCATTGCCCGTCGAAATGCGACAGGCAGAGGTAAAGGTTGCGGGCCGAAACGGTTTTCACCCGTCCCTCCGGCAGGTCGTCGACCTTGCCAACGCTGATCCAGTCCAAGTCGCTCATGCCACACCTCCATAGGCAACGCCCGATAGGGCGGCCATTTCCTTTTTCCAGGTGGTCAGATCCTCTTGATTGAACTCTGAGAGATGATTGTGACCGCACGCGCGCGCCATCACCTGCATGAGCTCGACCGAGGCTTCTAAAAAGTTGGTCAGTTGGCGCGCTGATTTTTCCACGATGAGGCGATTGACCAGATGCGGCTTTTGGGTCGCGATCCCAACCGGGCAATTGTTGGTGTGGCAGGCGCGCATGGCGATGCAGCCAATTGCCTGCATGGCCGAATTGGAAAGCGCCACCGCGTCGGCGCCGAGCGCCATGGCTTTGATGAAGTCAGCTGGCTTGCGCAGGCCACCGGTGATAACCAGCGTTACATCGCCTCGGTCCAAAAGGTCCAAGTGCCGCCGTGCCCGTGCCAAGGCCGGGATGGTCGGCACCGAAATGTTGTCGCGGAACAGGATGGGAGCTGCGCCCGTGCCGCCGCCGCGGCCATCGAGGATGATGTAGTCCACGCCGACCTCAAGCGCTGCGTCGATGTCCTTTTCGATGTGTTGGGCGGAGAGCTTGTAACCGATTGGGATGCCGCCGGTGCGGTCGCGGACCTGGTCGGCGAAAGCTTTGATTTGGGAGGGATCAGTCCACTCAGGAAAGCGCGGTGGCGAGATTGCATCTTCGCCCTCGGGGATGTCACGCACTTCGGCGATCTTGCCGGTATTCTTTGACCCGGGAAGATGGCCGCCGGTGCCGGTTTTTGCGCCCTGTCCGCCCTTGAAATGGAAGGCTTGGACTTTGGCGAGCTTGTCCCAGTCGAAACCGAAGCGAGAGGAGGCCAGTTCATAAAAGTAACGCGAATTGGCCGCCTGCTCCTCCGGCAGCATTCCGCCTTCGCCGGAGCAAATGCCCGTGCCGGCCAGCTCCGCGCCGCGCGCGAGGGCGATTTTTGCGGGCTCCGACAGAGCGCCAAACGACATGTCGGAGACGAAGAGCGGGATTTTAAGCGTTAGCGGTTTTTGCGCATTGGGGCCAATGACCACCTCCGTGCCAACAGGATCATCGTCCAGCAGCGGTGGCTTGTGCAATTGGGCGGTCAGCAGCTGGAGGTCATCCCAGCTGGGAAGCTCATCGCGCGGCACGCCCATAGCTTCGACCTTGCCATGGTGGCCGGTCTTGGAGAGACCATCACGGGCGTAGGTTTGGATGAGCCCTGTGAGCGGTTCCTCGTCGGTGCCGTGCGAGGTGTCGGCATAGAGCCCAAGATAGGCATCACGATTGAACGGTTGCGGGTTGTCCTTGGCCCAAGCGGAGATTTCATCGGCGTCCGCGCAAACCTCGTCACCTTCGATCCAGGATGAGAATTTCGGCAGCTTTTCATCATTGGCATATTCCGACACGCCGGTGTCGAGCCGGTAGTCCCAGTCATGGACCCCGCAGATGAGGTTCTGACCTCGGACGAACCCGTCGGCCATCAGCGCGCCACGGTGCAAACATCGCCCGTAGAAAACCGAGACGTCATCATCGAACCGAACCACGACAAGATCGACCTCGTCGACCAGAGCATAGGCAGGTTCGCGGTCGGCCAGTTCGCTTAAGCGTGCGACAACGGTTTTTTTCATCGTTGGTGTCCCCCGGATTGACCTACCACCTTCACGTGTGTGGCGCCGGGGTCAAGGCGAAGCTGGCAAGGCCATCTGCCGCTACGTTCCACGACCTCGGTTCGTCATGCTTTCCATGGGGAAAGCCCTTAAGTCTTCCGTATAGATACCGACCTACGTAGTAAGGGGTTGCACGGTCTAGTTGTGCGCATGACGCTCCGATTGCACACATTGCAAACAGGGAGGTGGGCATGCCCACAAAAATCATAATAGGCCTGGATGGCGCGGGTTCGGGGAGCAGAGCGCTTTCCTACGCCGAACGCCTGGCCACACTGATCGGCGACTGCGAATTGGTCGTCGTTTATGTGATCGAATGGTCGCCCTTCTCATTCCAAACGGCGGAAGAAAACGCCGAGCGCCACAAGCGCCGTGAAGAGGAACTGCAGATCGCCCATGAACGCGTGGTCGATCCAGCGGTGAAGACACTGACCGATGACGGTTTTAAAGCCAGCGGCATCGTACGCCATGGCGACGTTGCCGACACGCTCAACGCCATCGCCATGGAGCAAAAGGCCGACCAAATC